>NZ_JBPCCU010000001.1:1343007-1690322 GCF_050971785.1 Actinomadura scrupuli | reverse complement strand
ACAGGCCCGAATCCTGTCGACCGCGGCACGTTCGGGTCGAAGATCCATCTGATCGTCGACCGTGCCGGACTGCCGCTGTCTGTCGGGATCTCCGCCGCCAACACCCACGACAGCCAGGCCCTGGAACCACTGGTGCGGGGAATCCCGCCGATCCGCTCTCCTCGCGGCCCTCGCCGCCGAAGACCCGGCAAGCTCCACGCGGACAAGGGCTACGACTACAACCACCTGCGAAGATGGCTGAGCAGCCGCGGAATCACCCATCGCATCGCCCGGCGAGGCATCGAGTCCTCCCAGCGCCTGGGCCGCCACCGGTGGGTGGTCGAACGCACGATGTCATGGCTGAACGGCTTCCGCCGACTACACCGCCGCTACGAACGCAAACCCGAACACTTCCTGGCCTTCACCGCCATAGCCGCCGCCTTCATCTGCCACCGCCAACTTGCCAAATGAAACGACGTCTAAGCCCGTCGACGCCCGCCGTGCGGGACCCGGTGTTGCCCCGGACCCGACGCCACGCGACCACGAGGAACGCCGGATCAGCGACCAGGTTGAACAGATCATCGAACCGGCGGGAGGGATCCTCGCCGGCCCAGCGGTGCAGTTTGTTCTGAATGCTCAGTACCCGCCACTCGGCCACCTCAGGCTGCCTGCCTTCCCCATGTACGTGGCTTTCCCGCGCTCGGAGTACTACGCAGGCTCCGCCCCACCCCGCACCTTCGGCAGACGACGCACCTATCCCCGACCATCCCTGGACAGGACGGAACCGGGGAACGACACGAGATGGTTCCCACGTTCACTGCTGACCGTTCGCGAGAGGAGGTGTCCAGCTATGCCCCTGCGGCATCGTCCTGGCTACGCCGTAGACCTTCACCAGGACCTCCCGGCCAAGGGCGACAACCGGCCCAGGAGTTCCCCGCCGGGCACCGCCCGGCGGGTACGCACCGCAACCCAGCCCATATCTGCCAGATTTGAGCTGGTGGAAGCCTTGAAGGGCTTTACACCGCTGGTTCCTCACGTACACCTTTCCCGCTCGTTAACCGGACCCGTGCCGTCCGGCAGTACCGGCACGTCCCGACATTGTCGAGGCTGCTCCCACCCTCACCCGCGACTCCGGGGTCAGCCTGCCTCCAACTTCAAACGACCCGCTACGACAGGCCATCGGCGGAGTCCTTCCACCCCCGCACGGTCAAACAGCGCCTCGTGGCGCACGCCGCGCCGCTTCCGGTGCTCGGGCCGTGGCCGGCCCTGCGCTCCGGGTCGGCTTGCCCTCGGATTCCGGGCAATCGGCGGTGTGGATCTTGCTAACGCGGGTGCTAATCTACAGTCTGACCTGGCCAGGAAGGTTTGGGGAGTCCTGCCGATGTGGCCGAGTTCTTCGCCCTCAGGCATATTGTGTCCGTGGCCATCTTCAATGCTGTCTTGCCAGTCATAACGCTGATCCTTGGGTTCTTCGGCAGCCTGCTCCTAGAGGGCCGTCGAGACAAGCGCACCCTTGAGCGCGAACGACTCGCCCGCCGTGCGCAATGGGATGAGCAAGACCGCCGTGATCGCCTCGCATTCGAGAGGCAAGGGCTGACTGAGGCCCACTCCGTGATTCGGGATCTCGTCGACGAGCTTCACGATGTAATCCCGCTTCTCGCTGCTGCGCATAAGTCGGGGCAGAGTTGGCATGAATATCCAGGCGGAGAAGCGGCTAAGCAGCGCATCATGGCTGCCAACGTGCGGCGAGGACACGTTGCAACGCTTGTCCTTGATCGATTCACGTCCGAGGCAATCGGACGGGTGGGAAGCGCAGCGCTCCCCCTATATATGGACAGTAATGCGCTTAAATCTGAGCAGCGACGAAACAGCTTCTACCAGGCCGTTAGTGACTCATTGGAGGCCATTGCTGATCGACTTCGCATGTTGTACTCGACGAATGCGATACAGGTGCGCGAAAGGGAAGGTAGCCAGCCGGATAGCGGGCTTGAATCGAGACCATGAGGCCACAGCCTCCGGGCCCATGGGTGAGCCCACGACTCGGCGATGCTGACTCGCGCCTGCTCTGGGCAAGGCCGTGACGATCGCAGCGGACTGCTTGCGGCGGCTCGTGGCCGGGGCGATCGCTGCCGCGCCGCTTCCGGGGAGCCACGGTGGGAGCCACCGGGGCGAACGATCTCGGACGAGTGCGGATGGCATTGGACGGCGGGTCATGGGACGCGGCACGTGGCGGACTGATGCGAACGGGGGCGGAGATCGTTTGGGGATCTACGGATCAGAAGGTTCTTCAGCGTCTGGCCGGCTGACGATGGCAGAGCGAGCGCGACTCTGGGGGCTTCGCAGCCCCCAGCCCCCCGCGAGCCGGAGTGCTCGTCCGCGCGGTCAGATCTGTCCCAACACCTCGCCGTTCGCGCGGACGAGCACTCCGGATCTCATCCGCGCCGCCTCAATCCCCTTTCGAGCAGCCGGACTTACAGGAGCCGAGTTGCTAACGCTGGTGCTAACAGCGGGCCTGGATGAGCATGGACGGATCTGGACTGGAGGTCCGCCGCAAGACGTCCCGGAACAGGTTGAGGGACGACTGTGGACGGCTGTGGACGGTCATGATCCATCTTCTAATCCGACGGTCGCAGGTTCGAATCCTGCCGGGTGCGCCACCTCCGACCTGGGCATACTCGATTTTTGTCGGTTATGCACTGTGGGTGTTCTGTGGTGTTTGGGGCGTGCTGGAAGAGACGCTCCGGGAGGAGCTCACCGATCCCGACAAGCGGTTCGCCACCGAGGCCGCGCTGCGCGCACTGTGGCTGCGCGGCCGTTCCGGACGGGCGGGCGGGCGTATGGGCGCTCCGCTTCCCTGTGGCGAGAGATGATCGTGGGGATCAGCGCCTCCGCCTCACCTTCATCATTCTCGCCCTGGTCCTTCTCCGCTTGCAGGAGTTTGTCCAGCCATCAGCGTTCCTGCGGTCACCGGCAGCCGACTGGTGCTGGTACATCAGCGCGGTCCGCTCGTTGTCATGGCCCATGCGCACCATCAGGCTCTTGAGAGAGACGCCCATGTTCGAGCGCGCAACGATAATTACCAACAGTTCGAAGTAGCCGAACCGTTTGATACCAGGGCTGAGTATGACGACCACGCCGTCGACGAGATCGCGCAGGAGACCGGCCGGACCATCCCGCAGATCGCGATCAACTGGCTGCCGCGGCGCCCGACGGTCTCCTCCGTCATCATCGGCGCTCGCAACGAGGAGCAACTCCAGCAGAACCTCGGCGCCGTGGCTGGAGCCCGACACCCGATCAGGTCACCCGGCTCGACGCGGCGGGGCTGGCAGCCGCACCGCCGTTGGCGACAGGCATGTGTTCCCAGCCGACCGGACCTCTGGGCTTCAGGCCGGCTGGATATGGGTTCTGACGGTGTCCTCAGCGAAGGTCACGGCAGCACGAAGAGCGCCATTCCTGCCGAGTACGGCGGCGTTGGCGTTGATGCCGTCGATGATCAGGGCGATGCGGTCGGCCAGCATGTCCGGGTCGCGCGCCCGGGCGTGCTCGGCGAGCTCGCGTAGCTGATCCTGCCGTTCGGTGTAGTGCGCGATGATCACCTGGTGGGCCGGGTGGGCCTCGTCGGGGAACTCGGCGTAGGCGTTGCGCAGGGGGCAGCCTCGGAAGCCGTCTTCGACGGCCCCTCTCGCGACCGCGTCGACCAGGGTGACGAGCCGCTGCGCCGCGTCGGTCGCGTCCGCACGGACCGCCTCGTCGAAGATCGCGCTCCAGTTCTGGCGGCAGCGTTCCAGATAGGCGACGACCAGCTCGTCCTTGCTGCCGAACTCACGGTAGAGCAGGTTCTTGCCGCAGCCGCACTCGTCGATGATCTGCTGCAACCCCACAGCGCGCACACCTTGCTCGGCGAACAGGCGCGTCGCGACGTCCAGGATGCGGTCACGCGCGCCCGGATCCGGCTTGCGGGCCATCGAACACCTCCGCCTCGAGCATAACGGACTGATCGGTCCATGACATCGCGCGACTCCGTTGACAGCGACCGCACATACCTGAATGATACGGACCAATCGGTCCGGGACCGATCGGTCCATTCAAGGAAGGCTCTGCGTGGAGACATCGGGAACCACTGCCGTCGAAGGCGCGAGGCTGGGCGGACGTGCCTGGGGCACGCTGCTCGTGTTGTGCGGGGCGCTTTTCCTGGACGGCCTCGACGTGTCGATGAAAGGCGTCGCGCTGCCCTCGATCGGCGCGGATCTGAGCATGTCCCCCCGCTCGCTGCAATGGGTCATGAGCGGTTACGTGCTGGGATTCGGCGGTTTCCTGCTGCTGGGCGGCCGCGCTGCGGACCTGCTGGGCCGCCGCCGGATGTTTCTGGTCTCGCTCGGGGTGTTCGTGGTCGCCTCGGGCGTGGGTGGCTTCGCGGGCACCGGTGAGGTGGTCATCGCCGCCCGCTTTCTCACCGGTGTCAGCGCCGCGTTCACCGCCCCGGCCGGACTATCGATCATTACCACGAGCTTCGCCGAGGGCCCCGCCCGTAACAGGGCGCTCTCGGTCTACAGCGCGACGGGCGCATCCGGATTCGCCCTGGGCCTGGTCGTGGGCGGCCTGCTCACGGACATGTCGTGGCGCTGGGTGTTCTTCGCCCCGGTTCTGATGGCCGCCGTGACGCTCCTCGGTGCGCTGTGGCTGGTGCCTGGATCCCCCCGTCGGGCGGGCGCTCGGCAGGGCTTCGACGTCGCCGGGGCCGTCACCGCGACTGCGGCGATGCTGCTCCTCGTCTTCACCCTGGTCCAGGCACCCGAGGCGGGCTGGGACTCGGTGCGCACGGCCGGCTCGCTCGTCGGCGTCGGCCTGATCCTCGCGGTCTTCGTCCTGATCGAACGGCGCGCCCGCACACCGCTGGTACGGCTGGGCCTGTTGCGCTCGGGACCCGTCATCCGCGCCAACATCGCCGCGATGGCGCTACTCGGCGGCTGGGTGGGTTGCCTGTTCATCCTCACCCTGTACATGCAGCAAGTTCGCGGCTGGTCGGCCCTGCAGACGGGCCTGGCCGTCTGCCCGACGGGCACCGTCGTGGCGTTGCTCGCGCCGCGGATCGCGGCCCCGCTCGTGGGGCGTTTCGGCACCTCCCCGATGATTCTGGCAGGGCTAAGTTCGGCCGCTCTGGCCTACGCCCTGTTGCTTCCGCTTGGCCGGAACTCGGGCTACGCGACCGGAATGTTCCCGGCCATGGTGCTGGTCGGCCTGGCCTTCTCGTTCGCCTACGGACCGCTGAACATCGCCGCGACCAGCGGCATCGCGGCCGAGGAACAAGGCGTGGCCGGGGGCCTGATCAACACGTCCTTCCAACTCGGGCCCGCGCTCGTCCTCGCGGTCATCACGGCCGTCAACGACGCCTACGCGGGGCCCGGCATCTCACCATCGGCGCTGCTCGGCGGCCTGCGCGCGGCGCTGGCCGTACCGCTCGGCGTGTCCCTCATCGGCGTCGCAGTGACCGCGCTCGCAGGCACTGGGCAGCGACGGCGCCCCCGGCGACCGGACCGGGCACACCTGGCTCGCCAATCCCTTCACACCTCGTAAGTTCCTGTCGAACGGAGAAATCATGGATCTGCAACTCGCGGGCAAGACCGCCGTGGTCACCGGAGGCAGCAAGGGGACCGGCCTCGCCGTCGTACGCACCCTCCTGGGCGAGGGGATGCGCGTGGTCACCGGCTCGCGCCGTACCACCCTGGAGCTCAAGGAGACCAAGGCGGTCCACGTGCCCGTCGACCTCACCACCGCCGAGGGAGCGGCCGAGCTCATCGACCGCGCAATGGTCGAACTCGGCGGGATCGACGTGCTGGTCAACAACGTGGGCATCGGCGACACCGACGACCTGGTCAAAGGCGCCCTGAACACCATGCTCGACCTGCCGGACGACGCCTGGAAACAGACCTTCGACCTGCACTTCTACAGCGCCCTGCGGGTGACCCGCGCCGCACTGCCAAGCCTCATCGAACGCAACGGGGTGGTCATCAACGTCTCCTCCGCCGGCGCCCGGCTGGTCAGCGCCGGCCCCGCCCACTACAACGTCGCCAAGGCCGCTCTCAACGCCCTCACCAAAGTGATCGCCGAGCAATTCGGCGACCAGGGCGTACGCGCCATCTCCGTCTCGCCCGGCCCGATCCTTACCGGAGTCTGGACCGACCCGGACGGTTTCATTGGTCGGATCGCGCAGGAACAGGGCGTCTCCCACCAGAACTTCGTTCAGCAGATGACGGACTCCCTCGGCGCCAGCACCGGCCGCATCAGCACCCCCGAAGAGGTTGCCAGGCTCATCGCGTTCGTGGCATCACCCAACAACATCAACGGCGCCGAGTACCTGGTCGACGGAGGGATCATCAAAAACCTCTGACCTCGCTGCGCAACCATGTCATACCGACCGACCAGGTCCATGCAGGGTGCTCGCCCTAGGCAACGAAAAGTCGTTATAGCTGATCAGCGTAACGACCATTATGGGCTGCCCGTTGGGGCCGGTCCCCCTGGTCAAGGGGGACCGGCTTGCCGACGGTGATGGAAGGCCCGCCCAACCACTGGTGGTAGGCGCCCAACCCCAGGACCGCGAGGCATGACGCCACATATTCGTCCCATATCGATTCTTCTGCCACCCCATCAGCTGCGGCGGACCCAGGCGATCCAGATTCCCTTGTGATAACCGGGGTAGGCACCAAGCCAGACGCTCACGGATTCGCGGAGGTTGCGGCTGTGCCGTGACCGGATATCGTCGGCGAACGCGGCAAGAGTGGAAGCGCCCGCGAGTAGCGGTTCGCCCATGAAAGATCACCAGCATGCGTTGCATGACGGTCGCAGCGGCGTACTCAGCGAGCCGATCGGCCACCCGTTGGCGCGTGACAGCACTCCCCAGCCGCGTCTACCCCTGACTCGTCCCCGGACAGGGCACAACCAGCGGCTACCTGATCACCGGTCTCACGGCCGAGGAGTGGCGGACCCTGGACGCGTTCGAAGACCCCGTGTACGAGCTGCGACGCCTTGACCTGGTCGACGGAGGTCACGGCTGGACCTATGTATGGTCGTGCTCGTGACCGGGCCACAGGTGCCACGGTTCCTGTTCGGCGAAATCGTGAAGATCACAAAGGCGACCGGGCAGGAACTCCAATGGGATGACCTGGAATTTGATCAACCCGTCGATGTGAGCGCGCTGATCGGCGAGGAGGTCTACGTCAACGGTGCCCGCCCGACCGAGGACCGTCTGGACTGGATGTGCATCGTCTGGGCTCCGTCACTGCAAGCGATGCTGACAGTTCCCGAGGAGATCCTGGAGCCCACCGGGCGATTCGAGATCAAGGCCGACGGCGAGCAGATCCTGGGCCGGCCCTGGCGAGATGACGTGGCGATCGACCTCTACACGCTCACCCACGACGTCAGCGAAGCGGAGAACATCGCGCGTGCCGCCGCAGCCGGCCTCGAAGCGCTCGACGATGTGCGGGAAGTCGTCTGGGAAGTGACCCGTTGGGCTCACACACCCGCGTCGGTGTCCATGTGGGCATGGAGCCACGGTGACGCCCTGCAACTGTTCGCCCAGGTCATCGCTCAAGCCCCTGACGGCTGGGAAGAGTCCGACGGTCCAACCTTCATCAACTCTCTATGGGACTCAGCAGAGTCCACTGGCCAGTTCCTCGCCCCAGAAGTGAGAACCGCCTTCGTCACCTACCGACGATGGACCAACCCCGCCCGCCGGTCCCGAACCGAGATCAACACGACCAGCACCTAGAACCACCGAGCAGCGACCGCCGACGCTGCGCTGATCAGGCACTATCAAAGGGGAAGGCCCGTCTGCGTGGCATCCTGCCGGGCCTGCTCCTCTGAACTGGGCACGTCACGCGTGGTGTTCGGCGCCAACATCACGCCTTGATCGACAGCCGGGCAGCCGCGTTGGCCGAGGCCGGCTCTACCGAGATCGACGACAGGTACCGGTGAGCACATCCGGGACTGTGATCGTCGTGTTGCAGAAGGCAGACGCTACCCAGTGGGTGATCAAGTGCTGCAACCGGTCTGGAACCCCGGGCTGGCGACCACCCAACTCGGCATCAGGGTCCGCGTGCGCCCTCCGGCACGCGCGTGCCTCCTGGTTTCTACCCAGCATGAGGCTCACTTCTTTTGCCTCGGGTCAGTAGGGCTGACTTACCGGAATAGCTGCGGGTTAGTCTCGACAAAATACCGAACGTCGAGGGGCGGCCTGCCGAGGATGGTCTCGATATCTGTGGAGATTCGATCGTATCGATTTTCGCGCTGCAGTCGAGTCATGGTCGTAATATGCTCGAACAGGTGGTCCGGAAGCTTTACTCCTGCCAGCGCTTGGGCCCACTCGCCAGAAGGTACGTCAACATAGGTGACGTGGCGGCCCATTGCTTCGGTGAATTGGTCCGCGATACCGTACATATCCCTGGACACCGGCCCTGTAAGTTCGTACACCTGGCCCAGATGGGGGCTGGGCTCAGTCAGAATGGTCGAGACCACGTCTGCGACGTCGCTGGTGGAGACCGGCGAGGTGCGTCCGGAGCCAAAAGGCAGCTGGATGGTGATTCCTTCTGGCGTCGAGCGGATTCCAAGCTGGAACAGCGGATTTTCCATGAAGATGGTCGGCCTGACTTGAACAACCGGAAGGCCCGACCAGGATAGAATCTGTTCGCTCAGCCAGTGGAGGCGCTGCTGGCGTGATTCCGAACTGCTGGTCAGCGTCATCTGCGAGACCGTCATTTGTGACATGTTGACGAAGACCTCCAGGGCCCCGTGCTCGCGTGCGGCAGCGGCGACCGCCCCCGTCGCCTCCAAATAGTGGCTCGAGACGCTCATCCCGAAGTAGATCCGATGGCAACCCTCAAGTGCACGCGCAACGTCCGCCGGCCGGGTGAGGTCCCCGACAACGACCTCGGCGCCCGCCGCACGGAGAGTTTCGGCACGCTCGTCATCCTGCCTGACCAGCGCACGAGTCGGCAGCCCACTACTCCGCAAGCGCTCGATCACCTTCCGCCCCACGGACCCTGCGTTTGCGGCTCCGGTCACCAGGATCAGTTTGTCCGTCATATCGCTCTCCCTTATTGATACACAGAAGCAGTCCCATCGAGGATCTCTAAATGGGATTCAGCTCCATTCGATTTGAAATCCGCGTCAGGATGACTGCGGGCGTCCTAAGTGTCACACGTGAAAGCCGATCGCTAGCTGGCGCCCGGGGCCCTCGAATCCATTATATTTCCGTCACTGGCAAGGGCTCCGCAGAAGGCCACTATTTCCGATCAGACCACCTTGGCATTAAAAGTCGCCTGAGCGTGCGAACTCTATCGTCTCCCTTGAGACGGAGTCTCCGCAGTGAGAGCAGCTCCGCTGGATCTTCAGGTCATGCCCACAGGTGTGCCGCACCACCAGGGATGACTTCACCTCAGTCCACTTGTCGCCCCACTGGAAGAGGGCGAGCAGTGCGGGTTGCAGTTCCTGTCCGGCCTCGGTGAGGTAATACTCATACCTTGGCGGATGCTCGCTGTACTGTCGCCGCTCTACCACTCCTGCGCTTTCGAGCTTGCGGAGGCGGTCGGCGAGAATGTTCCGGGATGCGCCGGTGTAAGCGGCTATGTGGCCAAAGCGGTGAACACCGTAGGTGATTTCGCGTATGGCGAGCAGAGACCACCGCTCGCCCACTATCTCCAGCGACGCCGCCAAGGGACACGCTCTCACCGCCACCTGCCGGCGCGCCACCACTGACTCCTCATCATTTCCCTCACGTTCCCCGCGTGGGCCGAACCCACTCAGTTGGATTTTCCAACTCACTGGGGTACGGTACCCGAGTCGGTAGCAAATCACAACCCACTAGAAGTGGAGCATCATGTCCGCTGCAGAGCTCGCGCCCGTCACAGGGCGCCAGACCGGACCCGTTGGCGGACTAGAAGATCCCGAGGTGACCGCGGGCGACCGGCGGGCTCGGTGGGTACTGGCCCTCGGCAGCCTCGGCGCCTTCGTGGTCTTCCTCGACACAACGATCGTGAACATCGCCTTCGAGACGATCAGCCGGAGCTTCAGCACCACCACCGGACACCTGGCCTGGGTGCTCAACGCATACAGCCTGGTGTTCGCGGCCATGCTCATCCCGGCAGGCCGAATCGCCGACCGATACGGGCGCAAGCGGGTCTTCGTCATCGGTATCGCCGGCTTCGCCGTCATGAGCGCCCTGTGCGGGCTGGCACCGGGCGCCGGAGTACTGATCACGGCTCGGGCCCTGCAGGCGCTCTTCGCCGCGCTCGTCGTACCGTCGTCTCTCGCGCTCGTCCTGCACGAGTTTCCAGGTCCCCGCCGTCATGTCGCGATAGGCGTCTGGGGCGCGATGGCCGCAGCAGCAGCCGCGGTGGGTCCCACCCTCGGCGCGCTGCTCACCGAATACTCGTCGTGGCGCTGGATCTTCCTGGTCAATATCCCGATCGCGGCGGTCGTCATCATGCTGGGCATGCGACTGCTCCACGAAACCCGTGACCCGAAGGCATCCGGTATCCCCGACCCCCTCGGGGCGATCCTGGTCGCTGCGATCCCCGCGCTTCTCAGCTACTCCATCATCGAGGGTCCGACCCGCGGCTGGTCCAGTGCATGGGTGGTGGCCGGTTTCGCCGGAGCGGCCCTCACACTGCCCGTATTCCTGTGGCGTACCTCGAAGGCCACACGACCGGTCATGAACCTCGCCCTCTTCAAGGAACGCCAGTTCCGGGAAATCAACGTCGCCACACTGCTGTTCTCGACGGCCTTCTTCGGACTCCTACTGGCCAACCTGATATTCCTCCAGACCGAGTGGCACTACTCCGTACTGCGAGCAGCGCTCGCAAGCGCCGCGGGACCGGTGGTCGTCACCGTTATCGCACGCTCGACAACAAAACTCGCCAGCGTCACCGGACACCGGCCCGTACTACTCGCCGGCGCGCTCGCCTGGGCCCTCGGTTGCCTCGGCTTCGCCCTGTCCGTGGGCGGATCCCCGCACTGGGTCACCCATTGGCTGCCCTGGACCCTGCTCACCGGCCTGGGCATCGGACTGACCCTGCCAGTCCAATCCGGCGCCGCCGTCGCGAAACTACCCCCAGCGCAGTTCGCCGTCGGCTCCGCAATCAACTCCAGCTTCAGGCAGCTCGGCGCGGTTCTAGGAATCAGTATCTTCGTCGCGCTCCTGGGCACCCCCGGACACGGCTCCGGGCTGACCAATTTCCACCACATCTGGTGGGTCTTCGCGACCCTCGGCCTCGCCGCCGGAATCGTTCAGGGACTTCCCCAGCTGAGGGCCGGATCCAGACGTCCCAAGCACTGAACCTTTAACCACCTCACCACATCAACCCAAACGCGAACAACGCAGAAGAGTTCAAACGCCGAGCGGCCCAATTCACCCCAAGCGGGGGATTGGGCCGCTCACCTCAGCCCAGACACTCCACCCTCTGACGAACGGCGCGACCCGCCCGGTTGAGGCCGGGCACTCTCAGCGCGGTGTCGGTGCGCAGGTCAGGCTCCCCTGTCGAGCGCCTTGGTCGCCGAACCGTTCGGCCAGGCCCTCGGCCTGGATCGCGCCGCACACCGTCAGGTGACGGGCTGGTGTCCGGTGGGGCCGGGCCGCGTGGCGGGCGCGCCCGGCCGTACGGGGTCGGGTTCGTACCGCGGGAAGGTGAAGATCGCGATCAGGGCGAGTGCGAACCCGGCCGCGCGCAGCAGGCTCCACAGCGGCTCGCGCGGCCAGCCCTCGCCGTACAGCAGGGTGGACATGAGGATGAGCTGGGTCTGCAGGACGACCGCGTCCACCGTGATGACGATCGCCAGCCGGCAGCGTTGCAGGGCGATCAGCATCTGGCCCAGCCCGAAGACCGCGCCGAGCACCATCACCCACAGGTACGGCTCGGCCAGTAACGCCACCCCGCGGATGCCCGCCTGGTAGGCGTTGAACAGACCGACCGCGGAGAACTCGGCGGTCCCGATGAGCACCCCGATGCTCGCTCCGTAGGCAATGCCGGCGAGCGCCCGCGCGTGCCGTCCGGTCGGGCGCAGGTCGCCCAGCGAGAAGATGACGAGCGGGATCGCCATCGAGGGGAGCGCGACGGCGAGGAACAGCGCGTGCGAGGGCAGGCCGCTGCCTGTTCTGGTGTTCAGGCCGTGCGCGACCGACAGCGCGATGAGCCCGGTGGCGGCCGCCAGCATTGCCAGGCTCACCCACTCGCGGGTGGTGAGCCGCTCATGGAAGTAGCCGAGCGCCATGATCAGCACGACCACCAGCGGGATCAGGTTCAACGGATTCGCGGAGCTGAGAGGTATCAGCTCGAGGGACAGGAACTGCAGCACAATGCCGTCGAGGATCAGCAGCATGCCGAACAGCCAATAGCCGTTCTTCAAGGCCAATGACAGCACCCGGAGCGGCCGGGTCCCCCGCAACGGTTCCATCCGCTCGCCGGCGACCTTGAAGAAACCGCAGGCGAGGAGCTCCAGGGTGGCCGCCGCCAGGGTGACAATGGTTCCGGTCATATGACCGCCTCCGCTCAGATCTCCTTGGTCACCCTGGATTCAGCAGATCACCGTGCCAGGACGTCTTCTAGGTGCGCACCGGCTCGCGACGCGGGACGGTGCCCTGTAGCTGCCGGGCGCGTAGGAGCAGCAGCATCGCCGTTCTCCATTCCGGGTCGCGCAGGTCGGAGCCGAACAGGTCCTCCAGGTGGCGCGTCCGGTAGCGCACGGTCTGGGGGTGCACGGACAGGTGTTCTGCGAGTTCGGGGGCGGGTGCGCCGGTGGCGAGGCACAGCAGCAGGGTCTCGGAGAGCCGGGCCTGCTGGCTGGGGGTGAGCGCGTTCATGGGGGTGTAGTAGATCTGGTTCATCAGCGCGATGATGTCCTGGTTGGTCGCGAGCAGCAGCGCCGGCAGATGGTCGACGGACCGGAGGTAGCGGTCACATCGGAGGGCGCCGCGCTGTCCCAGGATGAGGGTCTGGCGGGCGAGTCGCAGGGACAGCGCCGCGCGGGACAGGGGCACCGTGGGGCCGATGGCGAACAGGCAGCCGCGCAGCGCGCGTTCCAGCATCCGGCCGCTCATCGGGCCGTCGGGATCGGGCAGGAGCAGGACGGGACCGGACTCGTCCAGGTCCATCAGGATGTCCGGTCCCACCGCTGGCGGTAGGAGCCGCTTGTTCCGCCACTCGGGGTCGAGCGCCACGCACGCCACGGTGCGGGGTAGCCGCCACCGGGCCTGGTCGGCGTGGCGGGAGAGGTGGTCGCGGGTGGTGGCGGGCACGTCGGCGAGGATCAGCTTCAGCAGCTGGCGGCGGCACTGCTTGAGGGGGTCGCTCTCGCGGATCTCCTTGTACCCCTGGACCGAGTCCGCGGTGATGAGGTCGGTGTAGCCGAAGATCGTCTCGGCGAGACCGTACATCCTCTCCGGAGCCAGGCCCGCGTCCCGGCCGATGGTGATCAGCCTGCGCCAGGCGACCCGGGCGCCGGTGTGGTAGGCGGTCGGCAGGACGTCCATGGTCCGGCCCGCCCGGTAGGCCGCGCGTCCCAGCGCCCGGTGGAAGTCGGCGGTCTGCTCCCGTGCCGTGATGGGGTCGGCGAGGTGGTGGAGGAACTGGTCCAGCACCTGCTCGACGCCGAGCCGGATGCGTGCCTCCAGCCGGTCGCGGAGCCGTTGGTCGAGGTCGGGCACGCATTGCTGGATCTCACGGACGATCTCGTCGGTGAGCGCGGGCAGCTCCGGGTCGAGAAGCTCGGTCAGTTCGGGTGCGAGGAATCGCTCCTGGGAGGCGGCTGTCGGGGCGGGCACGACCGATGCGTGGGGCATGTTCTTTCCCATAGGTTGCGGGTCGGGTTGTTCGAGATGGCCATGTGGTCCGGGCACGTTCGTGCCATCTCGTATGTGGCTCCTGGGCCTCAGGCGTTCACGCCGGCGATGTCGGGGCCGTGCAGGGGTTGGGTCTGCCGTTGACGGCGGGCTGCAGTGCGGAGTCGTGGCGGCTGTGGGTGCGGTCGGCGTGCTGTTCGGCGGTCATGCGGCGGCTCATAGCGGTGCGGTGACGGTGGCCGAGCCGCTGGCTGAGTCCGGTGGCGCCCGGGATGAGGCGGCGGGCGGTCTCCACGGTGAAGACGATGGCGGCGGTGGCTGCGACGGCGGCCTGGTAGCGCCTGTCGTCGGGGGCACCGAGGAAGTCGGCGTTGCCTTTGCCGAGGATGAGACGGCTGTAGGACAACAGGTAGCTGGTCAGGATGCGGCGGGCGAGCGGGGATTTCTTCAAGGGCGGCGGCAGCATCAGGGGGGCGGCGGCCTTCATCAGGGAGCGAGCGAGTCGCTGGGAGTCCTGGTCGGGTTGGAACTCGGTGGCGGCTTCCAGCCACAGAAGTCGCCAGGCGTCGTTGCCCGTGGCGGGGAGCAGGTTGGGGTGGATGCCCATGAGGTGGCCGACGTAGCGCCACAAGTGGAGGACGCCCGCCTGGTCGGCCTTGGAGAACTGCAGTCCCAGGGCCCGTGAGCCCAGCAGCATGACGAGGGAGAACAGCAGCAGGGTGCCGGTGAGCTGGATCTGGTTGATCGGCGCGTCCCAGGCTTCGTGGTCCCAGTCGTCGCGGCGGTGCATGGCGGCCCGTACCTGGGCGTGCATGATGCGTACCCGCAACGTCTGCTGCAGGCCGGGGTCGAAGCGGCCGAGCCCGCCGGGGGTGGTGACCTCGACCCACCAGCCGGCGGTCTCGGCCAGGCGGCGCGCCGCCATGGTGTCCAGCTCACCGGTGCGTACGAGGGTCTTGTTGGCGCGGGAGGCGAGGTAGCCGCCGTACAGGCAGGCGCAGGGCATGACCATGGTCAGCCCCAGCAACCCGGTCCGGCTCACAACCCGCGCACCACGGTCGAGCAGATCGGGATCGAGCCAGTAGGGGACGGCGTCGACCTCCGCGAACAGGTCGACCAGCTCAGGCGGCGGATCCTTCAGGTCGTCGATGCCGTTCTGGAGGGCTTGCTCGAACAGGTGGCGGCCGGTGGCTCCCGGGAGACGGGCCATCATCTCCACCACCGCGTCGGCTCGTGGATCGCCGGTCGTCGCGAAGGACCGGAACACCGCGAGCTGCGTGGGAGTGGCTCTGATATCGCTCGGGGTCAGCATTCTCGTGGTGAGCTTCCAAGGAGGTTTGGTCATCCACGTCGGATCCGCCAGGCGTGGTTCACGGTTCATGCGATCTCCCAGGAGGCTGTGTGCTCGTCGTCGCGGTTGTGTGGGGCCCCGCCCCGGAGCGGCTGGCGGCTCTCTTGAGGGAGGTCGGGCCCGAGGAGGTGGATGCTCGTGGACAAGACCGCCAGGTCCTGGAAAGGAACGAGCGTGGGGTGAACCTTCCCGGCCGCCGGCGGTCCGGTGATCAGGAGCAGTGATCACCGGGTCACCGGCGGCGATTCACCTGGAGTGGGAGACGGGCACGGCGGCCCGTCGGGGAGCCACCGCGCTCAGGGGGTGGCGGGGTCGCGGGTGTCGAAGATGTTGGGTTTGCCCGCCTTGAAGCGGTTGTCGTCCTGGTTGTAGAAGCCCTGGAAGGCGTCGGGCAGGAACAGGTCGAAGAGTTCGGCCTTCTTTCCGCTGACGCCGGAGGCGTCGAGGATGGCGTTGGCGGCCTTGCGGCCTGCGGTGTTCGCGCCCTCCATGGTGGCCAGGTTGATGTCGGCTCGGACGTAGTCCGAGGCCAGGAACAGGTTCGGCAGGGCGGTGGTGGCCTCGGGCCGGTAGTTCCACGAGCTCGGCTTGTTGATCAGCAGGGGTTCGTCGTTGGCGACCTGTGGGGTGCCGTTGCCTGTGATGGCCGGGTCGATGAAGTAGGAGTGGATGTTGGCGTCGTTGAGCATGAGCTCCTTCCCCAGAGGGAGGGCCTTGCGCAGTTGCGCGACGACCTCCTTGAAGATCTGGTCGGAGGTGCAGTCGCGGGCGGCCTTGCCGTAGAGGATGCCGGGCTTGTCCCACGCCGACAGGTCGATCGACAGGCACTCGTTGACCTGGCCGTTGCCATAGGTCGTGCTGAACTTCTTCTTCCAGAACTGGGCCTGGCTGATCGAGGTCAGCGCCCAGGGCTGGGCGGCGTAGGCGACGTGGCCCTCGGCCAGGTCGATCGGCTGGCGCAGGTAGATCATGATGCCGTTCATCCAGTCGGTCGTGAGCTCCCGCAGCAGCTTCAGGCTGGGGTCGACGGCCAGGATGTCGTCGTTGAGCAGCGGGACCGCGCGCTCGATCGGCACGGCGAGGACGTAGTGGTCGGCCTCGACCGCGGTGGTTCCGGTGGCGCCGGTGATCTGGGCGCCGCTGATCTTCCGGTCGGCGACGTCGAGCTTGGTCAGCGTCGCATCCAGCTGGAAGGTGACGCCGAGCGAACGCAGGTGCGCCATCCACGGGTCGATGAGCGCGTCGTTGGTCGGGGCGTTCAGCAGCCGGTCGGGGGCCTTGTAGCCGCCCAGGCCGAGGGTGCTGTAGACCCATGCCTCGGCCATCAGCCCCATCGTGTGCGCGTTGGCCTTGTCGGGCTTGGCCGCCACCAGGGTGCCGGTGAACATCTCCACCAGCAGTTCGTTGTAGGCCTTGGACATCTTCTCGGAGTGGACGAACTGGGAGAAGCTCATGTTCTCCCACTGCTTGTAGCGGCGCAGCGGACCGCTGGTCACGAAGGCGATCATCTTCTGCAGGAAGTACTCCACCTCGCCGATCGGGACCTTCCCGGCCACGTTGACCGCGGTGCGCAGGAACTCCAGCAGCGAGCCGGGGTTGAGCGTGCCGATGATGCTGCCCTTGGCGGGCAGCACGAACTTGGTGCCGTTGTAGAACGCGGCGACCTCTTCGCCCGCGACCAGGTTGTCGAACGCCGTCCCGCCACCGGCCAGCGGGATGCGCTTCATGGTGTCGGGCAGGTTCTGGTAGAAGCCGGGAAAGAACCGGAATCCGTGCTCGGCCGGCAGGTCCTGGCGCCCGCCCGACCCGGTGCCCGGCACCGGCATACTGCGGCACTTGCCGCCCCACGCCTTGCGCTCGTACACCGTGACCTGGAAGCCGCGCTCGGCCAGCTCGTGGGCGACGCTCAGCCCGCCCATCCCGCCGCCGAACACCGCCACGCGGCGCCCGGCCGCGGCCCGGCCGGTCCTGGGGGCACGCCGGGTAGCGGGCGTGGCCGCCGACGCCGGCCCGGCACCCAGCACACCGGCTGCCGCGACCGCACCCGCGGCGGTGAGCGCTCCAGTGACGAACTGACGGCGGCCCACACCGCCTTGCTCCTTCGCCGATCCGGTCTCGGATGGAGTCTTGTCCTCCACGACGCATCTCCTCAGGGGGTGGATAACCGACATGTGCGTCGGTTGTGGTGCGCCCCACTATGAAGAAGCCGCCGCGGGGCGTCAAGCCCCGCGGCGGCCGATTCCGATGCGCCGATGCGCTCTACTGCACGTTGCCCAGCCCCCTCCACAGCAGCCGCATCGCCCCTTCGACCAGCATCGATCTGGGCATGTCGGGGTTGCGCTCCCACCACTGCGCCACACCGTCCAGGCCGGTGATGATGAGTTCGACCATCGCCTCGGCGATCGGCTCGCCCGGCTCCACCCCGACCGTGCGCATGTCGCCCGCCAGCAGGGCCGTCACCGCGTGCGTGCGCGTCTCGCGGATGCCCTTGCGCGCGGTGCGGATCTCCGGGTCGTCCTCGTCGGCCTGGTCGAACAGCAGCCTGCGAGCAGCGGGATTGCTCTGGGCGAAGCTGAAGTAGGCGTCGATCGTGGAGCGCATCCGCTCCTCGGCCGGCCCCGAGCCGGTGATGCGCCTGCCGACGTAGGCCATCAGCGCCGAATTCTGCTCCTGCATCACCGCCAGCAGCAGCACGCGCTTGGAGGGGAAGTGGTCGTAGAGCACCGTCCGGGCCACCCCGGCCGCCGTCGCGATCTCACCCAGCGAGGTGGCGTGGTAGCCCTTGTCCGCGAAGATCTCCATCGCAGCCGTGGTGATGAGCGCCCTGCGGGCCGGGGCCCGCATTCGTGGCTTGGGCGAGATTTCCGCCATGGTCTTGACTCCCCTCCCGTATTACCTTCATTCTAACCGACACGAAAGTCGGTAATTCCCGCGTGTTGAGGCGGGAGCTCGACGGTATCGCCCGCCACCCCACAGCAGGGAGCCGCACATGGGGCGCACAGACGTCTCGATCGCCATCGTCGGGAGCGGATTCAGCGGCATCGGCCTGGCCATCGGCCTCATCAAGGCCGGCTTCACCGACATCACCATCTACGAAAAAGCCGACGGCCCCGGAGGCGTGTGGCGTGACAACACCTATCCGGGTGCCGCCTGCGATGCCCCCTCCCATCTGTACTCCTACTCCTTCGAACCCAAGCCCGACTGGTCCCGGCGCTTCGCCGAGCAGCCCGAGATCCTGGCCTACCTGCGGCACTGCGTGCACAAGTACGGGCTGGAACCGAACCTGCGGCTGCGCACCGAGGTGACCGACGCGGAATTCGACGCCGGCACGGGCCGCTGGCGGGTCAATCTAGGCGACGGCCGGGTCGAGGAGCACGACCTGCTGGTCGCCGCCTGCGGGCAGTTGTCCAACCCGGCGGTGCCGCAGATCCCCGGTCTGGCGGACTTCAGTGGCACGGTGTTCCACTCCGCCCGCTGGGACCACCAACACGACCTGCACGGCAAGCGCATCGCCGTCGTCGGCAACGGCGCGAGCGCCGTACAGTTCGTCCCGCTCATCGCCCCCACCGCCGCGAACCTGACCGTCTTCCAGCTCGAAGCCCACTGGATCAGCCGCAAGCCCGACCGCGTCTACCCCCGCTGGCGGCGAACCCTCAACCGGCGCGTGCCCGCCGTGCAGAAGCTGTCCCGGCTCGGCATCTTCCTGTGGTTCGAACTGCTGCTCAACCCCGGCCTGGTCACCCCCCGCGCCCGCCGCCTGCTGTCGGCGCACGTCCGCGCGCTGTGCGCGTTCGCCCTCCGCTCGGTACGCGACCCCGACCTGCGCAGACGGCTCACCCCCCGCTACGAGCCCGGCTGCAAGCGCATCCTGACCTCCAGCGACTACTACACCGCCCTCAACCGGCCCAACGTCCAGGTCGTCGACCAGCCGATAACCGAGGTGACCCCCGACGGCCTGCGCACCGCCGACGGCGAGCACCTCCCCGCCGACACCATCATCTGGGCCACCGGCTTCCGCTCCCAGGACTTCCTCGCCCCCATGCGCCTCGTCGGACGGCACGGCCTCGAACTCGACGCCGCCTGGAAGGACGGCGCCCGCGCCTACCTGGGCCTGGCCGTCAGCGGCTTCCCCAACTTCTTCCTGATGTACGGGCCCAACACCAACGTGGGCTCGGGATCCATCGTCTACATGCTCGAACGGCAGATCGGCTACATCGTCCAGGCCGCCGACCTCCTCGCCGGCGATGTGCGCACCCTCGACGTCCGCGCCGACACCCTGGACCGCTTCGACACCGCCGCCCAGCACCGCCTGTCCACCTCGGTATGGAACCAGGGCGGCTGCGACAGCTGGTACCTCGACGCACAGCGCCGCAACACCAACAACTGGCCCGGCTACATGACCGGCTACCACCGCCGCACCCGCCGCCTCAACCCGCACGACTACCACCTCCAATACCGGACACCCGCACGCCGGACACCCCAACCGAAGGAAGCAACATGACCAACTTCGGAACCACCGAGCTCCTGATCATCCTGGTCGTCCTGGTCCTGCTCTTCGGCTCCACCAAGCTCCCGCAACTCGCCCGCTCACTCGGCAAGTCCGCGCGCATCCTCAAAGCCGAGACCAGAGGCCTCTACGACGACGACACCGACCAGCGGCAGGCCGCCCCGACCACGGCTCCGGCCGAGCACCCCGGCCATGGCGCCACCCCTGGCGGCACCTCGCCCGGCCCGAACGCCCTACCGCCGGGCCGGCTCGTCCAAGAAGTCCCGCTCCCGGATTCATCACCCCGCCGGCACTGACCCTCGTTTCCCGGCACGCCCAGCCCTTGGCGAACGGGATCCGCATCGGTTCACTGGGCGCGAGCACACGGTGGCCCCGTCAGTACCGGCGGCCGATCGGCGGTCACCAGGCGTATCCCGCGCTACGGTTCGACGACGGCGGCCTACATCGTGATCGCGGGCCCTCCCCGGACACCGCTGACGTGTGCCTCCACCAAGAGGCCGGGGATACCAAGATCATCATTGCCTGGGCGCGCAGTCGGCCTTGAAACAGGCCATGACGCCCGAACCTGGAACCACTCGCCGACCTCGCCCAGATCCGCGTATACGCCATGGGTGTTCTGTGGTGTTTGCGACCCGTGGCTGCTCCATGGCTGCTCGACGGACCGATCCGGGCATGATGCCGAACGGATCAGCAACCCGCACCATCGCGCACCGCTACCCCAAGTCGATCATGACGCTAAGGTTGGGCGGCTACGTACAGACGTGAGCACTCTGAGAGCACCCGGCGGGCCCACCGCGAGAGCTCTTCGAGGACTCCGGAAAAGGAGTGGGCAGTGTCGGAGTCTCCGCAGCAACCCGACCGTGACCAACCCCCACTCCCACCTTCAACGCAAGGGCCGGCCCCCTTCCCTCCGCCCGGTGTCGGCGCGCCGTACCCGCCGCCTGGATATCCGCCCGCGCCCAAAGTGCCCTGGTGGCGGACCAGGAAAGGCATCGTGATCATTGGCATTGTCATCGTCGGGGTGGTCGGCTTGTGGGTGCAGGACTATCTCCTGAAGAGAGCCACCGGTGATCCCGACATCGCCAAGGTCGGGAACTGCGTGAGCAACGCACAGACCCCGAACCGGATGCAAGTGGTGTCCTGCACCGACAACCAGGCCACGTTCCATGTGGTCGGCAAAGTCGACGACATCAAGGAGGGCGTCTACAAAGGCGACACCGATGTGTGCGAGCCCTACCCCACCTCAACCCGATCTTTCTATGCGGGCACCGGCGGCTACGGCTACGTCCTGTGCCTGGCACCCAGAAAATAGAGCGTTGGCCTGAGCGGCCCTCTGCTGAGGTCGGGAGACCCGACAGCACCCCCACCCGGGCATCGAAGGCGGCGTCCCGAACCATCAGCCGGAGACTGATCGGTGGTTCACCGGCTCACACGCCCTGACCTGCCTGGTTCTCCTCCGATGTTCTCCAGGCCACTACTGCATCGTCACCATCGCCGGGGATCAGTCGGCTGGGAAGGGGGTTGACGAGTATCGGAGCGAAGATCCGGATCGGGTTTCGGGAGGCGGATGGTGAAGGTGGTGTGTCCGGGTTCGCTGTCGAGGGTGGCGGTGCCGTGGTGTGCGCCGGCGACCGCCTGGACGATGGCCAGGCCAAGGCCGGTTCCGCCGGCTCCGCGTGAGCGGCCGTGGTCGGCGCGGACGAAGCGGTCGAAGATGTCGGCTTGGAGGTCGGCGGGGACGCCCGGGCCGTCGTCGGTGACCTCGATGACGACGGCCGAGGGCTCCTGGGCGAGTCTGAGGGTCACTGTGGTCTCGGGCGGGGTGTGGGTGCGGGCGTTGGTCAGGAGGTTGGCGATCGCCTGGTGGAGGCGGTGTTGGTCGCCGCGGATCTCCACGGGTTCCTCGGGCAGGTCCAGCCGCCAGCGGTGGTCGAGGCCGACGGCGCGGGCGTCGTCGGCGGAGTCCAGGAGCAGCCGGGTCAGGTCGACGGGTTGGTCGTCGAGGGGGCGGCCGGTGTCGAGGCGGGCCAGTAGGAGCAGGTCGTCGACCAGGTCGCCCATGCGTGAGGACTCGGCCTGGATGCGCCGCAGCGCGTGGCGGACGTCGTCGGAGACCTCGGTCCGCTGTCTGAGGGCGAGTTCGGCGTGGCCGCGGATCACCGCGACCGGGGTCCGCAGCTCGTGGCTGGCGTCGGCGGCGAACCTGCGTAGCCGTTCCTGGCTGGCCTGTCTGCGTTCCAGGGAGTCCTCGATGTGTCCGAGCATGCGGTTGAACGCCTCGGCGAGCCGGCCGACCTCGGTGCCGGATCCACCGCCCGGAACCCGTTCGGGGAGTTCGACGTCGCCTCCGGACAGTGGCAGTTCCGCGACCTGCGAGGCGACGGAGGCGACCCGGTGCAAGGGGCGCAGTGCCAGGCGGACCCAGACGGCGGCGGCCACAGCCGCAGCGGCCAGTACGACGACGAACAGCACTGTCTCGACCAGCAGCAGCCGGTGCACGGTGATCTCGATCTGCTCCATGGGGAGCCCGGTGATCAGCACATCGCCGTCGTCGCCCTCCTGGGCCCGGATCCGGTAGGCGCCGATCTCCGAGAGGCGGACCGTGCGGAACCGGCCGGGCTTCAGGCTGGCCAGGGTGCTCTGATCGGCGGCTGAGAGGGGGACGGTCTCCTGGGTGCGTCCGCGTACGACGGCGTTGTCGGTCACCACCCCGTTGAAGAGCCTGGCTCCGAACGTGCCCTCGCCCTGGCCTCGGGTATCGGGACCGTTGTCGGCGTCAGGTCGCTCCCCATGCTCCAGGCTCGCTGGAAACCGTCCTCCTGAGGTGGTGAGCTGCTGGTCGAGCTTGCCGACGAGGAAGCCTTCGAGGCCGACGGAGGTCGCCAGTCCCACCACCAGGAAGCTGATCGCCATCAGGATGACGAGCCCGGCAGTCAGCCGTACCCATAGTGATCTCACGATGTCGACCGCAGTGTGTAGCCCACACCCCGGACCGTGTGGATCATCGGGGACCGGCCGGCGTCGATCTTCTTGCGCAGGTAGCTGATGTAGAGCTCCACCACGTGCGCCTGACCGCCGAAGTCATAACTCCACACATGGTCGAGGATCTGCGCCTTGCTCAGCACCCGGCGCCGGTTGCGCATCAGGAAGCAGAGGAGCTCGAACTCCGTCGGCGTGAGCTCGATCGGATCGCCGTCCCGGAAGACCTCCCTGGTGTCCTCGTCGAGTTCCAGGCCGTCCACCTTCAGCAGGCCGGGAGCTTCGGTCCGGCGGGCGATGCCCGCGCGGCGCACCAGGGCGTTGAGCCGGGCGAGAACCTCCTCCAGGCTGAAGGGCTTGGTCACGTAGTCGTCGCCGCCCGCCGTGAGGCCCGCGACCCGATCCTCGACGGCATCGCGGGCGGTGAGGAACAGCACGCAGATGTCGGCCAGCAGGGCTCTCAGTCCCTCCAGGACCCGGAGACCGTCTTGGTCGGGAAGCATGATGTCCAGGACGACGGCGTCGGGCCGGAACTCACGCGCCCGCGCCAGCGCCTCGCCGCCCGTCGCAGCGGTGACGACGGCCCAGCCCTCCGACCGGAGCATCCGGGAGACCACATCGAGGAGGTCCGGTTCGTCGTCGACGACGAGAACCCGGACCGGGGTCCCGTCTGCACGGCGCGGGCCGGGCTCTCCATCGATCGTCGTCATGACTCCTCATTGTGATCGGCCAACCTCTGAGTTTCCTCTGAGAGTCCCGCCGACCGCCCACCTCAGAGGGAATCCAGAGGTCGGTGTTCCACAGTGGCCGGGCAGACATCAAGGAGGGGCCTTCGTGACCATCATCGACCATCCCTTTTCCGATCTTGCCGCCGGGCACAGCCCTCCGCGCAGGTTGCGGCTGGGCGCTTGGCTGCCGACCGCGCTGATTCTTACGGGCGGCGCGATCGTGCTCGGCCTGTGGTGGCAGACGACCCCGGACGTCCGGGGCCCGGCCGGGTGGCTCACCGAGGCGGGCAGGATCAGCGGACTGCTCGCCGGCTACGGGTGCGCGGTCCTCCTCGGCCTCATGGCCAGGGTCCCGGCGCTGGAGCGGGGCGTCGGCACCGACCGGCTGGCCCGCTGGCACGCCATGGGAGGTCGCTACACCGTCTGCCTCGCCCTCACCCACGTCCTGCTCATCGTCCTCGGCTACGCGGCCGCCGACCACACCGACCCCATTGGCGAGGGCGCGGCGATCGTCCTGAACTATCCCGAGATGCTCAAGGGCACCGTGGGCTTCGCTCTCCTTGTGGCAGTGGGCGTCACCTCAGCCCGGGCCGCCCGCCGCCGGCTCCCCTACGAGGTGTGGCATCTGATCCATCTCGGGTCCTATCTGGCGATCTTCCTTGCTTTCTCCCACCAGCTCGCGCTCGGCGCCCAGTTCGTGCAGACCCCGGCGGCCAGGGTGTTCTGGTACGGCATGTACGGAACCGTCGCCGCCCTGATTCTGTGCTTCCGCTTCCTGCTCCCCGTACGACAGGCTTTTCGCCACCGCTTGAGGGTCGCTGGAGTCCGGGTGGAGGGGCCGGGCGTCCTGTCGGTCTACATCAACGGGCACCGGCTGGACGAGCTGGGGGCCGAGCCGGGCCAGTTCTTCCGCTGGCGGTTCGTCGCGCCGGGACTGTGGTGGGCGGCCAATCCGTACTCCCTGTCCGCGGCCCCCCGTCCCGGCCAGTTGCGGATCACGGTGAAGGTCGCCGGGAACCACAGCCAGGCGCTCGCCAGGCTACGACCGGGCGTCCGGGTCTGGGCCGAAGGACCCTACGGAGCCTTCACCGCCGCCCGCTCTCGCCGCGGACGCTCCCTGCTGCTGGCCGGCGGCGTCGGGATCACCCCGCTCCGCAGCCTGTTCGAGACGCTGCCGGGCGACGTAGTGCTCATCTACGTGGCACGCCGGGCCGGGGACCTCGCGCTCCGCACGGAACTGGATGCCATCGCCGCCGCACGCCGCGCCACGGTCCACTACTTCGTCGACGAACCCGCGGCCTACCGCTTGGAGCTGACCGGCCGTTCCCTGCGCCAGGTCGTACCCGACCTCGCCGAACGCGACGTCTTCCTGTGCGGCCCTCCGGGGATGGCCGCCGCCGCCCGCACCGCCCTGCGCGCCGCACACGTGCCCGCCCGGCGAATCCACCACGAATCCTTCGAGCTCTGAGGCCCATCATGCTCCGCGCCGCCGTCACCACCTCGGCCACCGTCGCCGGGATCATCCTGCTGCTGTCCCTCAAGCCCCATCAGGTCACACCCGCCCCGACGGCGACGACCTCCTCCGGTACGACGTCCACCGCCCAGCGGAAGGCGCCCTCCACACGGCCGGCGACCGGCACCTTCAAGGGCAACATCGTTCCCACGCGCTACGGCCCCGTCCAAGTGGCCATCACCATGAACGCCGGAAAGCTCACCAAGGTCACCGTCCTCCGGGCACCGAACGAGAACGGCCGCGACCGGGCGATCGCCTCCTTCGCCCTCCCTCAGCTCACCGACGAAGCCCTCTCCGCCGGCACCGCGAAAATCGACTCCGTGTCCGGCGCGACCTACACCAGCCAGGGCTACATCACCTCTCTGCAAAGCGCTCTGGACCACGCCCGTGGATGACGGCCTCCACCACGTCGAACACGTCATGGGCACCGTGTTCTCCTTCGACCTGCGCTGCCCCGCCACGACGGCCACACGCACCGCCCTCGACAAGGCGATCACCTGGCTGCACCGCATGGACGCGCTGTTCTCCACCTACCAGCCCGACAGCGAGATCAGCCGCCTCGCACGAGGTGAGCTCATGCTCCCGGCCTGCGCGCCCGAGGTCCGCCACGTCCTCGCATTGGGAAGGCGATTGGAGACCGAGACGGGCGGCTGGTTCAGCCTCACCGCCGCAGGTCTCCTCGATCCGAACGCCCTGGTCAAGGGCTGGGCCATCGAGCAGGTCTCCACACAACTGCACCGGGCGGGCGTCCAGGACCACTGCGTCAATGGAGGAGGCGACATCCAGACCCGCGGCGAGCGCTCCCCCGGCGAACCCTGGCGGATCGGTGTCGCCCACCCCCTCGACCGCGGCCGCCTGCTGACCGTCGTCGAGGGCACCGACCTCGCCGTCGCCACCTCCGGCATCACCGAACGCGGCGCCCACATCACCGATCCCCACACCGGCCTGCCGGTCACCGACCTACTCTCCCTCACACTCGTCGGTCACCAGCTCACCCGCCTCGACGCCCTGTCCACCGCGCTGTTCGCCATGGGCGAGACCGCCCTTGCCAAGCTGGACTTCGATCCCCGGTTCCACGCCCATGCCGTCACCCGCGACGGCCGACACCTCACCACCAACCGGAACAGTCTGGGAGAAGGTCAGGCTCTGTCCCGTATTCAATGGTGACGCTGAGTGATCCTCACTGCAGCAGGATGCGGCGGCGCAGGCCTCCTACGCCCAAGACGTCGGAGCCCGCACCTGCCAGCGGATTGACACGGGCGCGTCGAGACGCAATAGTAAACCAAATGATTCACCGTCAGTTCGCGGCCCTGGGTGACCCCACCCGCCTGGCCATCGTCGAGCGGCTCGCCCGCGGGCCGACGTCCGCCGGAGACCTCGCGGCACCGACGTCGATGTCGCTGCCCGCCGTGCTCAAGCACGTCCGCGTGCTCGAGGAGGCGGGCCTGGTGACGACCGTCAAGCGCGGCCGCGTGCGCGAATGCCGGCTGCGCGACGACGCGCTCGTCGCCGTGGCCACGTGGACCGCACAGCAGCAGGCGCTCTGGTCGACCCGGCTGGACGCTCTCGGCACCCTCCTGGAGGACACATGACCACCGCCCCGCTCCTGTCATTCGACCTCGACCGCACCTATCCCGCGCCGCCCGAGCGGGTGTGGGCCGCCTGGACCCGCGCCGACCTGCTGGAGCGCTGGGCCTGCCCCGACCCGGCCTGGCGCGTGTCGACCTGTGAGGTCGACGCCCGCGAGGGCGGGGGCTACCGGCTGCGGTTCGGCCCCCGCCCGGCCGGCGACGCCTACAGCGAGACGGCGACCTTCGCGGTCTTCGAGCCTGTGGAGCGGCTCGTGCTCGACGTGCTCACGGCGGGGGAGGACATGGCCGAGCGCTCCCGCTGCACGGTGCTGCTCCTGCCGGTCGAGGGCGGGACCCGGCTGGAGCTCACGGTCGAGGGCCTGTCGGACGCCCAGACCGCCGGGCACATGCGGGAGGGCTGGACGTGGTGCCTGGAGGGCATCGCCGCGCAGCTCGGCGCCGCGGCGTGATCACGCCGTCTCGTACACCAGGCTCTCCACGACGGTCACCTGGCCACCGGCGACACCCACCGACGCCGGCCCCATGACGCCACAACACACCCCCCGCCGGCCCAGCGGGACTCCGCCCCAGAGCGTTCCGTCCAGAGCGTGGTGCCCGGGCGTACTCCGGTCGACCCGACTGAATGACACCCCAGGGCCAGGACCGTCACGCGCCAGTTACCGAATGATGGAGGAACGACATGAACAGCATGAACGACACCGGGGAAGTCGCCGGCCCGGCACCGGGCCAGACCAGCCACCCCCACCGACTCCGCGGGCTCGCCGCCACCGGCCTCATCGCCACGCTCGCAGCGATGGTGGCCACCACCCTCGCCGCCGCGCTCGCCCAGGTCGGTGGCGTCGACTTCGAGGTCCCCGATGGTGGCGAGACGATCCCGTTGCCCGGATTCGCCGTGGTGACCGGCTTCTTCTCGGTCGTGGGCATCGTCATTGCCGCCGCTCTTCTTCGTTGGAGCGCTCGCCCCGCCGAGCGATTCGTGTGGACGGCAGTGTCGCTGACCGCGATCTCGTTGGTCCCGCCCCTCCTCTCCCAGGCGAACACCGCCACCACCACCGCCCTTCTCGGGCTACACCTCGTCCCGGCGACGGTGATGATCCCCACCCTGGCGCGGAGCCTCCGCAGCCGGACCGATTGACGATCGTTCACCGGGACGGAGCATGCCGCGACGGTCGGTTGTGGCTCCGCTGCCCCGCCGCTCGGATCACCACGGTGATGCAAGCGGACCGGCTGCGCAGGTGACGTGCGAAGGCATGCAGAACGGAGTATGCGTCCGTGCCAGGCCGATCAACTTGCGGATTGGACGACTCTCAATTGCCCCAATCATGTTCGTGTTGAGCGCGTACGGCCGCCCGATCAAACCCATGTCCCGATCATTCGCCCGACGATCAAGGTGTGGCCGGTATTCGGCCCACACGTCCCAGCGGTGAGACCGATACGAAACTCCGACCCGTTCGATGTCCAGCTGCATCGGAACGGTTAGCGGCTGACCCCCAGAGCCCAGCGGACGGCTAGCATAGCCGCAGTTCAACCGCTGCTCAGGAGCCTGTTACTCACTAGTAGTGACTAGGCGCCGTCCTTTGTTCCCGGTGGGCCGCGTTTCTAGACCAGGAAAATCCGTTCGCCCTCGGCTGTCGGCACTTTCAGGCCAGTACCCCACCTTGACCTGCATGGATATTATTTCTTACATCTCAGGTCAAGTCGCCTTGCCCGTCCGCCGACCATCGGCCTGTGGACCCGCGGCCGAATCGAGACCATTGCCACGCGTGGACGACACACGTAGAAGGAAGGGAGAGCGCATGCCGGATTCCGCTGCGGCCAGGTATTCATCAGGCGGAATCAGCGAAAGTCACCATGCAATTTACCAGTGGGGAGCATCGCATGTCGTCCGCGTCCGTTGCCAGATGTCCCGTTCTCGACCCCACGGCCCGCGCGATGCACGCGGAGGCTGCCGCGTTGCGCGCCCAAGGACCGGCGGTGCTCGTCGAGCTTCCAGGTCCCATCCACGCGTGGTCGGTCACCCGGTACAGCGTCATCCAGGCGTTGACCGGCGACCCGCGTGTCTCGCGCGACCCCCGCCGGCACTGGCCCGGTCTGGCCAACGTGCCCGAGGGCTGGTCGCTGGCCCCCATTGCCCTGCAACAGAACTTCGTCAACTCCCACGGGGAGGAGCACCGCAGGTCCCGCCGCCGCATAGCCTCGTCATTCTCGCCGCGGCGGGTCGAGCTGATGCGCCCGCAGGTTCAGGCGACCGCGGACCGCCTGGTCAAGATGCTCGCCGCCCTGCCGCCCGGGGCGACCGTCGATGTGCGGCAAGCCCTGGCGCTGCCGCTGACCATGACCGTCATCTGCGATCTTTTCGGCGTCCCCGACCAGCTGCGCGAAAGGCTCGGCGCCGCGATCGACGCCATCTTGGATCCGTCGGTCGATCCGGAGCGTGGGCTGGCCATTCAGACCGAACTCCACGACCGGCTCAGCGAGTTGCTGCGCTGGAAAAGGGAGCGTCCGGCCGCTGATCTGACCAGCGACCTGCTCCTGCCGTCCGAACCCGGCGAGGAGCCGACGCCGGACCCCGTGCTGCTCGACACCCTCCTCCTCATGATCGGTGCGGGCTACGAGACCGCCGTCAACCTCATCACCAGCGCCGTCCAAGCCCTGCTCACCCACCCTGAAAACCTTGCGCTCATCCGCGAGGGAGCCATCGGCTGGGAGGACGTCGTCGAGGAGACGCTGCGCGTCGAGGGCCCGGTCATGTATCTCCCGCTGCGCTACGCCGTCGAGGACATCGATCTCGGCGAGGGTGTCGTCATCCGCAAAGGCGATCCGATCATCATCGGCTTCGCTTCCGCCGGGCGCGATCCAGAACTCCACCCCGACCACCCGGAACGTTTCGACCCCACGCGGACCAGTAAGGAGCACCTGGCGTTCGGCCATGGGCCCCACTTCTGCCTCGGCGCGCACCTCGCGCGCCTGGAGGCGGACGTCGCCCTGACCACGTTGTTCAGGCACCTGCCCGACCTCGCCGTCGCCCACCCCGAGGAGCCCGCCCGCCTGCCGTCGTTCATCGTCAACGGCCCGGTGGGTCTGGAGATCGTCCCCCATCCGGCGTGACTCACAGGAGAGCGCTACGCGTCGCGTAGGCCAATGCGAGAACAACGGCGCCCCCTGGGGGGCGCCGTCCAGTGTTCACGTGGTGGCGCTCAGGCCGCGACCGCCGTCACGACGGACGCGACGAAGATCCACCACCAGTGCCACGCCTGGTCGAGGGCGTACGCCCCCGTCCCGAGCGAGGGGTTGTCATCCTTGTCGGCGCGCGGTGCGCCGAGACGGTACAGGTTGCCCTTGCCGGGGATGAGGGTGCGGCCGAGCCAGTTCACCAAACCCTCCAGGGTGGTTCGGCGGTCCGCCCAGTAGTGGGTGACCGCCGAGATGGCCTGCCCGGCGACAAAGCTGAACAAGGAGATCTGCAGGTCGAAGACTGCCCACATCGCGCCGGTTACCAGCGCTGTGCAGGCAGTGTAGGACGCCACGTGGCGCAGGCACGCCATGCGTCCCTTCCGCACGTGAACACCGTGCAGCACCTTGTCCTGGGATTGCCTGTCCGTTTGTACCCAGTGGTCGGCGACGTTGTGAGTGACGAGCATCGAGACGAGGACGACCGCGAAGGTCAGGGCAGTGACGATGTCTTCCAAAGACATGTTGGCCTCATGATCTTTGAGTTGCGGTCCGGGCTGACCCGAACGACCGGCACCGAGGGCCGGATGATCAGCACTGTCCAGGACCGGTGCCGATTGGCCACCGGAAGTCACAACTCGGAGAACCGGCCACTCGATGCGTAGTGCTAAAGGCCCGTGAGCCGCGGCTGACCTGTTGGACGCCCGGCCTCCTGGGTGGCGAGCGGGAGCCGGAGGACGAGTCGCCCGCCTGTGGGGTGGTCGGCGACGTACAGGTCACCGCCGTAGGCGTGGGCGATCTCGCGTGCGATGGACAGGCCCAGCCCGGTGCCACCGGCATCCAGATGGCGGGAGGCGATCGAGCGGTAGAAGCGGTCGAAGACCCGCTCGCGTTCGGCCGGCGGGATTCCCTTGCCGTCGTCGACGACCTCCAGGAACGCGTCGGGCGGGTCGGTGGTGACGGTGATCTGGATCCGGTGGGCGGCGTGCCGGTCGGCGTTGGTCAGCAGATTGCCCAGCAGCCGGGCCAGCCGTATCCGGGAGGCGTGCACCACCACTCCCGGGTCGAGCCGCGTGGAGACGGCAGTGGTGAGGGCGTGGCTTTTCAGCTCCTCGGTGACGAGCTGTCCCAGGTCGACCGGTTGGACGGGCGTCGGTGTGGCGGCGTCCAGCTTGGCGAGTTCGAGCAGGTCGGCGACCAGGTCGTTGAGCCGTTGTGAGTCCCGCAGCGCCGAGTACAGGACCTGCCTGGGATCGGCGTCGGGGTCGGCGAGCGCGTCCTCCAGTCGGGTCTGCAGCCCGGTGATCGGGTTGCGCAGGTCGTGGGAGGCGTCGGAGATGAACCGCCGCTGCTGGTCGATGGCCTGTTGTAGAGCCGACGCGATCTGGAGTTGCTGGTCATGGGCCTGCCTGAGCCGCTCGTTGAGCTCCTGGAGTTCGCGGGTGCGAGCGTAGACCTCGTCCTCTATCGCCACCAGCTCCATTCGGGTGCTGCTGGTGTCGCGTTCGCCGGATCGCCGTAGCCGCCGAAGGAAGGCGGTGACCTCCTCGAAACGATGAATGATCAGCCGCAGCTCGCCGTCCGGGCCGAAGACGGGCGCGTTGATCTGGTTCCAGTACCGTTCCGCGGACACTCCCGGTCTGCCGGGCACTTCGGCGCCGCGGCTCTGCAACGCCATGGTGTCCTGCCTTCCCGTCTCCACCACCCGCTCGAGGGAGGCGCGCAGCGCGCGTTGCCCGTTCGCGTCCGGGTCGGCAGGACCGCCGGAGAAGGCATCGAAGACGCTCCGGCCGAGCAGTTCCTCGAGCCTGTGTCCGGATGCCCTCACGCACGCCTCGTTCGCCGCGACGATGACGAAGTCACGCGTCAACAGCACGATCGGGGCCGGGAGAGCCTGGAACGCCGACTCGTAGTCGATCTTGAAGGTTCTCGGCGGAACGCTCATATGCCCAGGTTAGGCATGGAGACCGTGCCCGCCACCACCCAGGAGGGCCCTCAGCCCTGTCCCGCTCGAAACTAGAATCGGGTCGTTGACCTGAGGCTTTGCATTTGATCTACGCTGCTTGCTATTTCGTTGATGAGGCCGCCGAGTACGGGTTTCGTTTGATCCGCCGGTCGGCCAGGTCGACGACGGGCGTCGGCATCGCCGTGCCCTACGGTATGGCGCGTGCGGCGACGGTAGACCCCAGGTCGCATCGCTTGCGCAGATGGGGATAAGGCGTTACCTCGCCATGACATCGCCGAGCGAGTGCTCAGACGGGCGCAGCGTCTGGATTGGCTGATCCGGTCGCACCCCGGGTGTGGCTGTTGACGGCAACGGAACGCGCCAAGGGTCATCATGACCAATCAGAATTCTGCCCATCCGTTGACCGGTAGGCCATTTGCCGAAAGGAGCAATGCGATGAAGGTCAACGACCCCTTTGCCCGTCTGCCCGAGGTGCCCTTGTTCACCGCTACGAGCACTACGTTCATCGACGGCGATCCCTGGCCCGCCGAGCAGATGAAGGCCGGCATCCCAGGCGGCAAGGACGTCTCTCCTCAGCTGTCATGGAGCGGTGCCCCCGCGCGGCGCGCTTCCTGGGCGCGGCCCCACCGCCAGCGCCGCCCATCAGCCGGTGTGCGGGGCTTTGTGGCCGCCGTTGGCGCCGGCGACTCCGGGCCGGGTGAGGTGTTCGGGGACGACGACCTTGTCGTAGAGGTCCTGGCTGACGCCGGACTTGAGGGCCGCGTCTTTGAGGGTCAGGTCTTCGTCCAGGGCGCGGTGGGCGATTCGGGCGGCCTTGTCGTAGCCGATGACCGGGCTGAGCGCGGTGACCATCATGATGGACCGGTCGAGGTTGTCGGTGAGTTTCGTGGTGTTGAGCCGGGCCCCTTCGACGAGATAGGTGCGGAAGTGGTCGAGCATGTCCGACAGGATCCGCACCGAGTGCAGGATGTTGTTGATGATGATGGGGCGGAAGGCGTTGAGCTCGAAGTTGCCCTCCCCTCCGGCGATCGAGACGGCGGTGTCGTTGCCGATCACCTGAATGGCGACCATCATCATCGCTTCGGCCTGGGTCGGGTTGACCTTGCCCGGCATGATCGACGATCCCGGTTCGTTGGAGGGCAGGATCAGCTCGTGCAGACCGGTCCGTGGGCCCGACCCGAGCCAGCGCATGTCGTTGGCGAACTTGAACAACGGGGCGACCAGGGCGCGTACCGCCGCGGACACGCGCACCAGCGCGTCGCAGGAGGCCTGAGCGGCGAACTTGTTGGGCGCGCTGGTGAACGGGTACCCGGTGAGGTCGGCGATCCGCCGGGCGACCTCGTCCCCGAAGCCGGGTGGCGCGTTCAGGCCGGTACCGACCGCTGTTCCGCCGATCGCCAGCCGGTGCAGCCCGGGCAGGGTGCTGGTGAGGTGGTCGGTGGCGTCGGTGAGCTGGGCGACGTATCCGGACCACTCCTGGCCGACCGTGAGCGGGGTCGCGTCCTCCAGGTGGGTACGGCCGATCTTGACCACGTGTTCCCACTCGCGGCTCTTGGCCTCGGTGGCCTGGCGTAGCCGGTCCAGTGCCGGCAGCAGCCGGCTGTCGATCGCATGTACCGCGGCGATGTGCATGGCGGTGACGAAGGTGTCGTTGGACGACTGCCCCATGTTCACATGATCATTGGGGTGTACGGGGTCCTTGCTGCCCAGCCGGCCGCCGGCCAGCTGGACGGCCCGGTTGGAGATCACCTCGTTGACGTTCATGTTCGACTGGGTGCCGGAACCGGTCTGCCAGACGTACAACGGGAACTCGCTGTCCAGCTCTCCGCGGATGACCTCGTCGGCGACCCGGCTGATCAGATCGGCCTTCCACTGCGGCAGCCGGCCGGCCGCGGCGTTGACGATCGCCGCGGCCTTCTTGATGTAGCCGTAGGCATGGTAGATCGCCTTCGGCATCCGGTCGTCGCCGATATTGAAGTGGATCAGCGACCGCTGGGTCTGCGCGCCCCAGTAGTGGTCGGCCGGCACCTCGATCTCGCCGACGGAATCGGTTTCGGTGCGCGTACCGGAAGCCGTGAGCCCGATCGGCAGGTCCTGGATCGCCGGTCCGGTGTCGGTGCCTTGCTTGTCGGTGGCCATGGTCATCGTGCCTTGATCGGCCGGTACACCGGCTGCCACATCGCGGCTTCGACCTGCTGCTTGGGGCTGTGCAGGTCGGCGCGGGCCAGGTTCTCCCTGGCCGCCTGCTCGGCGACCGCGACGGCGACCGTGGCAGAGACCTCCCTGAGGTCGTCCACCTGAGGCAGCAACGACGCGCCCGGCGTCGAGACGTCCACCATCCGGCCGACCGCCTCGGCCGCGGCCCGGAGCATGTCGTCGCTGACCCGCCGCGCCCGCGACACGATCGCGCCCAGCCCCAGCCCCGGGTACAGCAGGGCGTTGTTGGCCTGCCCGATGGCGTAGGTGACGCCGTTGTAGGTGACGGGGTGGACCGGGATGCCGGTGGCGATCAGAGCCCGGCCGTCGGTCCAGCGGATCAGGTCGCCCGGCATCGCCTCGATCCGCTCGGTCGGATTGGAGATCGGGAAAATGATCGGCCTGTCGACACCGGCGGCCATGGCACGCACGGTCTCCTCGGTGAACGCACCGTGCTTGGTGGACGTGCCGAGCAGCATGGTCGGCTTGACGCGCTCCACGACCTCGCCGAGCCGGATACCGCCGTCCTCCTTGTGCCAGTCCGCGACCTCGGCGGCCGGCCGGGCGTAGCCAACCTGGAAGTCACGCAGATCGGTCATGTCGTCGGTCAGCAGGCCCGGTTTGTCGACCGGCCAGATCCGGCGGGTGGCGGTCTGCGGGTCCAGGCCGTCGCGGACCATCGCGTCGCGCAACTCGTCGGCGATCCCGATGCCCGCCGTACCGGCACCGAAGACCACGATCCGCTGGTCGTGCATCGGGGTACGGGACACCCGCAGGGCGCTCAACATGGCCGCGAGCACGATCGCGCCGGTGCCCTGCATGTCGTCGTTGAACGTGGAGATCCGGGACGTGTACTTCTCCAGGATCCGCCGGGCATTGGACGGGCCGAAATCCTCCCAGTGCAACAACGCGTGGGGGAACAGCCGGGTAGCGGCCGTCACGTAGGCGTCGATGAAGTCGTCGTAGCGCTCGCCGCGCACCCGCCCGTGCCGGTTGCCGACGTACGCCGGGTCGTCGAGGAGTTTCTCGTTGTCGGTGCCCACATCCAGCGCCACCGGGATGGCCCGCGTCGGGTCGATCCCGGCCGCGGCGGTGTAGACGGCCAGCTTGCCTGCGGAGATACCGGCGCCGCCGCCCACCCCCCAGTCCCCGATGCCGAGGATCTCCTCCGCGTCGGAGGCCACGATCAAGTCAACGTCCTCCGGACCCATTCCGAGGTTCTCAAAGGCCCGCTCGATACCGTCCACGTCGTCGATGGACAGGTAAACGCCACGCGGCCGGCGGTACTCATGCCCATAGTTCTCGATCGCCTGCGCGACCGTCGGGTCGTACACGATCGGCAGCATCTCCCGCAGATGATCAGACAGCAACCGGTAGTACAGCACCTCGTTGCGGTCCCGCAGCGCCTCCAGATAGACGTTCTTGAGCAGGTCCGTCGACTGCTTGCGGTACTGCGCGTACACCCGGCTGACCTGCTGATCCATCGTCTCGACCGCCGACGGAACCAACCCGTCCAGCCCCAACTCGGCGCGTTCCTGGGGGGTGAACGCGGTCCCCTTGTTCAGAAGCGGGTCCCGCAGCACCTCCAAGCCCCGAACGGAGGTGACGTAATCACCCTCTGGCGTCTCTTCGAAGATCCGGCCAGTCCCGGTCGGCCGTTTGTTTCCGCCAGCAGACATCGTCGCCCCCAAGGCTTCCCGCTCCCGCCCGTTTACCGGGAGCACTTTGACCGCTTCGCACTCTTTGGCCCTGTCCGGCAGCGGGCTAGATCATGTCAGAACGGAATTAAAGCCTCTTCCAATACCGTCCCACTTCGACATGAGCGCTACAAAGCGGGGGCGATCGGCCCGCGTGTATCAAAGAGGCGAGACCTGGTGCCGCAGCACGGCATTCCCGTGATGCAAGGCGACCAAATCGATCTCATGGGTGATCGGCGAACAAAGATTTATTTACGAATGGCGTGTGCTGTCTGCGCTCAGAGTCCGAACGCTTCGGTCACTCGCCCGGCCAGGTCATCTTCGGTCATCATGGTGTCGACCTCGATGATGGGCAGTGCCAGGCGCTTCGTTTCCTCGTAGAGGCGCCCGGTGAACATCCGATCGCGTGAGAGCTGGTTCCGCAGGGCCATCTCCGGATCACTGGTCTTCCGGGCGATCTCCCACAACGAGCCCCGGTTGTCGAATGCGACTCGACGGAACTCGGGCGTCGGGAGTAGCCAGACGGCGTGGCCGGGAACGGCAAGAAGGGGTTTGACCAGGTGCGGCAACAGCCGGAAACCCTCGACGATCACACCGGGTTCCCTCGGCAGGCGCAGGAGGTCTTCGACGATCAGGCCGAAACCCTCGCCCCGGAACCAGTGGAAGGTCTCGAGCATCGTTTCCGGAGACCGGTTCACCCATCGCTCGTCCATGTCCATGTTCTTGAACTCGCCCAGGAACGGACTGTCTTCGGGTGTGCTCCGGTTGGCGTGATCCGACATCACGTCGTCGGTCGCGTAGAGACGCAGACCGTGCCGATCTGCCATTCGACGGGCGATGGTCGACTTGCCCGCACCGCTCCCGCCGCCGATCCAGTAGACATGCCGGAGCCGTGCCCGCAGCTCTGCGTCGGCGGCGTTCTCTCCGTATTGTTCAGGTCGCATTCGGGTCGAATCCTTCGCGGTGGCGCTTGCTCCAGCGGCGTCGGCTGATGCCGGCGGCATAGAAGGTCCAGTCTCCGGCAGCGGCACCCCGATCCTTGTCGGCGCCGACACCCCGGCCCTGCGGTTCAGCCGCATCCGCAAGGGCGAGTACGTCCCCGAAGCCACCTCGACGCCCCGCAGCACTAGCAGCTCGACGTTCCCGGCCCTTGTGCCGAATGAGAACGCGTTCTAGTTTTGGGGCGTGGACCTGATCGCGATCGAAGAGATCCGTACGCTCAAGTACCGCTATCTCCGGACCCTGGACCTGAAGCAGTGGGACGAGTTCACCGACACCCTGACCGCCGACGCGACCGCCGAGTACGGGACCGCAACGCAGGGCCGGCCCCTGACGTTCACCAACCGCGATCAGATCGTCTCGTACATGCGGGATGCGCTCGGACCGGCCATCACGACCGTGCACTCCTGTACCCATCCCGAGATCGCCATCGACGGGGAGACCGCCACCGGCAGCTGGTGCCTGGAAGATACGGTCCTCGTCCCCGAGTACAAGCTGTTGATCAAGGGCGCCGCGTACTACAGCGACCGGTACCGGCGGGAGGACGGGGGATGGCGGATCTGCCACACCGGCTACGTCCGGACCTACGAGGCGACCATCCCACTCGGCGATCTTCCTGGCTTCAAGCTGACCGCCAATCTCTGGGGCGGCTGAACCGGACAGCTCACGAGCCGACGGCGGGACCCGGCCGACCGCCGACGTCGATCCGGTCGCGCCACGGCGGCACGTGGAGTCATGGGCCGCGCCGGACGGCAGATATGGGCGCATTGGGAACGAGCACCAGCGGAAGTGGGTGTCCGCGAGAACCTGCTCCTCATCGTGGGGCTTTCGGCCGGTTCACTGTTCCTGTTCACAGCAATGGCGCCGTTCACCGAGCATCGGGCAGAGGCGCTGCCGTCCCTGTCGGTAGGGTCGTGTGGTGACTGGGCGGAAGGGCCGCTGGCCCAAGGTCGACCATGGCAGCGGCATCGATGATGCGGCGCTGCCCATCCTCGAGTGGCTCGCGGAGCAGGGCGTGAACGCGATGCTCAGAGTCGACGCTGAGAGGCTGGCCGAGGGGCGTCCCCCTGGACCTTCGCGGCGAGCGGCGGTCCGCTGAGTAGGGGTATGCGGGCCGATGGGATCAGCGCCGAGGTGTGCCTTTCGCTGGCTGTGGCCAGGCTGCGTGAGCTCGGCGTGGATGTGCCGTACTGATCGCTTCTCGCGTGGCCTCCCCTGGGTGCGGGCATGCCGAGGCCGACCGGCCCTCGGTGTCTGGCTCTGACGGCTTCATCGCGTTTGCCGAGCGAGGTTTCGAGGTGAGGAAGACGCGACGCTCGACCTACACGTGGACGAGCTTGACGAGGGCGAACTGACCGTACCGGCGTGGGGCGTTCGTGTGCTTCTCAGGGCCCGGCACCAGCGCGGCGGCTCGGCAGCCCGATCACGCTTTGGGCGATCACAGCGCCCCACCTGCCATGTTCTCGCACCCGGTTTGCTAAGGAACGCACATATCCTTCCCCGGGGTTTTAACCCATACATGCCTATTCAACTCGCCGACCTCTTGCGATCCTGGCCGGTTCAGTCAAGAAGTGCGAGGCGGGACCCACATAGAGTGAACAATTGGACACGCAATGGCTTATTGACTCAATTATCCAATAGGTTGACAAGTGATCTTTAGATTTAGCGTTGACCCCATCGCTGCAATTGTTTATCTTTGCTGCGGAACGCGTTCCTAGAGAGGCCGGAACATCATGCCAAGCCAGGCATGACATTTCTGCTCCCACCCCTCAATTCTCTGTTGCACGTGTCCAAGAGGAGGACCCTGCATGAGGCCCCGCACCGTGTTCGCCGGTCTCGCCACCGCGGCCGCCACCGCCTGTCTGATGACGACCCCCGCCCACGCCGCCACCCCGGGACTGGTCGATGGCACCGCCTCCGCGCTCGGCTACAGCTGCAGCTTCGCCAACGCCGCCACCAGCGACACGCCGCCCAACACCCTCACCGTCGACCGCGCCACGATCGTCCCGCAGTGCGGCAGTGGCGTCAGCCTCAGCCTCGCCAACTCGCCGACGATCAGCTTCGACGACACCGCCGGCACCGCTTCGTCCGACCGGATCGATGTCAGCGGCAGCGCGCTCGGCATCACTTGCACGTACCGCGTGACCAACGCATCCATCACGCGGGACGGGACGACGCGCGCCTACGCCGGCGGCCCGTTCACCGCCACCAAGATCTCCGGCACCTTCCTGTGCCCGGCCACCACGACGGTGGATTCCGTCGCCTTCACCTTCCACTGACCCCCCGACACTGATCCCGAGGCACTGATCCCCGGGACGACCGACGATCCCGGGCGGGACTCCTGCTTGAGTCCCGCCCGGCACCGCATGGACTCGGCCGGCACGATGATGGTCGGCGGCGCTGACCCGCAGCAGGTCGGCGAGCTCGGCGGCGTGCTCGGCCCGCAGGACGAGACCCGGTGGTGTCGAATGGCGTCGAGCGTGTTCGTAGCCAAGGTGAGAGGCCGGCAACGGGCCGGTCGCCACTCGCCGGAGGTCCACGATGTCCCTCACCACCCCCGCTAACACCACCACCGCTCCCGTCAAGCCACTGATCACCCGTGGCCTGACCGCCGCGGCGACCACGGCCGTCGCCGCGGCGGGTGACCCGAACGGCAGCGCACCGCACGAGATGGCGGGGAGCGTGCACACCGTGGGCCCGGAAAACGTGAGCGCCACCTTGACTGTCGCCGTGCCCGCCGCGAGGGTGTTCGCGCTGCTGGCGGAACCGACGACCCATTCTGCGATCGACGGCACCGGCTGGGTTCAGGAAACTGTCGACCGGGCGCCGCTGACCGAGGTGGGGCAGATTTTCCGGATGGACATGTATCACGCCGACCATCCCAACGGTGACTACCAGGTGGTCAACAAGGTCCAGGTGCTCGACCCGCCGCGCGCCATTGGCTGGCTGACGGGGCAGGACAAGGGCGACGGTCAGCTGGAGTTCGGCGGCTGGATCTGGCGTTACGACCTCGCTCCGCTCGGTCCGTCCGAGACTGAGGTCACGCTCACCTACGACTGGTCCGCGGTGCCGCAGTACATCCGGGAGTACCTCCAGTTCCCGCCGTTCGGCCCTGAGCATCTCACCAACTCGCTGCGCCACCTGGCCGAGCTCGCCGCACCGACGTCCCGGGCCTGAACGCCTCGGCGGCCGAACACCGCTCGGATAGCCCACCCGTGGTGCACGTGCGTCGAAGATCTTTTGCGCCACGGCCCGGGGGGAGCCTTCGGCGTGACGCCATAGGGGGCGAGACCGAAGTGCTCCAGCGGGCGGGGGAAGGCCGACCGCCTCGCAGATTCATCTGGCGGACATGGGTTGACACAGCAGTCCCACGTCCCGCTATGGTACAGGCCAATCTCTTGCAAAACGATTTGCATGCCCTGGGCGAGGAAGGTGACGCAGTGCCGCGCAAGCCTGACCGTCCCAGCATCGCGAGCGTGGCCGCCGCTGCCGGTGTCAGTGCGACCACGGTCTCCCATGCCATGAGCGGCAAGCGGGCCGTGTCCGCGGACACGCGCAAGCGGATCCTGGAAGCCATCGAGCAGCAGGGCTACCGCCCGAACATGGTGGCGAAGAGCCTCCGCAGCCAGAGGACCCAGTCGGTGGCTCTCCTGCTCGTCGACATTGCAAACCCCTACTATCCCGCCGTTGCTCGCGCCGTTCACGACGTATTGGCGACCGAAGGCTACGTCTCCTTCATTGGTAACACCGGCGGCGACGCCGAGACGGAGCGGAGACTTCTCGAAGAAATGGTGGCGCGCGGTGTGGACGGCGTGGTCATGCAGCCCATGGCGCTCTCCGTCGCGCAGGTGCGGGACATCGTGGGCTCGGTAATGCCGCTCGTCATCACTGAAGCCGACGGTGACGTGGCCGCCGACTGCGTGGTAACCGACGACGCCCGTGGTCTCACTGAGGCCGTCGGTTACCTTGTGCAAAAGAACATGCGCGAGCTCGGGTTCATCGTCGGGCCGCCGGGCGCGGTCACCGGACCGCTTCGATTGGCCGTGTTCCGAGCGGTCGTCGCCGCGGCGGGGCTGGAGGTACCGGAGCGGTGGATCGAGTATGGACCGTTCACGCGCGACGGCGGAGCCGCAGCGGCAGCACGCCTGCTGAGCCGCGCCGATCGTCCTCGCGCAGTACTCTGCGGCAACGATCTGATGGCGATCGGTGCCATGGAGGCCGCACGCATGGCCGGCCTGAGGGTTCCCGAAGATGTCGCCATCGTCGGATTCGATGACATCGAGACGGCGGATCTCGTCACGCCCCGGCTGACGACCATCGTCAACCCCGCTTCGGCGGTTGGTGACGCCTCTGCACGCACCATCCTGTGGCGCGTCGAGAACGGCCCGGATGTCCCGTACAAGCGAATCATTCTCCCCACTCACCTGGTCGTCAGGCAGTCAGCCTGACCCTGTTCAAGGAGCGAACCTTGGCGTAGGCCACTGTCGACACCCACGCAAATCGATTTGTGTGCAAATCGATTTGTCAATGGCCCTGGCTTTCAAGTAACAGACGGGAAAGATCCGAAGCTCATGACTCAGACCCATGTCCGCTCCGCCATCGAGCTCGACGAGGCGTATCGGAACAGCACCTACGATCCGCTCTTGCCCAGGGACCTTCTCGCGGACGAGGTCGCCCAGCGTCGCGAGAGCGGGTACGACGTCGACAACGTGGTGCGCGCCGCGAACGCCACCGATCCGGAGGACCACGCCGCGGTGCTCGCCCTGGTCGACGCAATGGGCGACAGTACGCGCCCGCCCGGCTGGGAGTACGAGGAGCCCGAGTCACTCGAGGACATCCGCGCCGCCGTGGCCTCCTCGCCTGCTGTCACAGTGGACATGAACGGCTACTCCGACAAGGTGCACGCGGCGTGGCTGGGACGCATCGCCGGCTGCAACCTCGGCAAGCCGGTCGAGCAAGGGGACCATTGGACCGTCGAGCGCATTCGGGACTACCTGACGCTCGCGGACGCGTACCCGCTCACGGACTACTTCCCCGTCCTCGAACCCATGCCGAAGGGCTTCGAATTCGAGGAGAACTGGCCTGAGACCACCCGCGGGCGCGTCAACGGATCTGCGCGTGACGACGACATCGACTATGCGATCCTCGCACTTCATCTGCTCGAGACACATGGTCCCGCACTGCGCCCTGAGCATGTCGGCGAGGCATGGACGACGCTGTTCCCCCTGCTTCAGATTTACACGGCAGAGCGGGCGGCCTACATCAACCTCGTCAACGGGCTGCAGGTTCCGCGGGTCGCCCGTTTCCGGAATCCCTACCGCGAGTGGATCGGCGCGCAGATCCGCGGCGACGTCTTCGGCTATGTGAACCCGGGCAACCCGTGGGCCGCCGCCGCACTCGCCTACCAGGACGCCACGCTCTCCCATACCGGCAACGGCATCTACGGGGAGATGTGGGCCGCCGCCCTGGTGGCGAGCGCCTTCACCGCGTCCGACGCCGCGGAGGCCGTCGACGCCTCGCTGACCGTCGTGCCGCCTCGGTCGCGGCTGCACGAGGCCCTCAGCCACGTCGTTCGCCTCCGTTCCGAAGGCGTGACCTGGGAGACCGCGCTGTCCGAGATCCGGTCCGCGTACGGCCAGTACTCGTGGATCCACACCATCAACAACGCCGCCGCCGTCACGGCCGCCCTGCTGTGGTCCGACGACGACTACACGACCGCTGTCGGCAAGGTCGTCATGAGCGGCTGGGACACCGACTCCAACGGTGCGACCGTCGGCTCGGTCGCCGGCATCCTCACCGGCACCGGAGCGCTCCCCCCTCACCTCATGGAGCCCTTGCACGACCGAACCCGCTCGGCGCTGTTCGGGTTCGACGACTCCGCCATCTCCGATCTGGCCGCGCGCACGGTGCGCCTCGCGCGGAGCGGCTGACGGACCGCCGGCCCGCATGGCCCCTGTCAACGAATCTCTCGATCAACGGAGATAAGGATGGACCTCCTGCCCACCGAACCGGTGGCCCGCGGCGCCCTCGGGACGCCGTCATGACGGACACCAAGCTCACCATCAACAGCGTCGAGGCCAGGTTCGGCGAGACACTTGCCCTGGCCAAGATCGATCTCGAGGTCAAGAACGGGGAGTTCGTCACCTTCGTCGGCCCGTCCGGCTGCGGCAAGACCACCCTGATGAACGTGATCGCGGGTCTGCAGCAGCCGGCCTCCGGCCACGTGATGATGGACGGTGCGGACATCGCCGGCAAGCCCGGCCATGTCGGCTACATGTTCCAGAAGGACCTGCTGATCCCCTGGCGCACGGTCACCGGCAACATCGTGCTGGGCGCCGCGCTGACCGGCCGTGCCACCAAGGCGGACCGGGCGGCCGCGCGGGAACTGGCCGCCAGGTACGGCCTGGGCGACTTCGTCGACCACTACCCGCACGCCCTCTCCGGCGGCATGCGGCAGCGCGTGGCGTTGATGCGCACGCTCGCCTTCCACAAGGACGTTCTGCTGCTGGACGAGCCGTTCGGCGCCCTGGACGCGCAGACCCGCCTGGAGATGCAGCAGTGGCTCCTGGAGGTCTGGGCCGACTCGGGACGCACGGTCCTGTTCATCACACACGACGTGGACGAGGCGGTCTTCCTGGCCGACCGCGTGGTCGTCATGTCGGCGCGGCCGGGTCGCATCCAGGCCGTACACGAGGTCGCCGTGCCCAGACCGCGGACCGTGGACACCCTGATGACCCCGGAGTTCATGAAGCTCAAGAGCCAGGTGCTGTCCGGCCTGTACCACAAGGAGGCCGAATGAGAGCCCTCCGGTCGGCGACGCCGCTGCTCGCCGTCCTGCTCGTGCTGGCGGTCTGGCAGTTCGCGGTGAGCATCCTCCACGTCCAGTCCTACGTACTTCCCAGCCCGCAACAGACCTGGCAGGCCCTGAGGGATGACTGGGCCAACGTCCATTCGCTGGCCGGGCAGACCCTGTACGAGTCTGTGGTCGGCTTCGTCACCGGTACCGGGACGGGCTTCCTGCTCGCCGTCGCGATGGCGCACGTGACGATCGTGCACCGGGTTCTGTACCCGATCCTGATCGCCACCCAGGCCGTCCCCATCGTGGCCATCGCGGCACCCCTGGTGATCATCCTCGGCTACGGCCTGGCCCCCAAACTAGTGATCGTCGGCCTGATCGTCTTCTTCCCGGTGGTCGTCAACGTGCTGGACGGGTTGAACAGCATCGACCACGGCATGGTCAACCTCGCCCGCTCCATGGGCGCGGGACCGGCCAAGATCTTCCTGCTGGTACGCCTCCCGGCCACCCTCACCCCGCTGTTCTCCGCGCTGAAGCTGGGTGCCGCGTACGCCGTCACCGGCGCGGTGATCGGCGAGTGGACCGCCTCCATCACGCCTGGCCTCGGTAAGGACCTGCTGCTGAAGAACTCCCGGCTGGACACCGCCGGTGTCTACGCCGACGTCCTGCTGCTCACCACGATCGGCCTCGGCGGCTTCCTACTGATGACGATCCTCGAACGCGTCTTCACTCCCTGGCGAACCCGGGGAACGGCCCGCCGCTGGTTCCGCCGCACCACACCCGCAGAGTTCCGCCGTACCGCACCCGCAGAAACGAAAGGCTGACCTATGAAGATCTCCAAGTGGTTCGTCGCAAGTGCTCTCCTACCGCTCTCGCTGGTGGCGGCCTGCGGCGGTTCCGACTCGGGTGCCCAGACCGCCGGCGGCCTCACCAAGGTGAACGTGGCCCCCGGCTGGATCGCCCCGGACATCACCTGGGTTCCCCTCACCGTCGGCATCAGCAACGGCTTCTACAAGGCGGAAGGTCTTCAGGTCTCGCTGGTGCCGCCGCCCGACAACTCCTCGGCGGTCAAGCTCGTCGCCAGCGGCCAGGCTGACATCGCCGAGACCACGCTGACCGACCAGATGTTCGCGGCCAAGGAGGGACTGCCGATCGTCTCCATCGCGAACATGACGCAGAGCAACAACTGGGGCTTCTTCACCGCCACCGGCAAGAAGATCACCAGTGCCTCGCTCAAGGGCATGAGGGTCGGCGTCTTCGACGACGCGTGGACCAAGGCGATGCTGAGCGTGGTGCTCAAGAAGGCCGGTCTGACCGCCAAGGACATCCAGCAGGTCACCGCTACCGACAGCGACGTCCCGCTGCTCCTCGCGAACAAGATCGACGTCGCCACCAACACCACCAACTTCGCGCCGCCCGCATACTTCAAGGCGACCGGCAAGCAGCCGGCGACGCTGCTCGCCACCGCCGCCGGGGCCCCCGACGTCCCCATCGCGAACTACGCCGGCAACAAGCGGTGGCTGCAGAAGAACCCCGAGCTCGCCCGCAAGTGGCTGACCGCCACCGCGAAGGCCACCGAGTGGGCGATGGCGAACCCTGAGGCCGCCGTCAAGGCCTACGAGACCTTCCACAAGCTCAAGACCACCGAATATGCCACGGACCTGGCGCAGTGGAAGGCCACGATCCCGCTGCTGAAGGGTCCCAGCGGCCTGTTCACCGCCACGGACGCGCAGTGGACCCAGCTCGGCCAGGCGCTGAAGGACGCCGGCCAGCTCGACAAGGTACTGCCGCCCTCGGAGTACTACACCAACCAGTACGTGGGCAAGTGAGCCGCCGGCCCGGCATCGCTGTCGTAGGCAGCCTGAACGTCGATCTGACCCTGCGCTGTGACCACCTCCCGCACCCCGGGGAGACGATCACGGGCCGGAATCTCACCCAGAGTCCGGGCGGCAAAGGGGCCAACCAGGCCCTGGCAGCCGCCCGGCTCGGGGCCGAGGTCCGCATGGTCGGCCGGACCGGCGCGGACGCCTACGCCGAGGTGGCGCTCGGCAACCTGCGTGCGGCCGGGGTGGACCTGACCCTGGTCGGCCAGGCCGACTCTCCCACCGGCATCGCGATGATCCTGGTGGACGACACCGGCGAGAACCAGATCGCGGTCCACCCTGGCGCGAACGCCCTGCTGGACCTGGACGACCTCGACATCGGCGACGCCGACGCGGTGATCTGCCAGTTGGAGATTCCCGGCGGCGCCGTCGCCCAGGCGGCACAGGCCACGCGCGGTCTGTTCTGCCTCAACGCCGCCCCTGCCCTACCCGTTCCACCCGAAGCGCTCGCCCGCGCCGACGTCATCGTCGTCAACGAGACCGAACACGCCGCCCTGCCACCGACCAGCGCCATGATCGCCCTCACCCTGGGAGCGGCCGGTGCCGTGCTGCTGAAGGACGGCGAACAACTGGCGCGCGCGGCGGCGCCCGCCGTCACAGCCGTGAACACCGTGGGCGCCGGCGACACCTTCGTCGCCGCATTCGTGGTCGGCCTGGTCGAGGGCAGGCGGCCCGGCGACGCCCTGCAACGGGCATGTGTGGCCGCGGCCCTGACGGTCACCCGCGAAGGCGCACAGACCGCCATGCCGACGGCCGCCCAAGTAGACGACTGGAGAGTCACGTGACCAGCCCCCCAACGCCCGTCATCATCGACACCGATCCCGGCCTGGACGATGCCCTGGCGCTGCTCCTCGCCCTGGGCAGCCCCGAGGTCGACCTGATCGGTGTCACCAGCGTCGCCGGCAACACCAGCCTGGCCAACACCACCGCCAACGCGCTGCGGATTCTGGAACTGGCGGGCCGTACCGACGTCCCGGTGGCCGCGGGTGCCGCGCGCGGGCTGATCCGTGCGGCCCCCAGGACCGCAGAGTACGTCCACGGCGCCGACGGACTGGGCGGCCTCCCGCTGCCGCCACCCAGCAGCCGCCCGTTGGACGCACATGCCGTCGACTTCATCGCCGGACGCCTGCTGGCCTCCGCGGAGCCGGTGACCATCATCGCGATCGGCCCGCTGACCAACATCGCACTGCTCGTCGCCACCCACCCGGCCGCCGCCGCCCGGATCGGCAGGCTCGTGGTGATGGGCGGCGCGGCCCGCGGCGGCAACATGACACCCACCAGCGAGTTCAACGTCTGGTCCGACCCGGAGGCCGCGCATCGAGTCTTCGCCGCCGGTCTCCCGCTGACCATGGTCGGCCTGGACGTGACGGACCGCTCGGTGGTGACCCCGCAGGACGTGGACGTGCTGCGGACCGGCGGCCGCGTCGCACGGTTCGCCGCGGAGGCGGTGGACTTCTACAGCCGCTTCCACCAGGAGCGCTACGGCACGACGGACACCCATCAGCACGATGCGCTGGCGGTGGCCGAGGTGATCACGCCCGGCATCGTGCACACCGGCCATCTGTACGTGGAGGTGGAGTACGGCCAGGGCCCGACCCGTGGCACCACCGTGGTGGACGTCCACGGCGTCACCGGCCATGCCCCCAACACCCACGTGGCCCTCGATTTCGACCACCCCAGGTTCGTGGACCTCCTGGTGAGCCGCCTCGGGGCCCTGGACGGCCGTTCCGGGGTCTGAGCCCGTGTACGGGTGTTCAGGTCGATGAGCCGGGTGACCGTCTCGACCAACCGCTCTGCTCCAGTTCGAGGTCGTCCACCAAGACGAGCATCGGCTGCCCGGCAGACATGATCATGGTCACGAGGAAGCGCAGCGGGACGTCGGTGCGGTGGTTGGCGTCCTGATAGTGGATCACGTCCCCCCCGGGTTCCCAGAACGCCTCCCCGGCCTTGATCACTCGCGGCGGTTCACCTTCCAGCTCGAAGACCATTTCGCCCTCCAGCACGTAGCCGAAACAGGGCCCGCCGGGGTGGCGGTGCGGCGGGAGCCCGGGATCACCGGGCGGCCACTCGATCGCCAGGGTCATCACCTCCCCCTCCGTCGGCAGAAAGGCCGGGGTGACGCTCTGAAGCACGGTCATCGCGTCCCGCAACTTGTCATCGACGTCCTGTTTCGACATCGTCGTCTCTCCTATCGCGCGCCGGTCGCCAGCCACTGGTCGAAGGTCGTCGGGGCGATGCGGGCGTTCTCGCCGGGCAGCAAGACATTGCCGGCCATCGACTCATCGTGGGGACCCGACCACGTGGGAACGAGCTTCACCTCGCGCCCGAGAACGTCGTTGGTGCGGCGGGCCATGTCGACCAGGTCTTGCGTCTCGGGACCGGCGACATCGACGTAGCGGCCCTGCGGCTCCCCAGTGGCGACCTCGGCCAGGACATGAGCCACGTCGTCGGGTGCGATCGGCTGCACCAGTAGCGGGGCGATGGTGGCGACGCCGTCGCGTTCGGTCCAACTGGTGGCCAACGCCGCGAAGTCGTGGAATTGCGTGGCCGGCACAATCGTCCAGGGCACCCGGCCCTCCTCGATCAGGCGCTCTTGCTCGCGCTTACCCGAGTAGTGGGCGGTACCGCCTTTCATCCGGTGGATTCCGACGATCGACAGCAGTACGTGATGACGCACGCCCGCGCGCTCTTCCGCAGCGAGAAGATTTGTCGTGGTGGTGCCGAAATACTCGCGCGTCTCGTCGGGGCCGATCGGCGGCGAGCTGGTGGCGTCGACCACCGCGTCAACCCCTTCGAGCGCCGCGTCCAAACCCTGGCCCGTAATCAGATCAATGCCGAGAGAGCGGCTGATACGTACCACCGCGTGCCCCTCCCGCTCAAGGAACGAGGCAGTGCGGCCACCGATATTGCCGGTCGCACCGGCTACGGCGATTCGCATGGTGAAGCTCCTTCACGCTTGTTGAGCCAATTGTCGTAGGCGTGCGAAGGATTCCTTCACGCATTTCAGTGCCGGTGTCGTGTGCTACACCCGACTACCCCAGGAGGCGTACCCCTGCCCCGCCAGCCCAAAACCGAGGCTTAGCGCTTGGGTTTTTTGGCAGGGGGCAGGGCGGTCACGTCCGGGAAGTACCCGCGTGTTCGATTCGCGCCGCGGTGATCTCTGTTCATTGGCGGCGTTGCCGCTATTTTGACGCCAGATATCCCAGCCGGCTGGAGAAAAGAGAACGCGCCGAGAAGCGCTTTGCTCTGCGGGCGGGATGTCGGCCCTGTCAGGTGATTTTGCGGTGGTAGGTGGCCGTGGCGAGGGCGTACGCGACGATGAGGATGCCGAGACACCAGGCGAGGGCGGTCCAGATGCCGTTGCCGACCGGCTGCTGTGCGAACAGGTCCCGGATCGTGTTGACGATGGACGTCACCGGCTGGTGGTCGGCGAAGGCGCGCACCGGGCCGGGCATGGTGTGGGTGGGCACGAATGCCGAGCTCACGAACGGCAGGAAGATGAGCGGGTAGGAGAACGCGCTCGCGCCGTCCGCGGACTGCGCGGAGAGACCGGGGATGACGGCGAGCCAGGTCAACGTCAGGGTGAACAGGCCCAGGATGCCCGCGACCGCGAGCCATGCCGGCACTCCCGCCCCCGAGCGGAAGCCCATGAGGAGGGCGACGAGCACGACGACCACGAGCGAGATCAGATTGGCGACCAGCGAGGTCAGCACGTGGGCCCACAGCACGGACGACCGTGCGATCGGCAGGGACTGGAATCGCTCGAAGATTCCGCTCTTCATATCCAGGAAGAGCCGGAATGCGGTGTAGGAGATGCCCGAGGCAATCGTGATGAGCAGAATGCCGGGCAGGAGGTAGTTCACATACGAACCCGATCCGGATTGGATCGCGCCGCCGAACACGTAGACGAACAGCAGCATGAAGGCGATCGGCATGATCGTGGTCGTGATGATGGTGTCCGGGCTGCGCATGATGTGACGCAGAGACCGCTTCAGTAGAACGGCGGTGTCACCGAAGAAATGCTTGGTCATCATTGTTCCTTACTCGTCGTGCCGACGCTGCGGTCATTGTCGGCCTCGTCCTGGCCGGCGTCGTCCTTGCCGCCGTTGGCGTCACCGACGATGGCGAAGAAGACGTCCTCGAGGGTCGGCTGCTTCTCGACGTATTCGACCTTGGCGGGCGGGAGCAGTTGCCTGAGCTCGGTGAGGGTGCCGTTCACGATGATCCGGCCCCCGTGGAGGATCGCGATCCGGTCGGCGAGTTGTTCGGCCTCGTCCAGGTACTGCGTCGTGAGCAGCACCGTCGTGCCGCGCCCGGCGAGTTCCTTGACGGCCTGCCACACCTCGATGCGCCCCTGGGGATCGAGCCCGGTCGTCGGCTCGTCGAGGAAGATGACCGGCGGATTCCCGATGAGGCTCATCGCGATGTCGAGCCGGCGGCGCATGCCACCCGAATACGTCGACACCTTCCGCGAGGCCGCGTCGGTCAGCGAGAAGCGATCGAGCAGGTCATCCGCGATGGTGCCCGGCGCCTTGAGGTGCCGCAACTGGGCGACCAGCACGAGATTCTCCCGCCCGGTGAGGATTTCGTCCACGGCCGCGAACTGCCCGGTGAGGCTGATGGACTCCCGTACGTCCGCAGCCTGCGTGACGACATCGAAGCCGTTGACGCCGGCAGTCCCCGCGTCGGCCTTGAGCAGCGTGGACAGGATCTTCACGATCGTGGTCTTGCCGGCCCCGTTCGAGCCCAGCAGGGCGAAGATGCTGCCCCGCGCCACGTCGAAGTCCACGCCGCGCAGCACCTTCAGCTTCTTGTACGACTTCTCCAGGCCCTGCACGCGGATCGCCTGGGCTGGCTGTGCTGTCATCAGATGGCCCTCTCTTCTTTTTTGGGTGCCTTCTCCGGCGGTGCGCTCGATGGCGCTGGAGCGGACTCTCAACCTGCGGGTCCGGGATTCGAGTTGCTGGCGGCGCATCCGCGATGACCTGGGGGTTCATCGCTCCAGGCCATTGTTTTCACTCGCAGAACACCCGCACCTTGGCGCCGGGGTCGTCGACGTCGATGTCGACCTCGTCGAGCTGTTCGATGAGCTCCTCGATGTGCTGCGGCTTGAGCTCAGTGAGGTCGATCGGTACCCCTGAGCTGGCCAGCTCCGCGTTGATCTTGGTGAGCGCCTGCGGAGGGACAAGGCTCGTGAGCCGGACCCCGGCGCGCAGCAGCTGCAGCGGGACCCGGATGTTGACCCGGCCTGGCCCGTCACCGCCGGAGACGTCCGTCCAGCTCACCACCACGCGCAGGTACTTCGGTCGAGGTCTCGGGCGGGAGGCGGCTCCCGGCGGCGACTCGGGCCGTTCTCGTTCGAGGGCGTCGATCAGCCGCTCGGCCTCATCCGCGGTGATCTTGCCCTCGGCCAGCATGTCCAGGATCTGGCGGCGCTGCTCGTTCACTGTGGCTCCTTCTCCGCTGACTCAGCTGACGCTTACCAGCACGGCCGTCCGGCCCTGCTCGATCTCGATCCGGATGCCGGGCAGCGCCCACAGCAGTTGCCCGGTGCCGCGCAGCGCGCCCACCGGGCTCACCCGGGTGGCGAGGCATGCGACCAGTCCGGCCGGTACGGCGAGCAGCAGCAGCGGTGACAGCACCAGCAGTACCGGCAGGACAGGGACGTACAGCCGCAGGCCGCGGCCGTCGGGACGGCGATGGCGTACCGTCACCAGGTGCGGGATCATCGGGACCTCTCCAGCTCGTCCAGCGCCTCCTGGGCGCTGATCTCCCCCCGCCGCAGGCGGTCAACGACGTCGGCACCGGTGGGCGCCGGGTCGGTGTCGACGAAGTCGAGCTGCTCGGCGATCCGGTTCAGCCGGGACTTGACCGTCGGGTAGCTCACCCCGAAGATCCGCTCCATCTCCTTGATCGAACCGTGCGACCGTACGAACGCGGCGACGAACACCTGGTCGTCGACGCTGAGCTGAGCCAGCTGTGGCGGCTCGAACTGGCCCTCGACCACGACGCCGGTGCCGGCGAGGCGGACCCGCTCGACCACGAACGGCTGCCCCCGTGTCAGGTCCGTCAGTTCCTGCCAGTCCACCCTCGGCTCCCTTGCTCGCGGCGACGCGTCGTTGTTCATTTGTATCTTGATTTTTTTAAGGATTCAATGCTTGAACCTTTATTTTCTTAATCTGACGTTCTCAGGCTTGAATCGCGGGCTCTGTCGCCCGCGATCGAAGGCAAGCTCAGCCGACGGTGATGTCGCGGCGGGTGGTGGCCGCAATGCCCGCCAGAGTCGTCAGGGCCGAGACGGCGAGCAGGACCGCGAGCCCGCGGACGTCCGGGCTCGGCATGGCGGAATCGGGCACGTGCTGGAAGATCCCGAGGTCCTGGACGGACCCGGGGACGCCGAGCAGCCGTCCCAGGAGGGCGAACACGCCGCTGACGGCCAGTGGCGCCCAGGCCAGCCACGCCGCGCGGGGCCGCAGCCCGACCAGGAGCGCGGTCCACCCGGCCGCGGCGGTGGCGGCCGGCCACTGACCGACGCAGTAGGCGAAGGCGCGTACCGCGATGTCCGTGCCGGTGATGGTCATCGGCGCGATGAGGGCACTGGCCGTGCCGGTGGCCAGGAGGATGACGGCGCTGCCGGAAGCCGCCGCGGCCACGCTCCAGGCCAGCGGTTGCCAGCGGCGGACGCCGGTGGCGAGCACGTGGTCGGTCAGGCCGTCGTGCTCGTCGCGCCCGGCCCGAAGGACGGTCAGCACTGCGAACGCGCTGACGACCATGCCCACGAACGTCCCGCAGTAGGCGAAGTAGGCGGCCGCCGGGTCACCGGATTCCAGTTGCGCGCCAAGGAAACCCTCCAGGTCGCCTTGCCGGCTCTGCTGCACGGCCGTGGACCCCATGGCCGCGAACAGCGTCCCGATACAGGTCACCGCGACGGTCCAGGCCAGAACGGTCCCGCGGGAGATCCGTGCGATCAAGCCGAGACCGGAGCGGATGTTCAGGCGTGCGTCGCTGGTGTTCCTGGCGGGCAGCAGGCCGGCGCCGTACTCGCGCCGGTCGGACAGCCGGGCGGCGAGGCAGGCCAGCGCCGCGGCGGCGATGGTGTCGACCGCAAGGACCCACCAGCGGTCCTGGGTGAACGGCCCCGCGGTCGTCCGCAGCGCGAGCGGGCTCAGCCAGTTCAGCCATCCGGCACCCTGGGTGTCGGCGAAGACGCGGACGGCGAACGCGACGCCCATCGCGGCGAGCCCCAGGAGGCGGGCGGCTCTGGCGGTGGTGACGATCTGCGCGAACACCGCGGTCAGCGTTCCGGTCACCAGGAACGTCACTCCCACGACCGAGCCGAAGTTCAGTGCGCCGGGCCAGGTGACGGCATCCACCCGACCTGCCGCCGGCCCTACCGCGAGGGCGCAGCCCACGGCCAGGACGCCCGCGACCGCGAACAGGACCGCGCAGGCGCTGCGGATCGGGGTCCGGCGGTCGGCTCCGTAGGTCAGCAGGAGTTCCAGGGTCCCGTCTTCCTCCGCGGCACGCGTCAGCGCGACCGCCAGCAACACCGCCATGACGGCCACCAGGAGGGTGACGATGGCGCCGATCTCCCAGGCGAACATCTGGGCCGGCGTGCCCGGATCGGGCAGCCTGCCGTACAGCAGCGTGGTCGCGGTGTCGTGCTGGAGGAACTCGACGGCCGTCCGCTGTTTCTCCGGCGTCTTGTACGTCGACTGGTAGGCCGACACGGTGCCGCCGCTCAACGCGACCAGCAGCACCGCCCACGCTGCGATCCACAGGCGATGGCGGCGGAACATCAGCCACGCGGCGGTCATCGCGCCGCCACCTGGTAGTGGCGCAGGAACAGGTCCTCCAGCCTCGCCGGCGTGCAGGTGATGTCACGGGCATCACCCGAGGCCAGCAGGCCGAGGACCGCGGGGACCAGATCGCGGGGCACGCTCAAGGTCAGTCCCTGCGGGTCCGCAGCCGATCCGGCCGGCGCGGTGGTGTCGCCGACGGGCAGCCCGAGCGCGCGCAGATCTGCCCGGACGGCGGCCGCCCGATCGGCCGAAAGCCGGGCGGTGACCTGGGACGCGGCCAGGTGCCGCATGTCGGCCAGCCGTCCGGCCTCCACCAGGCGTCCGTCCTTGATGATCGATACCGACTCGCACAGGTCCTCGACCTCGGCGAGGATGTGGCTGGACAGAAGGATCGTGCGCCCCAGGGCCGCGGCCTCGCGCACACATCGCTGGAACAACTCCTCCATCAGCGGATCGAGCCCCGAGGTGGGCTCGTCCAGGACGAGCAGGTCCGTGGGGGCCGCCAACGCCGCGACGAGGACCACCTTCTGCCGGTTGCCCTTGGAATAGGCTCGCACCGGCTTGCGCACGTCCAGCGCGAAGTCGGCGACCAGCCGCCGCTCAGCCGCCGTATCGCGCGCACCGCGGAGCCCGGCCAGGGCGTCGAGCACCTCCTGGCCCGTGAGGTTCGGCCACAGGCTCACCTCCCCTGGCACGTAGGAGACACGCCGGTTCACCATGGAGGCGGAGGAGGCCGGATCCATACCCAGGACGCGGACCCGGCCCGCGCTGGCCCGGTAGAGCCCGAGCAGCACTCTGATCGTCGTTGACTTTCCCGCGCCGTTGGGGCCGAGGAAGCCGTGAATCTCCCCTTCGCGGACCTCCAGGTCCAGGCCACTGACGGCGGCGAAGGCACCGAACCGTTTGTCCAGTCCCTGCACATCGATCACGATGTCCCGGCTCATTCGGCCCGTGCCTCCTCGATAGCGGCCAGCAGCGCGGCAGCGATCACCCGGTCGAGCCGCCGGTCCTTCTCGCCGGCCAGCCGCACGTACAGATCAGCGGCCTGCTGGACGGCGTCCAAGTCCACGGACCGGGCGAGGTGCGGCAGTTCGGGCCCCAGATGGCGGCTGAAGCGCTCCACGACGGCGGCCGCGATCTGCGCGACCTCCGCCTCGCTCGGCGCAGAGGCCGACTCGTACCGGTCGGCGATCTGACCGAACAGCGCAATGCTCTCGGCCATGCGCGCCTCGTCGAATCCCTGGTAGAGCACCTCCACTTCCGGGGGCATCTCACCGCGGTAGAACGCCAGTTCCATGAAGTCCCGCTCCCGCCGGATCGCCCGGCGCACGCCGTCGTCCCTGGCGCGCTGCTCGATCGTCTCGTAGAAGCGCGCAATCGCCGCGGGCAGGGGCGACAGGTGATCATGTTGCTCGACGGCCGTGATGAGGCGACGCACCCGCGTGCGTTGCGCCTCCAACTGCTCGAGCTGCTCCTCCAGCGCGACGACGGTGGCGTTCAGGTCGGTGAGGACCGATTCGCGATCCGCCCCGGCGGATCCCCGGCCGAGATCGCCGGAGGGCTGCAGCATTCCGACGATCCGCGACAACGGCACCCCTGCCTGGGTCAGCCAGCGGATCCGGATGAGCCGGGCGACATGCGTCAGGTCGTAGTCGCGGCGGCCGTCACGCACACCGGGGACCGGAAGCAGTTCGATCTGGTGGTAATACCGGACCGTCCGCACCGTGGTACCGGCGAGCTCGGCCAACTCCTTTACTCGCACGGCACCAGGATGGGGTGTGACGTTACGTCATAGTCAAGCGATGACAATCGCCCGTGGGCGGTGAATCCGGGCGCGGTCCGCTTCTCGCCTGCGGCGAGGCGTTCCGTCCTCTGGTGGGCCCTGTGCGCTCGAGCGTGGCGGCGTGAGCTCCGAGGCCGGGGGCCGGTCGGTGCGTACGATGGCATACTCGGGTCATGCGCGTGGGGGTAGCCCATCATTTCGGCTGGGCCGTGGCCGTCACGGCATCGGCCGACCACCGGGTGGCGGACCGGCGGCGGATCGAGCTGATCGAGCCCGGCGTGCCGACGGCGCCCATCCACCACGACGGCAAGCCTCTCGGCGATGCCGCGGCCGCGGAACTGGTGGCCCGAGTGCGGGCGTCGGCGACCCGGGCGACGTCGGCCGCACTGGACGAACTCGCATCCGCACTGCGCGAACCGATCGTCTCGGTCTCGCTCCGGGCCTGGCCTCCGGACTTCCCCGAAGACATCGCCGTGCAGCGACGCGCACCATACGAAAGCCGCGCGGACTCCGTCATGTACCGCCAGGTCTTGGCCGAGCTCGCACGCGCACGTGGCTGGGACGTCCACGTCTACGACGCCAAGAACGTAGAGCGCCTGGCGGCCGGAATCCTGGCCGAGCGGGCCGACGAGGTCCTGTACGGCCCGCGGGCCAGGCTTGGGCCGCCCTGGGCGAAGGACCATCGAATGGCGCTCGCGGCGACGATCGTGGCCGCTGGACCTCCCGCCGAGGCTGGGCGCTCGGGAGCTTCCAGCCGTCCCTGATCGGTGAGAACCGCCAGATCTTTGCCACGTCGTGGGATTGGCCTGGCCTGCTTCCGGCCCATGCTTTGAAGAGGTGATCACTTCACCTTCGGGGGCGTCGGGTGCTCAGCTTCTTTCGATCTTCACTGCGAGCCCGGATCACGCTGGTAGCCGGTATCTTCGCCGCGCTGTTCTGCATCGTCGTCAGTGTGCTCGTGGTGATCGACGTACGCGACCAGGACGCCCGCTACGGGCAGGAGCAGCTCACCGCGGCCACCGACCGGACGCACAACCACATCAGGGCACGCTCGTTCCCCCAACCGCTGGCTTCCGACGGGGACGAGGCCATCCAGATCCTGAACCCGCTCGGGCAGGTCGTCACGGCGACCCGGCAGCTCGCCGGAAAGCCCCCGATGGCCACCTTCCAGCCGGGTGACGACGGGCTGCGGGCCAAGCAACGGCTATGCCCACCCACGGGACTCGAGGGCTGCATGACCGTCATGGCCTACAAGGTCCCCCAGCCGGACGGGCTCTGGATGGTCTATGTCGCAATTCCCGTGGTCCCCTGGTACGCCAACTCCACCCTGGCGATCTTCTTGACCGTCATGACCCTGATGATCATCGCGATGATGAGCATTGCCGTCCTTCGTGCCGTGGACAGGGCCCTGGCGCCCGTGGAGGCCATCCGGGTCGAGATGGACGAGATCAAGGCCACCGGTCTCGACCGGCGGGTCCCCGAACCCGACGACCAGGAGGAGATCAAGGCGCTGGCGACCAGCGTGAACAGCACACTCGACCGGCTCGAGGCCGCCTACGCGCAACTACGGCGCTTCACCTCGGACGCCTCGCACGAGGTGCGCAGCCCCGTCACCGCCATCCGCGCCCAGGTGGAGGATGCGCTGATGTACCCCGAGGACACGAACTGGCCCGAGGCGGGACGGGCGGTACTCGCCGCCACCGAGCGCATGGAGGCGCTCCTGACCGACCTGCTGCTCCTGGCCCGCCTGGACGCGGGCGGGGCCCTCTCCCGCGATCCGACCGACCTCAGCCAGGTGGTGGAGACCGAACTGGACCGCCGTACCGGCACGGTCAGGGTCGTCAGAGATCTGGGTGCGGGCGTGTTCGCCCAGTGCGACCGGGCGCGGATCACCCGCCTGCTGGCCAACCTCATCGACAACGCCGAACAGCACGCCACCGCACAGATCACGGTCACCGTGCGAGGCGATGAGCACACGGCGGTCATCGCGGTGGCCGACGACGGCGCCGGAATCCCCGCCGACGCACGCGAGACGGTCTTCGGGCGCTTCACCCGTCTGGACACGGCCCGCGACCGGGACGCCGGCGGCACCGGGCTGGGACTGGCGATCGCCCGCCAGATCGCCGAACTGCACGGCGGAACCCTGACCGTCGAGGACAGTGAACGGGGAGCCCTCTTCGTCCTGCGACTGCCCCGATGCGATCCCCCCGGCCCTCCATCGGCTGCCGGCACCGACGCGCACGACAGGCCCGACGACCGGACCGGTTGAGCCGGGCCGGCGCGGGTTGGCGCAGCCGGCCGGAGACGGTCCGCCGACACGCCGCGCCACTACCCGCTGCGGCAGGCACTTACTCCTTAACCTGCGGGAACAGGCTCACACCATGGTCCACTCCACCGCCGGTGGCGTGCATGTCGACCAGGTGGCCCAGGCCGGACAGGAACACATGCGGCCCCGCGCGCGGGCCGCGGCGACGAAGGAGAAACATGGCCGGCACCTCGCCCCACGTCACCTCACTGGCGACCGCGCCACCGCTGTTCGAGAACGAGATGGGATCGGTCACGCTGGTCGACTCCGCCGCGTTCCCGATCCTCAGCCGGCTCTCGATCAAGCGCGTCGTCCTCGAGCCCGGCGCGATCCGCGAGCCGCAATGGAACGTCAACGCCAACCAGCTCGGCTACTGCCTCTCGGGCACGGCCCTGGTGTCGATCCTGGGAGACGCCGACGTCTTCTCCTCGTTCGTCGTCAGCGCCGGTCAGATGTACCACGTCGAGTCCGGCGCCGTTTACCACATCGAGAACATCGGTGCCGAGCGCGCCGAGTTCGTACTCGCACTGCGCCACGAACGTCCCCAGCACATCTCGTTACATGCCGGCTTCACCGCCATGACCGATGCGGTGCTCGGCAACACCTATGACCTGCCCGCCTCGGCGTTCGCCGCCTTCGACCGGTCTCCGGCCCAGCAGATCGTCCGCCGCAGCGGCTCCGCCGACGTCCCCTCCACGGCCGGGCTGCCCAACGCCCACCTGTTCGACGTCGAGGGGCAGCACCCGCCGCTGTCGTACGCCTACGGCGACGCCCACCTCGCCCGTAAGCAGTACTGGGCGGCCCTGGAGGACATCTCCATGTACTCGCTGCGCATCAGGGAGAGTGGGATGCGCGAGCCGCACTGGCATCCGATCACCGGCGAGATGGGCTACATCAAGAGCGGTCACGCCCGCATGCGCGTCCTGGACCCCGATGGCACCCTCGACGAGTACGAGGTCGGGCCCGGTGATGTGTACTTCGTGCCACGAGCCTTTCCGCACCACATCGAGGTCGTCGATGACGAGGACATCCACTTCCTCATCTTCTTCGACCAGGCCATGCCGGGCGACATCGGCTACCGGGCCTCCGCGTCGGCGTTCTCGCGCGAGGTGCTGGCCGCGAGCTTCGGCGTCCCGGAACGGGAGCTTCCCCAGTTCCCCTTCACGCCGGTCGACCCGCTCATCGTTCCCCGCCTCAATCGTGGCGAGTCCCCTTCCTCCTGATGAGCGGGAAGAGCCGGCTCATCCGACGTCGACCTGAACGGAAATGCACGTGATCGTGAGTGGCAGGACAACGGCTACCGCACGGCCGACCGGCCCGAAAGCCACCCCCGATCACCCGAGCGGATCCCCCGGCCCGCGGATGGCGCCGCTTCTCGGCCCCGCCTTCGTCGCGGCCATCGCCTACGTCGATCCGGGCAACGTGGCCACCAACCTCACGGCCGGCGCCACGTACGGCTACCTCCTCGTCTGGGTGGTCGTGGTGGCCAGCCTCATCGCGATCCTCGTCCAGTTCCAGGCGGCCAAGCTCGGCATGGCCACCGGCAAGAGCCTTCCGCGGTTATGCCGCGAACGGCTGCCGCGCTGGGGCACCCGCGTGCTCTGGGTTCAGGCCGAGGTGGTGGTGCTGGCGACCGACCTCGCCGAGTTCGTCGGGGCGGCCATCGGCATGCGGTTGCTGTTCGGCATGCCCGTCGCGCTGTCGGCGGCCGTGACCGCCGCGATCGCGCTGTTGATGCTCGAGCTGCGCAGGCAGGGCCGTACGCGCCGGTTCGAGCTCATGAGCACGGCCGCTCTGCTGCTCGTCGGCGCGGGCATGCTGCACGACATCGCCGCGGTGGGACACCAGTCGGCGGCCGGGCTGGCGGGTGGCCTGGTGCCGCGGCTGGAGGGCGTGGACTCGCTGGTCCTGGCCATGGGCATCGTCGGCGCGACCGTGATGCCGCACGCCGTCTACCTGCATTCGGCGCTGGTCCAGGGCCGTGGGATGACCGCCGACGTGGCGTGGCGCAACCCGGGGCTCGTCCGCCGGTCCCTGCGAGTCGACTGTGTGCTCGCCCTCGGCGTCGCCACGGCGGTGAACGTGTCGATGATCGCCTTCGGTGCCGGTTTCGGCGTCGCGACGGGCGGGACGTGGACCGGTGACCTGGTCACCGTGCACGCGGAGCTGGCGAGCAGGATCGGCGGCCTGGCGGCCTTGGCGTTCGCCGTGGCCCTGCTGTCGTCGGGCGTCTCGTCGGCGGGGATCGGCACCCTGGCGGGCGACGTGGTGATGCAGGGGTTCCTCGGCCGGCGGGTCTCCCCGTACCTGCGGAGGGTCCTGACGATGGCGCCCGCCGTGGTCGCGTTGATCAGCGGCGTCCCCCTCACCGGCCTGCTGATCGCCAGCCAGGTGGTGATCTCGCTCGGCGTTCCGGTGGCGCTGTTCCTCCTCGTCTGGTTCTGCCGGGACCGGGCGTTGATGGGCCCGCTCGTCAACGCGCCGCTGACCACCCGGGTGGCGGGCGCGACGGGCACGATGGTGGCCGCCCTCGGCGTGTGCCTGCCGTTCACGCTCCTTTGAACCTGCCCCATGCCCGATCGATCACCCGGAAGGGCTGCGGCAGGCCGGCGACGTTTACCTCCGTTTGAGTTACTTCCCTGCTCTCCGAGGAATCTCTAGTGGGAGCGCGTAATCGGGGGCGTAGTGAAATTCACGGAGGCGGTCACCCGGGATTGGACGCGGCGGCGGAGCGCGAAACGGGATCGGCTGGAGGCCGTACGGTCCTTTACCTCGGGCCGAGTACTGGAGGCCGCGCGGATACACGATGTTCTGCAGGCTTTGCTGCGTCCGGGCGACCGCGTGGTTCTGGAAGGGGACAACCAGAAGCAGGCGGATTTCCTCGCCGCGGCGCTGGCCGGTTGCGATCCGGATGTGGTACATGACCTGCATCTATTGATTTCCTCGATCAGCCTGCCCGAGCATCTGGACGTTTTCGAGAACGGCATCGCCCGCCGTCTCGACTTCGCCTACGCCGGTCCGCAGAGCGTACGGATGGCGCAGTTGGTCGCCGACCACAAGGTCGAGGTCGGGGCGATTCACACCTATGTGGAGTTGTACGCGCGGATGTTCGTCGACCTCGCTCCGGACGTCGCGTTGCTCTGCGCCGAGCAGGCCGACCACGAGGGCAACCTGTACACCGGTCCCAATACCGAGGACACTCCGACCATCGCCGAGGCAACGGCCTTCCGCGACGGGGTGGTGCTGGTCCAGGTCAACGAACTGGTGGACAGGGTTCCCCGGGTGGACATCCCCGGGGACTGGGTGGACCTGGTCGTGGAGAGTCCCCGGCCGTTCGCGCTGGAGCCGTTGTTCACGCGGGATCCCCGCCATATCGGCCAGGTGGAGATCCTCATGGCCATGCTGGCGCTGCGGGGGATCTACGAGCGCCATGAGGTGACCGCGCTGAATCACGGAATCGGCTTCGATACCGCCGCGATCGAACTCATCCTGCCCACCTACGGTGCGGAACTGGGCCTGCGCGGGAAGATCTGTAAGTACTGGGCCCTCAACCCGCATCCGACGCTCATTCCCGCCATCGAGAGCGGCTGGGTGGAGTCGGTGCACTGCTTCGGCGGCGAGCCCGGCACGGAGCGCTATGTCGCCGCCCGCCCCGACGTGTTCTTCACCGGCGGCGACGGATCGCTTCGATCAAACCGGGTGCTGTGCCAGCTCGCGGGACAGTACGCCGTGGATCTGTTCATCGGATCGTCGCTGCAGATCGACGCCTGCGCGAACTCCTCGACGGTCACCGAGGGCCGGCTGTCCGGTTTCGGCGGAGCGCCCAACATGGGGCACGATCCGCACGGCCGCAGGCATGCGTCGCCGGCGTGGCTGAGTCTGCTGACCGGCGAGGCCCCGGCGCTGCGAGGACGCAAGCTCGTCGTGCAGATCACGCAGACCTTCCGTTCCGGGGGGATTCCCGCGTTCGTCGAATCGCTGGACGCGGTCCAGGTGGGGAAGGACGCCGGCATGCCCGTCCCGCCGATCATGATCTACGGGGACGACGTCAGCCACGTGGTGACCGAGGAGGGCGTGGCCTATCTCTACCTGGCCACCAGCCTGGCCGAACGGCGCGAGGCGGTGGCCGCGGTCGCGGGCGCCACGCCGGTCGGCCGTGACATGGACGAGCGCCGTGTGCGGGAGCTGCGCCGTACCGGGCTGGTGGCTCTGCCCGAGGACCTCGAGGTCGACGTCCGCAGAGCGCACCGCTCCTTGCTGGCGGCCCGCAGCATCGAAGATCTCGTCGCCTGGTCCGGTGGCCTGTACGATCCGCCCGCGCGGTTCCGGACGTGGTGACCCACCGATGATCGTCATGGGTATCGGGCCTTCGGCGGGCCGACGTACCTCGAGGCCGCCCGCGGCCCTGCTCGCCGGCATGGCGGTCCGGGCGCTCCAGGAGGAGGCACGGCTGAGCCCCAAGCCCGGCCTGGTCGACCGCCGGGGGCGGGGCGCGCACGACGACATGGATCTGCCGCTCCTGCTGGCCTCCGCCGAGGCGTTGCGGCCCACGTTCGGTCTCGTCGCGGACGCCGCATCGCGAATGGCCGTCGGGGCCGGGCTTCGCGAGGAGCTGGGGCGGCTCGGTCGTGCGGGCGAGCGGACCATGCTGTGGGCCACCCGGGGGGTGAACACGCACCGCGGGGCGCTGTGGGCGCTGGGCCTGCTGGTCGCCGGCGCCGTCGACGCCGGCGACGAGCGTGCCGCCGTCCGCCGTGCGGCCCGGCTGGCGGCCCTTCCCGACCGGCACGTCCCGGCAGGGAAGGTCTCCCACGGTGAGCGGGTTCGGCGGCGATACAGGGTGCGCGGCGCCCGCGGCGAGGCCGAGGCGGGCTTCCCGCACGTCGTCGGCGTCGCCCTGCCGCGGCTGCGCCGGGCGAGGAGGGCCGGGCTCGCCGAGGACGTGGCCCGGCTGGACGCGCTGCTGGAGGTGATGAGCCTCCTGGACGACACCTGCGTCCTGCATCGTGGCGGCGTCGAGGGCCTGCGCGTCGTGCGGCTGGGTGCCGAGCGTGTGCTGGCCGAAGGAGGCACGGGTACGGACTCCGGCCGTGCCGCCCTCCTCGAACTGGACGAGCGGCTGCGCTCGCTGCGGCTGTCGCCGGGCGGGAGCGCCGACCTGCTGGCCGTCGCGCTCTTCCTCGACATGGTGCCGTGGCCAGAGCGGCCTCGCCGCGCCGAAAGGGAGGTACTCGCGTGCAGACGCTGAACTACGAGTTCCCCGCCGACCGGCGACCCGCCCGGCGAGCGCACGTCGGGGTGGTCGGCTCGGGGGATCTGGAGGTGCTGATGAGCCCGGAGCCGACCGGCGCCGCTCGAGTGCGCGTACGCACCAGCGTCGACGGCTTCGACACGGTGTGGCGGACCGTGCTGGAGCGGTTCTTCGCGCGTCACCGCGTCGCCGGGAGCTTCGAGCTCAACGACTTCGGCGCGACGCCCGCCGTGGTCACCCTGCGCCTGCGGCAGGCCATCGAGGAGGGCAGGCCATGACGTCCGCGACGACTCCGCCGGGCACGGACACGGACTGGAGGGCGCTGCTGACCCGCGCCGGCTTCATCGAGCTGACCGCCCGGGCACGCGCCAGGGCGCTGCTCGACGACGGTACCGCCCGCGAACTGTGCGGCCCCTTCGACCGTATCGAGTCGCCCTGGCTGGAGCCCCAGGGCGTCGTCCCGCAGTCCGACGACGGCGTCGTCGTGGTCAAGGGCGGGCTCGGCGGGCGACCCGCGGTCGTGATCGCCATCGAGCAGGCCTTCCAGGGCGGCGGCATCGGTGAGGTCTCCGGTGCGAAGATCGCGGCCACGCTGTCCCTCGCCGCCCGTGACAACCGCGACGGTACGCCGACCGTGGCCGTCCTGCTCCTGGAGACCGGCGGCGTACGCCTGCAGGAGGCCAACCTGGGCCTGGCCACGGTCGCGGAGGTGTGTTCCGCGTTGCTGGAGCTGCGTGCCCTCCAGCCCGTCATCGGCGTCATCGCCGGAACGCTGGGCTGTTTCGGTGGCATGAGCATCGCCGCTGGGCTGTGCACCAGACTGGTCATGACCAGGGAGGGCCGCCTCGGGCTCGACGGTCCCGAAGTGATCGAGTCCGAAGCCGGCATCGCCGAGTTCGACGCCTCCGACCACCCACTGATCTGGTCGATCGATGGCGGCGCGCAGCGTACCCGGACCGGTCTGGCGGACGTGCTCGTCCTCGACGACGTCGGCGCCATACGATCCGCCGTGCTGGACGCCGTGAGAGCCGGCGTGCCCGGTGCACACCGCTCCCAGCGCATCGGCGAGCTGCGGGCCCGCCTCGAAGCCGCCGATCCGGCCCGTCCGCCGGAGCCGGCAGACCTCGCCGGAGTGTGGGCGAGGGCCGTGCCGCCGAAGGGAGACCGGCGATGAGCCGCGGCCGGAACTGGGCACAGGCGCTCGCCGACGGCGACGTGCGCGACGTGGTCCCGTCCGTGCTGACGGCGGACCTCACGCTGGGCGACGACACCGCCCGCCTGATCGCCGTCATACCGGACCCGCAGAGCCCCTATCACCGGGCCCGCAGGGGCGAGGTGGGCCTCCGCGAGGGGCTCGCGCTCGCCGAGGCGCTGACCCAGGTCAGCGCCGCGGACGCACATCTCCCCGATGATCGCCGCCGCCCGATCATCGCCGTCGTCGACGTCCCCAGCCAGGCATACGGGCGCGTCGAGGAAATGCTCGGGCTCCACCATGCGCTGGCCACCGCCGTGGACGCCTACGTCTCCGCCCGTACCGCCGGCCACCCAGTGATCACTCTCATCGTCGGAACGGCACTGTCCGGCGGACTACTCGCACACGGCTTCCAGGCGAACCAGATCCTGGCACTCAACGACCCCGGCGTGGTGATCCACGCCATGCACAGGGAGGCCGCCGCGAGGGTGACCCTGCGGACCGTCGACGAGCTCGACGAGCTGGCACGACGCATCCTCCCGCTGTCCTACGACGTCGCCGACTGGGCGGAGCTCGGGCTGTGCGACGACCTCCTGGACGTCGAGGACGCCGACGATCCCACCGAGGGGGACGTCCAGCGGGCAAGGGACGCGCTCACCGCCGCCGTCGGACGGGCCCGCAGCGGCCCCCGCGACCTGAGCAACCGCCTCACCTCGCCCGGCGGCCGGCGGGCCCGGGCCGCCTCCCGCCGCGTCCACGAGGCACTCGCCGCCCAATGGCAGTGATCCCGCGCCCGCACGACCTGCTGCGGCTCACCCCGGATGCCGCGCTCGGCGACGCCCTCCCGCCCTGGGCCTCCGCATCGCTCGCCGCCTGCCCCTGGGGCGTCGTACGGCGAGCTCCGCGCCCGCCCGGCCTCGTCCCGGTGGGCGTACGCGGGCCGGAACGGTGGCAGCGGCACCCCGTTCTGCTTCCCGTCGGCGAAGTCACCTGCTCCGTGCCTCCCGAAGAACTCAGGGAGCGGCGGCCCTGCCTCCCCCGGTTCGCCGCCGCCCTGTCCGCCGTCGCCCTCCGGCTCGCCACCGAACTGGACGGCGATACCGGGTGGGGCCCGGTCGGCAGCGTCGGCTTCGAGCTGGCGACCGGGCAGCCCACCGCCCACCCTGAAAGCGACCTCGACCTGCTGATACGGACACCGCGCCGGCTGAGTCGCACTCGGGCCGCGCGGCTCGTCGCCGCCTTCACCGGGCTCGCGGTCCGAGTCGACTGCCAGCTGGAGACTCCGGCCGGCGGGGTCGGCCTCACCGAATGGGCACGCCCCGGCGGCCTGGTCCTGGCCCGCACCGACCACGGCCCGAGAATGGTGCGCGATCCGTGGGTCTGCGGATGAGCGTCGCATTCCTGTACCCCGGCCAGGGCACCCAGCGGCCCGGGATGCTGCACGACCTGCCCGACCATCCGGCCGTCGTGGCGACCCTCGCCGAGGCGGAGCAGGTCCTGCCCGGCTCGTCCCGGCAGGACACCGCAGAGGCACTGCGATCCACGGTGAACACCCAGGTCGCGCTCTGCATCAGCGGGGTCGCCGCGACCCGCGCCCTCGCCGGCGAAGGCGCCGCTCCCGACACGGTGGCCGGCCACTCCGCCGGAGCGTTCCCCGCCGCCGTCGCCGCCGGCGCCCTGACCTTCGCCGAAGCCCTCACCGCCGTGCACCACCGCGGTGAGCTGATGCGCGACGCCTACCCCTCCGGGTACGGCATGGCCGCGGTCCTCGGGCTGAGCGTGCCCCAGGTCGGACGCGTGGTCCGATCGATCACCACGCACGACGACCCGGCCTACGTTGCCGTCATCGACACCGACCAGCAGGTCGTGGTCGCCGGCAGCACCCGGGCCCTCGATCGCCTCACCACGGCGGCCGCGCGGGCCGGCGCCCGGCGCGTCCTGGACCTGGGCATCAGCGTCCCCTCGCACTGCCCGCTACTCGGCCACGTCGCCGACGCCATGGCGGGCCACCTCGCCCGTCTCCCCCGGCGCCACCTCGGCGTCCCCTACCTCGGCGGCGCCACCGGCCGCGTCCTCCATGACGCCGACGCCGTCCTCAACGACCTCGCCCGCAGCATCGCCACCACGGTGAACTGGCGCGACGCCACCGCGCTGCTCGGCGAACTCGGCACGACGCTGTACATCCAGACACCCCCCGGGCACGTCCTCGCCCGGCTCGCGGCGACCGCCCACCCGGACGCCCGTGTCATCACCCTCGCCGACACCGGCATCGCCGACGCTGCACTGCTCACCCGCCGTAACCGGAACCACCGCGTGACCGGGCCATGAGGCGGTGCCGGGCCTCGCGCCGACGGCCTGATGCGGCATGCCAGGCGGGCCCTGGCCGGGCCGGGCGCGCCGGGAACGGATACACCTGTTAGTTCGGGTGATGTGGAACGGCCGGCCGATCAACAGCATGGGGGAAGGCGTACCCAACGAAAGGTCGCGGCGATGGGGGAGATGACAGGGATCCGGCGAAGGCTCACGGTGCTCGCGCCCATGGCGGCACTCACCATGATCGCCACGTCGGCGGCGGCGTCGTCGGCCACCAGCGCCCGGGCGACGACGGATCGTGCGTCGGCCACGTTCACGAGCGGGCCGGTGCCCTGCCGATCACCTGGTCGCTCCCGGCCCACGGTCGTCCTGGTGCACGGCGCCTGGGCCGACGCCTCGAGCTGGAACGGAGAGGTGAACTCCCTGCAACGAGCAGGCTGTGCCGTACGGGCCATAGCCAATCCGCTCCGGAATCTCACCACCGACGCCGCGTCCGTGGCCGACTTCCTGAAGACCGTTTCCGGCCCGATCGTGCTCGTCGGGCACTCCTACGGAGGCTCGGTGATCACGAACGCGGCCGCGGGCGACCCGAACGTCAAGGCCCTCGTGTACGTCGACGCCGCGGCACCCGACGTGGGTGAGACCACCGGCCGGCTCAGCGGCTCCGGCTCTGCCCTCAACCAAGAGGCTGCATCCCTCTACGACATGGTGCCCTACCCGGGAGCACCCCAGGGAGCGAAGGATCTGTACCTCAAGCAGCGCGTCTTCGTCCGCTCGTTCGCCTCGGACCTGCCCCGGAACACCGCCGTCCGCCTGTGGGCCTCCCAGCGGGCGGCCTCGACCAGTGCGTTCATGACGCCGTCGAAGGCCGCGGCGTGGAAGACGATCCCGTCCTGGTACTTCATCAGCACCGGCGATCAGATCATCACCCCGGCCGCGGAGCGGTCCATGGCCCGCCGGGCACGATCGAAGGTCACCGAGTTCCACGGCGGCTCCCACCTGACCCTGATATCGCACCCGGACGCCGTGACCTCGGTGATCGCATCCGCGATCGAATCCGTGCACTGACTCCGGCTAGGACGACCCCGGCCGGAACGCCGAACGAGCCGACGACAGGCCGTCAGGAGCGTGGTGGCACGTACATCGAAGTGAGCGCCACGAACTCGTCCTCGCCCGGCAGCCGGCCGCCCCGGCGCCGCGCCAGCCGTTCGGCGGACCGCCTGCTGACCAGCACGCTACCGGCCATGTTCCTCGGGTCGCTCCGGTTCCATCGGGCCAGGGAGGGGTCGTACCACATCTTGACATCTCCCTTCAGCACCAGGATCTCCCCCAGATCACCCGATGGCCGCAGGTTGTGCGTGTAGTAGGAAAAGGCATCCTCTGACGTGTCGGCAACCAGTTCACCCCGCCATTCGGATACCTCGGGATCGCGATGCCAGGTCAGCCCGGTGGCCTCCACTCCGATGTCGCGTAGCTGTTCCGCCACGGTGACCGCGTCCAGCGGCTCCTCGCCGAGCACCAGGGCCCGGAGGGCCGGCTCGCCGTGCTGGGACAGTGTGCACAGCGACCAGTAACCGACGCCGAACACCTCCCGCAGGGCGGGTGAGTACTCCGAGCACTGAAGGCCGTCCAGCGCCGTGGCGGCGACCTGGACGAGCTCCTCCCATCGCTCGCCTGCGGGCAGGGTGGTCCCGAGGGCGCGGGCCAGGCGTTCGGCCTGCTCGCGGGTGACGAGGAGCCGGCTCTCCTCGTCCGGCGGATGGGGCGCCCAGTCACGGTTCTCCGTGCGCGCCCACCAGCCGCGCGGAAGGCCGGCGGTCCATCCCAGCGGGCCCCAGCTTCCGTCCTCGGGATCACAGCCCAGGTGAACGCCGACATCGGGAAGCCGGCGTTCGAGATAACGGACGCGGTCGTACTCACCACGGCGGCAGACCGCGTCGAGACGCTCGTCCCAGCACCGTGGCTCCCCGTCGAGTTCGGCCCACCAGTCCCCCGGCGGCCAGTCGCAGGGCCGGACGCTCACGACCCGCAGACCCATGCCGGTGAGCGTGTCGGCGACCAGGGACGGGGTGAACGGCCGGTCTCCGAACAGCAACGCCGCGGCCTGCGCCCACTCCTCCCGGCGCGATCCGGGAGGTACCGGCACCCGTACGGTCGTGCAGTAACGGGCGCCGACCGCCGCCTGGAACCGCGGGCTCAGCTCGCGGTACCGCAGGGGCAGGGACGGGGCCGGCTCGCCCGCCCGCAGGCGGCCGGCCACGGCGACCAGTTCGTCGTCGCCCGGAAGCTCGATGTCCAGGGCCCGCGCCACTCGCTCGGCCTGTTCCCGGCCGATGAGCATGATCTCGCTCTCGTCATCGTTGATGTCGTCCAGGTGGTGCGGCGACCGCCCGGCCCCGGGGATCAGCCCCGACCAGCGTTCCCAGCGGCCCGAGTCCTTTCGGTAGTACAACTGCTCATGGTCGACGCGCGGGATGAGGCTGCGGATCTCGTCCGCGTGGGCGCGCTTGCCGCGGCGGACGTAGTGGCGAAGGCCGTGGCGGGGCACCGGAGAGGCCAGATCGGCGACCCACCTCCCGGCCGCCCACTCGACGGTCAGCGGCTCCAGGCCCATCGCGCGCAGCCGCCGTGCCACCACGTCCTCGGTCAGCGGCTCGTCATCCTGAACGAGCGCGTGGTCGTCGCCGGTCCGCCCGAACCGCAGCCCGCAGATCGTCCAGTAACGCGCCCCCATCTCGGCACGTCGCGCGGGGAGGTACTCCAGGCCCTGCGCGGCGTCCGGCCGGTCGGCGTCCTCGGCCAGCAGCGTGAGCACCTCCGCCGGTGACGGCAGGCTCGTTCCGAGTACCCGCGCCCAACGCTCCGCCTGATCCTCGGTGACCCGCAGCCGGCCGCTGAGCGGACTGTGGTCGCGATGCCACCACGCGCGGCTCCACCGGCGCCTGTCCGCGCCGATGCCGATCAGCGGCCGGTCCCGCTCCCCCATGACGACGAGGCTCTGCACCCGGTCGGGTCGCCCATAAGCGCACCACAGCAGGTAGCGTCCGGGTCCCCCGCGCCCTTCCTCCGCGACGTCGGCGTGCCAGTCCGTCACTCCGTCGCCCGGCCGGACACCGGTGACTTCGAGACCGCGCCGGGCGAGCGCGGCCGCCACCACCGGGGCGGTGAACCGTTCGTCGCCCTCCAGAAGGAGACTCTGCCCGTTCGTCTGGCACACCGTGCAGTAACGGACACCGAGTACGGCGGCGATATGTGGTTCATACTCCCGGAAACGCTCCAGCACGAGGGCCACCGTAGTGCCTGCCGTCCGCTGGTGGCTCGTCACGGGTTGACTGCTCCGGGCCGGCTTGCTTGAGTCCAGTCACCCGCCCCCGCCGCCGGTCGCACGAGAGCGAAGGACGATGGTCAGCATGGTCGAGCACGTGGTCGTCATCGGTGCCGGCGTCTACGGCGCGGCGGTGGCCTCCTCGCTCGCGCGGCGGCGTGCCCGCGTCACCGTGGTGGACGCCGGAGCGCCGGCGGGCGGCACCTCCGGCGCGACGTTCTCGTGGATCAACTCCTGCGGTAAGCAGCCACGGCCCTACCACGACGTCAGTGTCGCGGGCATGGAGGCACACCGGAGACTGGCCGCCGAGGTGCCCCACGGCGGCTGGTACCACGAGGGCGGCAACCTGGAGTGGGCCGCCTCCGATGCCGGGCGCGAGAAGCTGCGCGAGAAGGTCGCCGGTGTCCTCGACTACGGATACGAGGCGCGTTGGCTCAGCCGGGCGGAGACGCTGCGCCTGGAACCGGACCTGGACCCCGCCGAGCTGCCGGCGGACGAGATCGCCTACTTCCCGCGCGAGGGCTGGATCGAGCCGGCCCCCATGATCGGCCATCTGCTGGCGAGCGCGGTCCGCGGTGGTGCCGAGCTGGTGCACGACGATGCCGTCATCGGCCTGGAGGTGACCGCCGGTACGGTGCGCGCCGTCCGGCTCGCGTCGGGGCGGCGGCTCCCCGCGGATGCGGTCGTCAACTGCGCGGGGCCGCAGGCCGCCAGGATCAGCGAGCTCGCCGGGCTGGTCCTGCCGATGCGCAACACCCGGGGCGTCCTCGTCTATACCTCGCCGGTCGCGCTCTCGGTGTGCCGTGTCGTCCACGCCCCGCACGTCCACGTGCGCCCGGACGGCGCGGGGCGGCTGCTGCTGCACACCCCCGAGATCGACGGTGCGGCGTACGTGTCCGACACCGGTGAGGTCGGCGTCGAGCAGCCGGCGGTCGACAAGGTGCTCGAGGCGGGCCGTGCGCTCTACCCGGGGATACGAGCCGCGACGGTGGAGAGCGTCCGGGTCGGTGAACGGCCCATCCCCGGCGACGGCCTGCCCGTACTGGGCCGGGCGGCCGAGCTGCCCAACTTCCACTTCGCCGTCTCCCACAGCGGCGCGACCCTGAGCCTGTACGCGGGCGACCTGGTGGCGGCCGAGGCGCTCGGCGAGGACCGGGGCGACGAGCTGGCGGCGTTCCGGTTCGAGCGGCTCAGCCCGGCCGTTCACTGACGAAGGAGCCGGTGGAAAGCGGGCGGGCGCGGTCTCCGCGCACCGGACTCGTCACCGGCCGCGCGACAAGGATGACCGCACAGGAAAGGGATGCCGATGGCCCGCGACGCTCATCCACTGTTCGCCCGCTACTATGCCCGCGCCAGCCTGACCATGGAACGCGGGATCGCCGGCCACCGCCGCACACTGCTGGCAGGCCTGTCCGGCCGGGTGATCGAGGTCGGGGCCGGCAACGGCCTGAACTTCGCCCATTACCCACCCGAGGTCACCGGTGTGCTCGCGGTGGAGCCCGAACCGCACCTGCGGCGCATCGCCCGGGAGAACGCCGAACACGCCCCGGTGCCGGTCGAGGTCGTCGACGGGACCGCGGGCCACCTGCCCGTGGACGACCAGTCCTGCGACGCCGCGATCGCCTCGCTCGTGCTGTGTACCGTCCCCGACCCGGGCCAGGCACTGGCCGAGGTGTGGCGGGTGCTCAAACCCGGCGGGCAGCTGCGGTTCTTCGAGCACGTCCGTTCCCCCTCCACCGCCCTGCACCGCATCCAGCGCCTGCTGGACGCCACCGTCTGGCCGACCCTCGGCGGCGGCTGCCACACCGGCCGCGACACCGAAGCCGCGATCACCAACGCGGGATTCGTCATCGAACGCCTCGACCGGCTGAGCTCCGCCGCGACGCAGATCCCGTTCCCGGCCAGCCCGCAGATCCTGGGCATCGCCGTACGCCCCGGTGGCCCTCCATCCTGAAGGAGCTCCAGACCCTGGCGGCGGGGCACCGACCTGGCCGCGCGGAAGCACTCCGCGCGGCCAGATCGCCTCTGCCTCCTGCGACTCGGCCGCCGACCCGTTGCGGGCGTCCGGCCTCAGAACTCCTTCGGGTACCGGTCGTGCCAGGGCCGGTGGTTCTCCACCGCCTTGGCGGCGTTCAGCACCTCGACGTCCGCGAACCGGCGACCGACGATCTGCATCCCGACCGGCATCTTGCCGGCGAACCCGGCGGGCACGCTGACCACCGGGTGGCCGGTGAAGTTGAACGGGTAGGTCATGCACCATCCGATGGTGCGCTCGGTCGGCGTGCCGTTGACCGAGGCGGGGCCCAGCGTGTTGCCATCGGTGGTGTTGCTCACCGAAACGGTCGTCAGCGTCGGACACACGATGTAGTCATAGCCCCGGGCGAAGACGGCCTCGACCGCGTCGTTGACGGCGATCTCCAGGAACTCCCCGTGCTTGTACTCCATCACGCTCGTCTTCGCGGCGCGCTCCAGCATCCCCCGGAACTCCGGGTTCAGCTTGCCTACGTGCGGCTCCTTCATCAGGTCCACCGGAATGCCGTAGTGCAGGAACAGATCCCGGGCGAAGCCGTACAGGGCACTCTGCATCATCACCCAGAGCTCGCTCAGCATCGCCTGGGTGACCGGCTTCTGCGTGCCCGAGAGCAGATCCGTGGTGGTCATCTTGTCGAACCCGAGTGAAACCTCGTCGACCCGGGCGCCCGCCGCGGTCAGCGCGGCCACCCCCTCCCGGACGGCCTGCACGACCTTCTGCTCGACCGGGAAGATGTCCAGGTTCGGGCTGAACGCCACCCGCTTGCCCTTGAGCCCGCCACGGAGTTTGCGGAGGCCCTGCAGGTACGCCGGCCGATCCTGGATGCTGAACTTGTCACCCGGGTAGAACCCGCCCATCACCTCCATGCTGAGGGCCGCGTCCTCCACCGTGCGGCTGATCGGGCCGGGGTGCAGCATGGGGTTGTACGGCAGCGGCGGGGCGTCCTGGGGGATGCGCCCGAAGGTCGCCTTGAACCCGACCGTGCTGGTGAACGCCGCCGGGATGCGAACGCTGCCTCCGGCGTCCGAACCCTGGCTGAGCGCGGTGAGGAACCCCGCCACGGCGGCGGCGCTGCCGCCGCTGCTGCCACCGGCGTTCTTGGTGAGGTCGAACGGAGTACTGGTGGGACCGAAGGCGTAGTTGTCGGTGATGCCCTCGTGCCCGAACTCCGGGGTGTTGGTCTTGCCCATCGGGTTGACCCCGGCGTCCAGCATCCGCTGGATGTAGATGGCGTTGGAAGGGGGCCGGAAGCCCATCTCCTTGAACACCACCGAGCCGAAGGTGTTGGGGGCGTCCTTCCAGAAGTCGAACAGGTCCTTGATGAGGTAGGGCAGCCCTTCCATCGGGCGGGCGGTGCCGTTCGCGTACCGCCGCTCCGCGTCCCGCGCCCGGGCCAGCACCAGGTCCTCGGGGTGGCGGTAGACGATGGCGTTCACCTTCTGGTTCAGCCGGTCGATCCGCGCCAGGTAGGCCTTGGCCACCTCCACCGGGGAGATGCGTCTGGCCCGCATCCCACGGAGCAGGTCGCCGGCGGAGAGGAAGCACAGTTCCTCCCCGCGCGGGGTGCCGTGGCGCTTGTCCCACCTGCCGAGGGCGTTGATGATCTCGTCGTGCGACGGGCCCGAAAGGGCCGCGTGCGCCGTGGTCGTCGTGGCCTGGGCCGATGAACCCGCGAGTAGCACGGGAGTGGCCGTCGCCGCTGCGGCGAAGGCCGCCCCTCCCGCCACTACCTGGCGTCTGGACATACTCATGCCGGGGTACTCCTGTCTTGCCGTGATTCGCCCTCAATAGCCGAATCACGGTCACCTACAGCGGAGCGTTGGACGAGCCGATCTCCGCGTGATCATCCGTTTCTGGAGATTAAATGGTGATCGCTCCCCGGGTGGTGCTTTTCATCAATTGCTCACCGGCCAGATGAGCGACGGTTTCGTCCTCGGCCTCGACCGCCCCGACCGGGCCGGGAAAGCCGGGCCCGGCCCGCGGCGCCGTGTATCTTCTGATCTTGCTAGGGCGAAGGGCTGCCCTCTGCCGGAAGGACGACGGGTGACGCGGCGGTACGTGATGGGATCACTGGCCGCCGGCGTGCTGGCGGCGGTGACCGCGGGCGTCGGCGTCACGGTCTCCACCGCCGGCGGCCCGGCGGCGACCCCGACGATCGCCAGGAACACCGGCCAGACCCGGCAGGCCGAGGTGACCGCCGCCCCGAAGCCCGCCGCCGCCCCGTCACCGCCGGTCTCGGTGGCCCTCAAGATCAGGCCCGAGTATCAGCAGAACGACATCTTCTGCGTCCCCGCCTCGAGCGTGATGAGCCTGCGCACCTTCGGCATCTCCACCAGCCAGCGGACCCTGGCGATGAAGATGCACACCAAGAGGCCCCTCGGCACGTACGGCGACGACGCGATCAACGTGCTCAACGACTATCTGGCACCGGTGAACTTCACGGTGACCAACGTCACCGACGTCCGCGACCCCGCGGTCCTGATGCGGCGTGTGGTGAACAACGTCGGCATCCATGGACGTGCGCCGGAGATCGCCGTCTGGACGGAACGCCTGCCCTGGAACAAGGGCATCCCCGGTCACATCGGGCACGTCGTTCTCGCCTACGGCTACAACTCCCGCGCCCGCACCATCACCCTCTGGGATCCGTGGCGCAGCACGGGCGGCCGCCACACGATCTCGGCGAAGGCACTGGCGCGCGCGGTCCAGCACTGGGGCATGTACTACTACTCCCGCAGCGGAGACGTCAGCCTCACCACGGTCAAGTGATGCTTCCGGGGACGCCCTCGATCCGTGACGAGCGTCCGGCCCGGCTCCCGGTGCAGCCGTGCGCACAGTTCGAGGAGGACCTCCTCGCCGAGGCCGTCGCCGAGCGACCCGAGGACGGGCGGGAGGACGGCTCGTGACGGGCTAGGACCCCGGCTGGGTGTCGACGGCGAGGTCGAAGGCCAGACCGCTGGAGCCCTCGCCGCGGCCGGTGCCGCGCCGGGCGCTGAGCCAAACCGCGACGCGGCCGTCGTACCAGCGGGTGCGGTTGTAGGCGACGGTGACCCGGGTGCCGGTCTGCGGCACCTCCTCCTCGTTGATGAAGTACGGCCGCTGCGGTGCGGCGTCCAGGCCCTCGCGCAGCAGCGCGGTGCGGGGCCGGACGGGCTGCTGGTCGATCTCGCCGGGCATGGCGGCGCGCTGGAGCTGGATGGCCCGGTCGTCCCCGGGCACGTGGACCGGGATGAACGGGATCCACTGACCCGGCACGGAGTTCATCGCCTGGTACGCGATGGGGGCGAGGGGCTCGCCGGGGGCCGTGGGCGGGAAGAGTCGCCGCCGGTGGGCGAGGATCTCGGCGGCGACCTCGCTGCCGCTGCGCCCCTCGCCCGTGGGCAGCCGTACGGTCTGCTCGATGCCCCAGACCATGTTCGCGTTCTCGTCCCGGATCAGCGCCACGTCCTCGAGCGCGGGGCCGTCGGCCACCTTCGGCACGGTCGGCGGCAGGAACAGGCCGGTGTCGGCGGCCACCGGCGGCGAGCCGGGGACGTCGATCGTGTCGAGGGTGAACATCGACCAGCGCTGCCAGTCCTCGTCGTCCCCGGCCCCCGCGGGCGTGATCCAGCGTCGCTGCCCGAAGACGTCGGTGACCGCCAGGCCGCCGATGGCGGCGAGGGTGCCGGCGGGCAGGTCGCAGGGCACGTGGAACCAGTCGTTGCTGTAGACCAGTGCGAACTCCAGGACGACCAGCCGCGTCAGGTCGGTGCTGTCGGGCCGTACGGCGGCGAAGTTGGTGCGGCCGTCCTCCACCGCCCACCAGCGCGGCAGCGGCATCCCGGAGTACCGGACCGGAGCGGGGAACACCGTGCGGTTGATGGCATGCGGGGCCGGAGTGGTTCCGCCCAGCGGCCCGCCCGGGTCGATGGAGAACGCGTGCCAGTCCAGTTCGCCGCCCGGGTACTCCTGGGCCGTGAGGACCTTCTCGCCGCCGCTCTTCCCGGCGGCGATGGAGAAGCGGTGTTCCAGGCGCCGCGGGTCCCAGGTGGTCTCGGCGCCCGAGGGCTGGTCGATCAGATCGTCGAACCAGGCGGCCAGCCGGCCGCCGAGCTGGTTGAGCAGGGCTCGGTGCGGCGGCGCCACATGGTCGATGCCCTCGGCGGCCTCGTGGCCGAGCTTGATGCGGCGGTAGAGCTCGTAGCCGTCCATCCGGCGCCCGGCGACCGCCTGCAGCGCCGACCAGACCTCGGGATGGGCCACCCGCGGGGTGTCGGCGTCCGCCTCGGGGTCCGGCAGGGCGATGGGATAGCGCTCGACGTAGGCGGCGCGGTGGTGCCGGATCGGCGGGTGCCGGCTGACCAGCTTGAGCCAGCGGCGGCCGAGGGCCAGGCGCAGGTCGTAGGAGACGAGGTCGGGGCCGAACGCGAACGGCAGCGCCCGGCGTTCGGCGACGCCCTCCAGCGGCCGGTCCGCGGGCAGGTTCTGGACCGGGCCGCCGCCGCCCGGCCGGAACCGGCTGGGGGTCGTGGCGGTCACCGAGTAGGTGGCGGTGACCGGCGATCCGGCGTCGGCGCCGCGGAACTCGCCGAGCTGCCACTGCCGGGTGAGCAGCCAGAGCGGGTCGCGCACCTCCGCGCGCAGGGCACGGTCGAAGTCGGCCGTGCGCGGGCGGCCCTCCAGCCGGTTCCACAGGCCGACGGTGGGGTGTTCGCGGCCGGCCAGGGCGGCGGGCAGATTCTCGATGCGCAGCGGCTCGGTCATGGCGCCTTCCCTCGCAGGTTGTTGGTCGCGAGATCGGTGCTGATGGTGATGGGCCTGCGCGTGGCCGACAGCACCGTCGCGGGCAGCAGATGCGCGTACGCCGTCTCGTCCAGGTGCTCCGGCTCGACGGCGCGGGCCTTCATCAGGTCGTAGGTCTCGTTCAAGGCGGCCACCAGGTCGCCGGAGTTCCAGGTGCCCGTCTTCACGGGCGGTACGACCAGCAGCAGGGCCTGCGGGGGTTCGGAGTCGGGGCGGTCGAAGTGGACCGCGATCCCGGTGGTCTCCTTCCGCGCGGGGATGACCTCGGTCCATTCGTCCAGCAGCAGCCCGCAGGCGGTGTCGGCGGGCAGCAGCGGCTGACTCGCGTAGTGCGCGGTGAACAGCAGCCGGTCCTCGTCGAGCTCGGCTCCCGGCGCGAACTCCATGGCGAGCCAGTGGTCGTTGTTCCGGAAGGGCAGCTGGACGGGCACGAGCTGGAGCTCCTCGAGGCCCGGCAGGTTACCGAGCAGCCCGCCGTTGCCGCGCAGCGCGTCGCTCAGGATGGTGATCTGCTCCCACAGCCGGGGCTTCTCCCTGACCCGGGCGATGCCGTGCAGCCAGTCGTCGACCGGGAAGTCCCGCTCGACGTCGTCCTCCAGATGCTTGATCAGCTTGTCGCTGTCGTTGCGGGCCTTCTTCCAGTCCGAGGCGAGCTGCGCCGACGCGGTGAACTCCGGTACGGCCAGGACGTCCTCGCCGAGCAGCGCCTTGAGCGTGCCGACGGCGGCCTGGACCCGGTCGGGGCCGGGCAGTGCCTGGTCGTGGTCGGCGAGGGCCTTGTTCGCGGCGGTCAGCCGGTCGGCGATCTCGGTCTGCAGCGCCCGCGCCCGGTCCAGCAGTTCCCTGCCGTACGCGACGGCCTGGTCCTGGAACGGCGTGAGGTCCAGCCCGGCCGGGTCGAAGTCGGTGAGCGGCAGCAGCCCGCCGACCTCGGCCAGCAGCCCGCTGAGCGTCTTCTTCGTCGTGTCGTCCTCGTTGCGCAGGGCCTGCAGGCGGTTGTTGAACGCCTGCCGCCGGGCGGTGATGATCGTTCGCAGTTTCTGCGGCGTGCTGGGCCGCGGGGTGGTGGGCTTGGTGGTGAGCAGCCGCTCGATCCGCTCCAGCAGCCGGAACCGCTCCGGCACCGAGGTGGCCGGCGGCAGCGCGTCGTAGGCGGCGATGCGCGCGTCGGCGTCGGCCAGCGCCCGGCCCATCCGGTCCGCGGTCCCGGCCACGGCGGCCAGCACCCCGGCGTACACGTCGCGGCGCCAGGCGGCCGCCTCGCCCCAGCCGCTGCGCACCATGCCGAAGCCCCCGGCGGTGACGATCAGGTCGGCGTACCGGCGCAGGAAGGTGTCGATGCCGTTGATCACCTCGGCCCGCCGGACCGGCGCGGGCGGGTCGGGGAACAGCGGCGCCAGGTCGGCGACATAGTCGTTCACGTCGGTGCGCAGCTCGACGAGCGCGTCGCGGACCGCCACCGGCCGCTCCCGGGACAGCGCCACCGCCTCGTCGGCGGCGCGGTCCACCGGCGCGTCCCCGGCGCCGGGCATCAGGTCGGTGGGCCGCACCGGCCGGGACGCGGTCAGCAGCGACCGCAGCGCGGCGATCAGCGGGGACAGCTCGAAGAAGGTCAGCTTGCCGGGCACCCGCAGGGTGTGCCGGATGACCAGCCGGGCGTCCGGCCGGGGCTGGTCCCGGGTCGCCACCACACCGATGATCCGGTCGTCCAGGTCGGTCATCGCCGCCTCGCTCACCGGCCGGACCGCCCACAGCAGCTCGATCGGCTGCAGCTCCAGGTCACGCTGGGTGACGACGCTGCTGCGGGCCACCCCGTTGGCCGGGTCGGTCCAGGTGACCAGCGCCGCGACGTCGCGCTGGTCGGGCAGCACGGCGGTCAGCCAGTCGTTGACGGCGGGCTCGGCCTTGGCCCGCGGCCCGTCGCCCTGGAACGACGGGGCGCCCTGGCCGGGCCGCAGCCCCGGTTTGAAGTGCAGTGCCAGCCGGTGGGTCAGCGTGGTGCCGCCGCGCGGCGTGCGGACCACGGCGGGTTCGGGCGCGAACCCCTCCTTGGCGTACGCGTCGAGGGTCGCCGCCGCGCGTTCGGGGTTGCCCGCCAGCGTCTGGTGGGTGCTCTCTGCCACGGCGAGGTCGGCGAGCGCGTCGTGCGTGGCGAGCAGCCGCTGTACCTCGTCGTTGATGGCCCCGCGCTGGTCGTCGTCCGGCTCCGGCAGGCCGGCGGCCCCGAACGGGTAGGTCTGCGCGCCGGGCACCCGGGTCACCCGCCGGACCAGCTCCAGGCCGTCGATGACGTTGCGGGCCTCGATCAGTTCGGCGGCGGTGCCGTCCTCCGGCTTGGTCTCCGCCATCCGCCCGGCCCGCAGCGGGAACGCCCCGCGCAGCGCCGTGATGAACGTGTCCAGCTCGGCGTCGGCGTAGCGGTCGTGCAGCGCCCGTTCCAGCCGATAGCCCAGCAGCGCGCCCAGCGACTGGCCCTGCCGCAGCCCGTCGAGCAGGGTCAGCGCCACCCGGACCCGCTCGGAGCTCAGGTTGACGGCGAAGGCGCCGGGGTTGTCCGGTGTCCCGTTGGCGACGTACCCGGCCCGCAGGACCGCCGCGGTCGTCGCCTGGGCGGGCGACGGCGCGTGGATGTAGCCGCCGTTCGCGGGGTCGTGCAGCAGCGGGGCGGAGCCCGGCGGGTTGAACACGGCGGCGAGCTCGCCGGACAGCTGCACCGGGGTGAGCTGACCGGACCGGGGCCGGACGTCCTCCAGCCAGCCGTACGCGCCCAGATGGACCCCGCGCCGGGCCGGGGCGTCGCCGGACGCGCCGAACCGCAGCTCCGACAGCCGTTCGCCGGCGAGCCCGAGCCGCCAGGCGTCGAGCCGGTAGGTGGCACAGTCCAGGTGCTCGGCCAGGACCCGTTCCAGCTTCGCGGTGGGCAGGGCGGCCAGGTGGTGCAGCGCCTCGATCTGCTCGGCGAGCTGCCCGGTCGCGGCGGACTGCCCGATCACGTCCGGGATGAAGTCGACCACCAGGCGATCCGGGCTCCCGGTGACGGCCGGGTCGGGCGCGTACAGCCGGCGGAACCGGCTCTCGCTCGGCGGTGGCGGCATGCCGGGCCGGGCGGTCGCGACATGGATGAACAGCGGGTCCCGGGCGTCCGGCACCGTGCCGTGCGCGGCGGCCGCCAGCCGCCGGGCGGCGTCCTCCCACCCCAGCAGCACCGCGTGCCGCGCCAGGAGGTACAGCAGCGCCGCGGGCGGCCGGTCGCCGGTGAAGCCGAGTTCGAGCCGGACCGGCTCCAGGTCCTCGTCGGCGTACCGGGCGAGCCAGTGCAGGTAGTTCCCGCCGTCGGGGAGGTAGCCGCGGATCGGGTCGGTCTCCGACAGCGGGCGGTCGTCGACCAGCGGGCCGAGCAGCGGGTACTGGGTGTCCACGAACAGCCGCCGGATCAGGTCGGGGTCCGGGCCGGGCGGGTCGGCATGACCGAGCCGGGTGAGCAGCGCGCGGATCGGCTGCGGCATGTTCAGCCCCTCCAGCGCCGGGATCACGTGCGGGCCGCCGCTGCTGAGGTTCTCCCGGTTGAAGATGTCCTCGACGCTCTGCGCGTACCGCTGGTGGTACTCGGCCGAGGTCGGATGCAGCGCCAGGATGTCCAGCAGCACCTGGTGCGGATCGCCGTCGGTCCCGAGGTGGGCGACGTGGGCGGTGGCGGCCTGCCAGTCCTGCGCGGCGGCGCTGAGCACCTTGTGCAGGGCGCGCCGATGCGCCGCGCCCTCCGGCCAGGCCAGCCGGGAGAACGCGGTGGTGGGCAGGATCCCGTACGGCTGCCTGCCGATCTTGACCGCCGGGAGCGGGCCGCGCCCGGACACGTGCCGGACGAAGAACTCGCGGGTCTGGTCCACCGCCTCGGCGGACAGGAGCGGGTGCAGCATCGTGCGCAGGTACGACCCCCAGGTCGCGGGCCACAGCGCGATGTTGGCGGCCCGGGCGTCCCGCTGATCGGTGCCGTCGGCGTTCGGCATCCCGGTGAGCACGGCGGGATCGACGCCGAGCAGCTCGGCGAGCCACTGGCCGTCGGTCTTGCCGGTCCAGCCGGCCGCTCGCCCTTCCGCCAAGGAGGTCCCGAAGGCCGTCCGCAGCCCGGCCTCGGCCTCCTCGCGGGCGTCCTGACCGGCCGGGGCCGCCTCGGTGTTGTTGGTCGCCGTGCCCTGCGGCAGCACCGCGTAGCCGGCCGGGCTGCGCAGCTGCCGGGTCATCAGGTCGGCCAGCTCGGTGCCCGCCTGCTCAGGGCCGGACCGCTGCCGCAGCCCGATCACCACCAGCCGGTCCAGGCCGCCGCGGATGTGGTCGTCCAGCGGGATGCGCAGGCCCATGCCGACGGAGACCGCCCGGTCGAAGTCGGTCAGCCAGCGCAGGTCGTCGGGGACGTGCAGCACCCCGGTCGCCTCGTCCACCCGGAGCTGGTCGGTCGCGCCGGGGTCCGGGCTGACCGGCAGCGTGTCGGGCACCGCCGAGCCGGTCGCCGACAGCACCTGCTGACCGCCGACGTACCCGAGCACGGTGAACCGGTCGGGCAGCAGCCGGGCCCGCGCCGCCTGGGTCCACGACTGCGCGGCGACCTGCCCGGCGGCGGGCGGCGGCAGCACCAGGAACGCGACCATGACCTCGTCCCCGGTGGCGGTGGCGGAGGCGTCGATGCCCGCCGGGCGGCGCGCCCGGATGGTGCCGGCCCGGGTCTGGCCCACGGCGGCGCGCAACGCGGTCTCGGCGGCCCGGAGCTCGAGCCGGTCGCCGTGCGCCCGCCACACCGCGGTCCAGTACGTGATCGTCGGCTGCCGGTCCTGGGCCGGCAGAGCCTGCCCGCTGACGATCACCAGCACCGTCGTCCCGGCGGGCACGCCGGCCGGCCGGTCGCCCGGGTTGGCGGGCTGGTGGGTCTGCAGCAGCCAGCTCGCCCGTCCGGCGGGAACCCGGCCGGCCAGCTCGTGCCAGGCGGCCTGCTCGGCCACCGGGTCGCCGCCGGACCGCCACAGCGCCGTCCAGTACGCGTCCAGCGCGCCGACCTCCGCCTGCGTGGGCCGGGGCTCGAACTTGTCGGTCGACCATTCGTCGGGGAAGATCCGGACCAGCAGCTCGGTCGGGGTGAACCGGGTCTCCAGCCGGACCGGGCCGAGCAGCACCGGGAAGTCGTCGCTGAGCGGGGCGTCCGCGAGCAGGTCGGCCATCAGAGCAACATCTCCTGGGCGTGCACGGCCATCAGCACCGGTGCCTGGAAGAGCATGTAGGCGAGGTCGGCCGAGCTCAGCCCCCCGTGCCAGACCGGCAGCGACTCGTCCTCGAGGTGCTGGTCCCGTTTCTCCTGGTCGTCGTCGGGCTGGTCGAACCCCAGCAGCGGGACCGGCACCGTGGTCTCGTCCAGCCTGATGAAACCGCTGCCGCCGGGGTCCACGTCCGGCCAGGACAGGTCGTTCCACACCTCGACCCGCACGCTCGGGCCGACGTCCAGGCCGAACCGGGGGTCTCCGGGGCGTTCCTGGATGACGAAGAACCAGCCCGCCTTGCCGGTCGCGAAGTCGCCCTTGGCCTGCGCCGCCGTCAGATCGAATCCGAGCAGGGTCAGGTCCGGCTCCACCTTGGCCTCGTACAGCGGCAGCCGGATCTCCTCCGGGGTCGGATGCGCCGGGTCGTTCAGCTCGACCGGGACGCGTTCCTGCTGCGGGTCGGGATGGGCGTCGCTGGGCTGCCAGCGGGCGCGGTGCGCGTAGATGGCCGCGTTCGGGTACTTCTTCAGCAGGTCGCCCCGGATGACCAGCACCAGGTCGTCCTCCTGGTCGCCGCCCTGCTCCCGGTTGTCGTTGTGGCCGAGCTCGCCGGCGCGCGGCCAGGCGTGGATCGGGCGGATGTCGTACAGCCGCTCCCGCCGCTGCTCGGCGGTCTCGCCGGGCGGGGACGCGACCGTGCGCACGTCCCAGAACTGCCGGAAGGGCGAGCCGCGCTGGTCGGTCGGGTACTCCCGCCACAGCAGCTCGCGGGCCAGCTCGTGGTTGAGGCCGACGAGGTAGGACTCGATGAACTCCTGGTTGGTCTCCAGCAGGGTGACGGTGTTCTGCGGTATCAGCCCGAGGTTGGGGACGAACAGGTCGACCGACATGTCCAGCAGCGCCTTGTACGTCGGCAGGTCGATGACGGGGTAGGCCATCGCCTCGATGAACCGCTCGGCGAACGGCCGCAGCCGCTCGGGCAACGCGACCGTGCCGAGCAGGCTCTTCGGCACGGACTGGTCCGCGCGCAGCGCGGTCAGCATCGTCTCGGTGGCGGCGGGCACGTCCAGCTTGCGGGGGGAGTCCGTCTGGCCGCCCACCGCCGCCGCGTCCCATCCCGCGTAGATGTCGTGCAGCCCCTGCTTGAACAGCTTGGCCTCCGGGCTGTCCTCACCGCCCTCGGAGGGGACGAACGTGTCCCCGGGCGCCGTCAGCACGAAGTTCGCACTGTGCGGGAGCTGATCCACCGGATCCGTGCCGGTGACCGCCGCCGCGTCCGTCACACCCGGGCCGGGCGGGTGCAGGACCTCGTCGAGCTGGGAGGGCGTGACGACGGCGGCGGGCGTGGCCTTGGGGGCCGCGGCGGTGACCGGGTCGGTCTCGTCGTCCATCCGGGGCACGAGCGCCTCCGGCGGCTGCTCGGCGGTGAACGGCAGCGAGCGGATCAGCCGGGACCCGGGCCTGGTGATCCGGCGCATCGCCGGGGACAGTGGCGCGGCCGTCACCCGGCTGCGCGCCACGTGGAATCCGACCGCGATCTTCTCGACCGGCTCGGCGGTGGCGGCCGCCGCGTTCTGACCGGTGCCGCCCGGAGCGGTCACCCGCGAGCTGGCCGGGGCGGTCAGCGCCAGCGCCCGGCCCGACCGGACCGGCTGCGCCCGGCCCGACACCGGCTGCGGCGCCGCGGCGGGCTCCAGGTGCCTGGCCTGCAGGACGTACCCGACCTCGCGGGCCAACTGGGCGGCACGGATCTTGGCGTTGGCCGCCAGCACGTCGCCGACCTGCGCCCAGGCGGCGAGCATGAACTCCTCCTGCCGCTCCTGGACGACCCGGGTGCCCAGGTGCGCGGCGACCCGGAACCGCGGGTCCAGGTTGAGCCGGTGCACCCAGTTGCGGTTCGGCGTGATCGGGTGGCCCTCGCGGTCGGTCAGCAGCCGGGGGGTGAGCGAGTGCCAGCGCCCGTACAGCGGCGGCGTGATGATCGGGTCGACCTCCGCGGCCACGTCCTGGACGCCGAGGGCGGCGTGCGCCGACTGGGGGGTCTGGTCGAGGTAGTCGTCGGCGAGGTTGATCAGCCCGGCCAGCGCCTTCTGGAACGGGTGCGGGTAGGGCTGGCCCGGCTGGTCGTCCCAGGTGTCGTGGACGTCCTGCGGCCGGCCCGGCACCTGCAGCGCGCCGCCCAGCCGCAGCACCCCGCCGAGCCCGGCCGGTGTGGTGATGCCGGGCAGCCCGGGGCCGGCCGGCGCGTGCACGTCGATGTCGCGCAGGCCCACGCGCGGGTCGGGCGTGCGCGGCTCCAGCAGCCGGACCAGGTACTCGAAGTCGCCCGCGCTGCCGGTGCCGAAGAACCAGCGGTGGTAGTACGGCAGCGTCCCGGGCTCCGGACGGCCCGGGTAGTCCGGTCCCCAGCTGGAATGCAGCGCGGCGGGTGCGAGCGCCGGGTCCAGGCCGAGCCCGGCCAGCCGCCCGGTCTCGAACGCCGGGACCAGGAAGGCGTGGTAGCCGGTGCCGGGTTGCAGGCGCCGCGGGCACATGAGCCGTGAGCACGCGCTGTCGGCGTTCGTGCTCAGCACCTGCCGCAGGGCGTCCAGCGCGCCGGCGGGGTCGTCGTTCGCGACCAGGCCGTCCAGCGTGCCGTTGACGTGGACGTGCGCCCACGCGCCCAGCTGACCGGGCGGCGGCAGGGTCGCGGCCGGATCGCCGACGGTGATGGACGGCAGCGGCCGGCCCGGCACGGTGCCCTCGGTGAACTCCGCGCCGGGGCTCGCCTTCGGATCCTCTCCCGCGGCCAGCACGATCAGTGCCAGCCAGGGCAGCAGCCGCCTGGTCGCCGCGTCGGGCGGGGCCGGGCTGTAGCGCCACGGGAAGTCCTCGTCGTAGAACTCGATGTGCGCCAGGTAGTTGGGCTCCACGTTGGTGATCCACGGGCGGGGCTCGGTCCGTGAGATCGCGCGGGGATCGATGCCGATGACGTCCCCCGGCCCGTACAGCTGCACGGCCTTCTCGACGTCCTGGGTGATCGTGCCACCGGCGAGCGCGTCACCGGTCAGCCGCAGCTTCACCGGGATGCTCGCGCGGGGCGCGGCGCCGGGGTCGGTGGTGATCCGGGTGGTCAGGCCGGTCCGCAGCCAGGGCAGGAACGAGTAGGCGTTCGGCGTCACGGGGTGCTCACCGCCGCGCCGGTGCTGAAGATCTCGGTGCGCGCGGTGAGTTCGCCGGTGCCCGGATCGGCGGCGGCCAGGCCGGACCGGGTGAGGCCGCCGGTGACCAGCACCTTGCCGCCCGGCAGCGCCACCGCGGCGAAGGCCCACCGGCCGGTGGCCAGCCCGCCGGCCGGGGACCAGGTCTTGGGGCCGGCATCGAAGATCAGCGCGCTGGCGTAGCCGACGCCGTTGTCGGGGCCGTCGGTGCCGCCGGTCACCAGGACCTTGCCCGAGCCCAGCGAGACGGCCCGGTGCAGGCCGCGCCCGGCGGGCATGTCCGGCACCTTGCTCCAGGTGCCGGACGCCGTGCTGTAGAGCTCGGCGGTCGCCCGGCTGTACGGGTCGAACGTGCCGTCACCCGGGCCGCCGGGGGCGCTGCCCCCGGTCGCCAGCACCGTGCCGTCCGAAAGCAGGGTGGCCTGGTGCCCGCTGCGCGGCACGAGCAGGTCTCCGGTCGGCGTCCAGGTGCCGGCGGCGCCCGCGCCGGGGTCGTACAGCTCGCAGAAGGCGAGCGCGGCGTCGCCGTCCCGGGCGACCGGCGCGCTCCCCCCGGCGACCAGTACCCGGCCGGTGTTCAGCACGACCGCCGGGTGGCCGCTGCGGGCGTCGGTCATCGGCGCGACCTCGGTCCACTCGCCGGTGGCCGGATCGTAGATCTCGGCCGAGCGCAGCGCCTTGACCGACTGCCCGGACCGGGTCGTGGAGCCGCCGGCCACCAGGACCTTCTTGCCGGGCAGCAGCACCGCGCTGTGGCCCCACCGGGCGGTGTGCATGGCGCCGGTCACGGTCCAGGTGCCGGTCGCCGGATCGAAGAGCTCGGCGGAGGCCACGCCGGGCGCCGGGAACGCCGCCGCGCCGGTGATCCCGCCCGCCACCAGGACCTTCCCGTTGTCCAGCAACGTCGCGGTGTGCAGCCGCCGCGGCGTGTGCAGGGCCCCGGTCGCCGCCCAGGTCTTGGCGGCCGGATCGTAGAGCGACGCCTGGGCGAGCGCGGTGGCCGAGCCGTCGGCTCCCCCGGCCACCAGGACCTTCCCGCCGGACAGCACGAGCGGGCCGTCGTGCTGGCCGGACCAGGTGCGGGCCGACGGCAGGTCACCGGTGCTCGTCCATTGCCCGGTGGCCGCCAGGGTGGAACTCGTCATGACATCGAACCCTCCGTAGTCACCGTGCTCAGGGTGTGAAGATCTCGGCGTCGGCGGTCAGCACGTCCGTGCCGGGGTGCGGGGCGGCGACCGCCGAGCGGGTGCGGCCGCCCGCGGCGAGCACCCGGCCGTCGGCCAGTTCCACGGCCGCGAAGGCCCACCGGCCGACGGCCGGGCCGCCGGTGGTGGTCCAGCCGTCCGCGCCGGGGTCGTACAGCAACGCGCTCCGGAAGCCACCGTCGAAGGCGGGGGCGCGGGTGCCGCCGGCGACGAGCACCCGGCCGGAGCGCAGCAGGACGGCGCGGTGGCGGGTGCGCCCGCCCGGCATGTCGCGGACCGGTGTCCACACTCCGGTGCCGGGGTCGTAGCGCTCCGCGGAGGCCAGGGCGGCCGGACTGAACGGGCCGCGGACCGCACCGCCGCGGGCGTCGCCGCCGGTGACCAGCACCGTGCCGTCGGCGAGCACGGTCGCCTGGTGCCCGCTGCGCGGGGTGTGCAGGCTGCCGGTCGGGGTCCACGTGCCGGTCGCCGGGTCGTAGATCTCGCAGTACGCCAGCGCCACGTCGGTGCGGTCGGTGGCCAGGACCCCGCCGACGACCAGCACCCGGCCACCGGGCAGCGGTACGGCCCGGTGCCCGGATCGCGCGTCGGTCATCGGCGCGGTCTCGGTCCACCCGCCGCCGACCGGGTCGAACAGCTCGGCGGAGGCCAGCGTGCCGGCGCGGCCCGCGGCCCGGGCGCCGACGCCGCCGGCGACCAGCAGCCTGCCGTCCGGCAGGGCCGTCGCCGTGTGCCCGAACCGGGGAACGTGCATGGCCGACGGTGTGAGGGACCACGTGCCGGTGAGCGGATCGTAGAGCTCGGCGGAGCCGAGGCCGGTGGGCGCGTCCGGGGTCCGGCCGCCCGCGGCCAGCGCCCGCCCGTCGGCGAGCGTGGTCAGCGAGTGCAGGTCACGGACGGTCCGCAACGGGCCGGTGGCCGCCCAGGTCCCGGCGATCGGGTCGAACAGCGCGGCGTCGTCCACCGCCTGGCCGGTGGCGTCCGCGCCTCCGGCGACGATGACCTTGCCGTTGCCGAGCCGTACGGCGGCGGCCGCCGGCGAGTCCCAGGACGCGGCGGCCGGCATCGGGTTGGTCGTGGTGGTCCAGCCCTCGGACGTCGCGGGCGGGGCCGCCGCCTCCGGCTCCGGGATGACGTGCAACTGCCCGGCCAGGCTCGGGTCCGCCTCGACCCAGTCGGCGAGCGCGTCGTACGCGGCGGCCTGGCTGAGGAAACTCGCCGTCGCGTTCCCGACCGAACCGGGCGGGAACGCCTGCAGGTTGTTGCGCACGTACGCGACCACGAAGCGCTGCCCGACGACCTGGACGGTGTCGCCGGCGGCGTACGGCTGCCGGAGGTCGGCTTCGCGCTGCGACAGCGGGGACCGGCTGGTGCTGCTGCCCTCCAGCAACTGACCGAACACGGCGGGACTGACGCTGGTGAGCCGCTTGGTGCGTACCGCCGTGGCGGCGACCCGGCGGACCACGCCGTCACTCTGCGGCGCCGTCCGGGCGGCCGGGCGCACCGTGCCCGGCGGGCGGCGCAGCCTGCTGTCGATGACGATCTGCTCGTACCGGGCGCTGCGCCGGACCACCCGCGCCGAGGCCATCGCGCCCTGCGCCGCGACCAGCTCCAGCCCGGCGTCCTGGTTCTCGTACGCCGGTCGCGACAGCTTCGCCGCGTCGTCCATGTCCTGGAACTGGGCCATCGCGAACCTGTCGGCGGTGACGGAGGCCCGCACCAGCCCGCTGCCCGGCACCGGCTCGACACCGAACCGCTTGCCGTCGCGTGGCCGCTGAGCCCCGACCCGGTCCAGCCGGATGTCCAGCGGGATGGCACGCTGCTGGACGAACAGCGAGCCCAGCGGGTGCAGCACCAGGTCCTCGGTCGCGTCCGGCGTGCGCAGGCTGACCAGGGGCTTGCCGCCGCCGGTGGGCGGCCGGGTCTGCCAGCCCTCCGCCTTGGCGACCTCCCCTGCCAGCAGCGGCAGGACGTCGATCGGCGGCAGTGTGGTGTCGCGGCTCTCGCCCCAGGTGATGTCGAAGTCGGCGGAGATCTCGAAGAACAGCAGCGAGATCGAGCCGCGGCCGTACGCCCGCCACGGCGCCGGGCCCTCGAGCTGGAAGGCCAGGTGGATGCTGAACAACCCGATGCCGAACACCTTGAGCGAGACGCCCGCGGAGACGGCGATGACGAAGGAGAACGGGGAGAACTGGAACAGCGCGTCGAAGCTCAGATGCCCCTGGATGCCGAAGTCGTCGAAGCCCAGCACCAGCTCGGCGTGCGCGCCGAACTGCACGGTGTTGCTGGTGATCGCGAAGTAGCCGGACACCGTGATCCGGGCGCCGGGCCGGTTGAGGATGTCGACCGACAGCCGGGGCGGCACCGGGAACGGCAGCGGCGGCGGCTTGTAGGAGGGGTGGAAGCCGCCGACCGAGACCACGAGGTCGGGGTTGTCGCCCCAGCCGACCAGCAGGCCCATCCCGCCCTCGATGGTCATGAACAGGATGCGCGACTCGAAGAGCTGGGCGAAGAACCACAGCCGCTGCTTGTCGAACTCGATCGCGCCGACGAACTGCACCTGCAGCACCAGCAGCGGCAGTTCGGTGGTCGGCAGCACGCACCGCAGCACGCCGAGGATGGCGATGTTGCCCGGGATCTCGATGATGACGCCGAGGGACACACTGATCAGCGTCGGGGTGCCCCAGCCGATCTTGGCCATCGGGCCGATCAGGAACGTGCCCTCCTGGGCGGGGAAGAAGGCACGCAGGTCGCTGATGATCCGGGGCGCGTTGGCGACCACGTCGCGCGGGAACATCACCGACTCGATCGAGCCGGTGCGCACGCCCTCGGCGAGGGCCTGGAGGTTCATCCGGCGGTTCAGCCCGAGCAGGCCGCCCACCGCCAGCAGGGTGAAGCCGAAGCCGAGCTGGATGCCGGTGGCGAACTCGGCGGTGATCACCAGCAGCAGCGAGAAGCCCTGCGATCCGTCCGGCATCCGGGTGCTGATCAGCCCGATCGCCTTGACGTCGAACAGACCGGCGAACTCCAGCTCCAGTGCCCCGGCGTACTCCCCCTTGTCGGGATCGAAGAAGAGGTAGCCCCCGCCACTGACCACCCCGGCGTCCACCGACAGGCCCGCGCCCTTGGGCGGCTTGAACCCCAGGGAGAGGTCCAGCGGGCCGAGGTTTCCGTCGTGGTCGGGCTTGAAGGCGAACGCGGCGGACAGGCCGATCTGCTCCACCACCGCCTTGAGGGGTCCGAGCTCGGCCTTGAAGGACGCGCCGAGGCCGATCGGCAGAGAGTCTCCCGAGGGGGTCACCGAGATCGTCAGCGACTGGATGTCGACCGGGCCGAGCTGGAGGTGCACCGGCAGCTGGATCTCCAGGCTGGAGGTGCCGCGGAAGTAGAACCCGGTGCGGTGGGAGACGCCGAGCAGGAGGTCGGCGCCGAAGGAGAAGCCGCCGTCGGGCAGGATCTTCGCGATGAAGCCGTCGGCCTCGGAGGGGTCGAAGACGAACTCCAGGCCGCCCAGCTCGAACTCGGCGAAGACGTCGACGTCGTCGCCGGTCAGCCGGATCCCGCCGGTGCCGGCCAGCTTCCGGAACTGCAGCCGGGTCTGCTCCGGGGCGCCCAGCAGCACGATCGGCTCGCCGTCGGCGCTGCCCCGCTCGGCCTTGACCGCCAGCGAGCCGCGGGCGTGCACCGGCGAGCCGGCCGACTCGAACCCGACGATGATCTCGATGCCCTGGCCGGGGCGTACCTGCAGCGCCACCCCGCCCTGCAGGTCCAGGTCGCTGCGCAGGGTGACGGCGATGTCCGGGCCGAGCTCCAGCCGGAAGTCCAGCACGCCGTTGTAGGCGGGCAGCAGCGCCAGGCCCGGCGGGTTCCCGCCCTGGGCGGGCAGCGGCATCAGCCGGACCTCGGCGGCCATCCGTCCCGAGGCCTGCACCCGCTCGAACACGACCGCCTTGATCGCCTTGACCGGTGGCGCCCCCGGGTCCGGGACGCCGCCCTGGACCGCCGTCGCGGTGGCCTCCGGCAGCCTGGCGACGAGGACGTCCACGCCGATGGTCATCAGCAGGTTGTCGAGCTGGGAGGCGAGGGCGGAGAAGTCGAAGGTGGGCTCGCCCCAGCCGAACGCGTTCTTCAGCACCACCGACGGGTCGCCGAGCACCCGAGGCAGGTCGGTGAGGTCGAGCGCGAGGTGCATGTAGGGCGGCCGCCCGCCCTCCGCGGGCGCGTAGCCCGACTTGACGACCCCCAGCGAGCGGAGGGCGAACGCGACGGATGGGTGGAAGCGCTGGACGTAGGAGATGACGAGGTAATCGATGAGCTGGCGCGGGAACTTGGTCTTGAAGCCGTCCGCGCGCAACGGTGCGGGGATCGCCGAGTCGGGCGCATTGACGATCGCCCGGATACCGCCGACGACGTCCTGTACGGCGCGCAGCGCCCTGCTGACGTCGTCGGGCGACACCTGGACGCTCGCGCCGCCTCCGGCACCGCCCAGCGAGCCGTCGATGTTGAGGCCGCCGTCGCCGAGCAGCCTGCTCAGGCTGTCGTAGAGGGTCTCCACCCCGGTGCCGAGATCGCGCAGTGGCTGCGGGATGTCGTCGGCGCGCCAGCCCAGCTTCTGCAGGAGCGCGAGGAACGCCTCCGGGGAGGCCAGCGCCTGGCGCAACGGCAGCAGGGCCTGCCCGATCTCGGCGACCAGCGTCTCGAACGTCCCGGGCTCAGCCATTCTTCTTGGCCTCCGGATAGAGCTTCTCGCTGAGGAGGGCGTGCTGGCCCGGGTCGACCCGGTTGACCATCAGCCACTTGCAGACGTAGCAGAACTCGCCGCCCTCGTCGGAGTCGCTGACGCTGCGCATCTTGCATCCGCCGGTCGGCCGGTAGTTGGCCCCCGCGAAGAAGACGGCGCCCTCGAAGATGCCGACGAGCCTGGACGACTTGCAGGGTGCCTTGAAACCCGCGATGGACACCGGGTTGTCGGTGCCCGCCTTGGCCTTGGTGGTGTCGGTGTCGACGTTCAACGGGGTGTGGGTGGTGTTGAGGTGTTCCAGCACCTTCTTCTCCACCACCCGGACCAGTGCGCCGGAGGCGTCCTTGAGCGGGACGAACACCGCCGAGCCCTTGGCGAAGGTCGGGAACGGGCTGGGCGGGGCCCCGGCGAACGCCAGCACGAGGGTGCCCTGGGCCGGGTCGATCTTGGCGATGGTCAGCGGCTGGAGGTACTGCGCGGGACCGGACTGCAGCGGCAACTGCTTGCCGAACGGGCTGATGTTGACGTTGCGCAGGTGCACCTCCGGAGGCGGCGTCTGCGCCTGCGCCTCCTGCCACTTGCCGATCTGGCCCTTGTCGATGGTGACCTTGATGCCGGCGGGGTCCTGCTGGGACGGCGCGATCAGCCGGTCGGACACCCGTATCCGCGGCAGCTCGAACCACTTGACCTTGCCGGGGTCGATGCTCCGGCTGGGGGCCGCGCCGAACCGCACGAACCCGAGCCGGGTGACGTTGTCGCCGAACAGATCGTCGGTCAGCGCGGCCTCCTTGTCGTCGCCGCCGGACTCCTCGTACTCGTCGGACAGGTTGAAGCTGTGGCCCCACTCGTGGGCGACGGTGTTGGTGATGTCGTCGAAGTCCGCCTCGATCTTCGGCGGGGTGCGGCGCATCTCCCGTTTGTCGGCCGGATTGGCATAGGCGAAGGCCACGCCGCGGCCGCTGTTCAGCGACAGCGTGGTCATGCTCCGCAGGCTGATGTTGCCGCCGCCGTCCAGGCCGTCATGGGTGATCAGGGCGACCAGCCCCCGGCTGGGCTTGAAGTGCAGGTCGTCCGGCTCCCATACGGGGCCGATCAGGGTGAACGGCGCGAAGACGTGTTCCAGTCCCTTGACGTAACTCATGATCGAGTTGCCGGGATCGGTCCCCCCGGTGAACCGCTCCGGCGGGTGCCTGCGCGGATCGGGTACCAGCAGCCGGGTCCGTACGGTCGTGTAGAACTCGTACAGCCGGCCGACGAACTCCTTCAGCCCGGCGGTGCCGTGGACGTCGCCGCCCGCGGGCGGGGTCACCGCGGCCGGAGTGGAGACGCCCGAGCTCCGGTCGGCCAGGCGGCTGCCGAAATGCAGGCCGAAGAAGGTGTCCCGAGCATGCAGGATGCCCACGGACTGATGCACCTTCCAGGCGTTAATGAGGGTGTCGTCGACCTTGGCCGGATCGAAGCCGGGCAGGTCCTGCCCGCTCCAGATGGCCTTGAGGTTCGGCCGGCTCTCCCCGCGCATCGGCAGGCCCACCCGCACGACCAGTTCCTGCATGGTGTACATGGCGGGGTCGCTGCTCACCCGGTCGTTGTACGGAATGGGGGTGCCGGGACCCAGCGTCCCCTCGGTGTCGGTGACCTGGAATCCGCAGGTGACCGCGCGCTGCTGGGAGGGCGTGAAGGCCTTGTAGACATTGAAGCTGGTCTCCAGCGTGGCGTACGGCTCGTGCCGGGGTTTGTGGAACAGTTCGCTGACCGTCGTGGTCACGACCTCGTCGAAGAAGGGGCGGTCGGCCTCGGTGAACGCCTCGCCGATGAAGACGATGTTGTGTCTTTCGTCTTTGTGCACCTCGTCGTGGACGTGCACCGGGAACAGATCACGGTGGTTCTTCGCGTAGTCGACCACCCGGACGGGCAGCGTGGCGGTCTGGCCCAGGAACGTGCCGGAGAGGTTCACCGGCGTGCTCGTCTCGACCAGCCCGCGCAACCGGCCCTCCGGGGTGACGACGACCTTGGTCGCGTCGGCCGGGGTCAGCGGGACGTACTGGTGCCCGGTGATGTCCCCGATCAGGTCCGCGCCGGTGGGGTCGTCGCTGAACTTGGCGTAGATCGACGGCTGCGCGTGCGCGATCGCACCGTCCTTGGCGGTCGTGATCGAGTCGTTCCCGAACCACCACGCGACGATCTGGTTGTGCACCTGGAGCCGGCCGACGATGTACTCCTGGCCGCGCCGGATCTGGAAGAGGTACACCCCCGGCGTGGTGGCGGTGACCACGCCGGTCGCCGGGTTAACCGTCGGCAGGTTGTCGAAGCGATGGCCGGCCTGATTGTGCGGCGCGAAGAAGTCGAACGCGCACTGCGCGGCCGGAACCGGCGTCAGCGTATAGCGACTGGGATCGCCCGCCGTGTCGGTCCGGCTGAACACCCGCAAGGTGAGCGCCGGAGTGCCGGTGAGCGCCATGTGAAGATCGCAATGCGGGAACAGCACAAGGTCGGCAACCACCAGCGCCCCCATTCGCAGTGGATTTCGGACAGCCCCTTATTTGCGATGTAAACATCGCCGTCCGCGGTCCTGCGCTATTCACAGTGCCATCGCGGAGATGCCGAGTCCAGACGCTGACGGGTGGAATCTGGGCGCATTCCCGTTACTGGCCAGATCCGGCCGTTTCGATCTTCAATAACCGGTTATCCCGCCTTGGGGAGGCCAATTATCCGGGCCCTATGACATATCCCGGACATAAGCTGAAATATATCGATAAGCGCCATTCGTTCCGAGGGAACGGCGTCATTGATACCGGCCATCGGCTCCGGCGGCGGGCCGTAAAGACTTTCCCCGGAGGACGGTTCCGGGCGCGAAAGCCCAGGCACAGGGGGTACGAGAGGTGACGTGACCGTCGCCGACCCGTCGATGTTGCGGCGTACGATCGCGGCCACCGCGCTCGGCAACATGATGGAATGGTTCGACTTCGGCATCTTCAGCTACATGGCCGTGACCCTGGGAGAGGTCTTCTTCCCTACCGCCGACAGTTCGGTACAACTGCTCTCGACATTCGCCACGTTCTCCGCCGCGTTCCTGGTCCGGCCACTCGGCGGATTCTTCTTCGGCCCGCTCGGCGACCGCATCGGGCGCAAACGGGTGCTGGCCACGACCATCATCATGATGGCGGCCGGGACCTTCTGCATCGGGCTCGTTCCCGACTACCACACCATCGGGATATGGGCGCCGGTGCTGCTGCTCGTCGCCCGGCTCGTGCAGGGCTTCTCCACCGGCGGCGAGTACGGCTCGGCCATGACGTTCGTCGCCGAGCACGCCCCTGACCGGCGCCGCGGGCACCTGACCAGCTGGCTGGAGTTCGGCACCCTGGCCGGCATCGTCCTCGGCGCCCTGCTCGTCACCGCGCTGACCGCGGCGCTGTCCCACCGGGACCTGATCTCCTGGGGCTGGCGCATCCCGTTCCTGATCACCGGGCCGCTCGGGCTCACGGGCCTCTACCTGCGGCTCAAGGTGACCGAGACCCCGGCGTTCGAGCAACTGGGCCCCCGGGCCGTCCGCGAGACCGGCGTACGGGCGGAGTTCCGGCGCATCTTCGTCGAGCAGCGGCGGTCACTGCTGGTGTGCATCGGCCTGGTACTGGTCTGGAACGTGGGCAGCTACATGCTCCCGGCCTACCTGCCGAGTTTCCTGGCCGCCGATGTCGGGATGCCCGCCACCACCGCCCTGATGGTCGTAGTGGCCGTCCTGACGATCCTCATCGTGCTCATCACGTTCGTCGGGCGGCTCTCCGACCGGGTCGGGCGCAGGCCGGTCCTCATGGCCGGCTGCCTGCTGCTCGTCTTCGGGGCCGTGCCCGCGTTCCTGCTCATCCGCACCGGCACCGTCCACTGGGTCTTCCTGGGCTGCCTGCTGGTCGGGCTGATGCTGCTCTGCTTCGAGGCCACCGGCCCGGCCACCCTTCCGGCGCTGTTCCCCACCGAGATCCGCGCCGGGGCGCTGTCGGTGGCGTTCAACCTCGGCGTCTCGCTGTTCGGCGGCACCACACCGCTCATCACCCAGGCCCTGGTGCACGGCACCGGCAACCTCCTGGTGCCCGGGTTCTACCTGGCCGGCGCGGGGCTCATCGGTGTCCTGACGGTGCTGTTCACCCCGGAGACCGCGGGCCGGCCTCTCCCCGGTCCGGCCGCGATGGCAGCGGACCCCCGGGAGGCCGCCGGCCCGTGACCGGCGGACGTCCTCCGCGACGGCCGGCCCGGCCGGCCGGCCCGTGACCACGCGCCGGCCGTGGCCACGGTCTCGGCGTCGATCCGGCCGCGCCGCGCCGACAGGGCGCGCACAGTTGTGTTTCTGCGGATATGTCACGAGTTGGCGCCCGGTGAGCACACGTTCGGGCGGTGTAAAGACGATCGACCCATCGGCCAAGTACCGGGTGACCGCCGCCCACCGAAAGGAGTGGCATGGCAGTGCTACCCGAGGTCCCCGATGCCGGCCTGGTCGAGCAGTCGCTGACCGAACCCGAAGGGTTCGCGCTCGTCTACGACCGGTATTTCACCGCGGGATCCCCCACCCGGATGATGACGGCGGCCTGCGCCGGTCAGCCGCCGCGCAGGTCGCCCGGTGGCCCGCCCGTCCTCCGCAGGCCGCCGTGCATCCAGGCCACGACCCGCCCGGGGCCGCGCGAGGTGCAGCGGATGGCCGGCGGTCTGGCCGCCTTCATGCTGCCTCCCGCCGGGCTGGACGTCACCAAGCTCTCGGCCGATCCGGTCCGCCTGAAGCAGCAGCTTCTCGCCTGGACCCGCGCCGGCGGGCTGGCCGGACCAGTGGAGGGAGAGTCCGCCCAGCTCTGGGCGGCGACCGGCACGGTGCTCTTCGAGCCCGGCGGACCGGTCACACCGCAGGTACGGGCGGCCTGCTACCGGGTCCTCGCCGACCTGCCCGACGTCACGTCGCTGGGTGAGGTCTCGGATCAGAACGGGCGGAGGGGCCAGGCGATCACCCGGACCGGCAAGCCCTCCGAAGGCGTCTCCGGGACGAGCAGATACATCATCGACCGGCGCAGCGGCCTGCCACTGGCGCACGAGCAGTTCGACGCCGGGCGCCTCACGACCTCCGTCATGCTGACGCACGCCGACTTCACCGACATCGCGCCCACCCCCACGTAGCCCCCACGTGGCTCCACCTGGCCCGGCACCCGGCGCAAGACCGGGGAGTGCCAACGATCGGGTGCCGGGATCAGAACATCTCACCGGTACGAATCCGGGCGTACGGACTTTATCCTGGCAGCTCGTCCAGCCCCCGGAAGGAATGCGTTCGCCATGGAGAGTCCAGGGAGCCGGTCCGGTCCAGTGCCTCGGTGGTGTTCCTGCCGGGTTCCGGATGAGGCCGAGGAGAGTCCGGGAGTCAGCCGACGGCAGGTCCTCGGCGGGCTGACCGCCACAAGTGCGCTCGCTCTCGCGGGCTGGCCGCGCGCGGCCGAGGCGGCGACGACCGCCAAGAGTGCCGGCCGGTCGGTGACCATCACCATCATGGGCACGTCCGACATCCACAGCCACGCGGTCGACTGGGACTACTACAAGGACGCCCAGTACAGCGACAGCGCCGGGAACGTGGTCGGCCTGGCGCGGGTGTCGAGCCTGGTGAACCAGATCCGGGCGGACCGCGGGCGGGAGCGCACGCTGCTGTTCGACGCGGGAGACACCATCCAGGGCACCCCGCTGGGCTTCTACTACGCCACGGTGAAGCCGATCACCACCACCGGCCAGATCCATCCGATCGCGCGGCAGATGAACGCCATGGGCTTCGACGCCGTGGCACTGGGCAACCACGAGTTCAACTACGGCCTCCCGCTGCTGGACAAGTGGATCAGTCAGATGGACGCTCCGGCGCTGGCCGCCAACGCCGTCCACGCGGGCACGAACCGGCCCGCGTACCGGCCGTACATCATCAAGAGGATGCACGTGCCGGGCCATCCGCCGATCAGGGTCGGGCTGCTCGGCCTGACCAACCCGGGCGTCGCCATCTGGGACAAGGCCAACGTCTCCGGCAAGCTGGACTTCCTCGACCTGGTCGAGACCGCCAAGAAGTGGGTCCCGCTCATCCGGGCCCAGGGCGTCGACGTCATGGTCGTCAGCGCGCACGCGGGTGACAGCGGCCTTTCGTCCTACACCGGCGACATCCCGGTGGAGAACGCCTCGGCCATGCTGGCCCAGCAGGTCCCCGGGATCGACGCCATCCTCTTCGGCCACGCCCACAACGACGTCCCCGAGCGGTTCGTCACCAACGAGGTCACCGGCAGGACGGTGGTGATGAGCGAGCCGAAGTGCTGGGGCGAGAGGCTGTCGGTCTTCGACCTCACCCTGACCCAGGACCGTGGCCGCTGGAAGGTCACCGCCAAGTCGGCCACGACGGTGAACACCAACACGGTGCAGGAGGACCCGAAGCTCGTCGCGCTGGTGAAGAAGCAGCACGACGAGGTGGTCGCGTACGTCAACCAGGACGTGGCCACCTCCACCGAGGCGATGTCCGCGGCGGAGTCCTGCTGGAAGGACACCGCGATCCTCGACTACATCCACCTGGTGCAGACCGCGAAGGTCAAGGAGGCCATCGCCGGCACCGCCAACGCGTCCCTGCCGGTGCTGTCGATCGCCTCGCCGTTCAGCCGCAGCGCCACCTTCCCGGCCGGCGCGGTCACGATCAAGGACATCGCCGGGCTCTACATCTACGACAACACGCTGCTGGGCAGCATCCTGACCGGCTCCCAGATCAAGGCGTACCTGGAGTACTCGGCGCAGTACTTCAAGCAGGTCGCCGCGGGCGCCCCGGTCGAGCCGGGATCGTGGACCAACGCCGCCAACCGTCCCGACTACAACTACGACCAGTTCTCCGGCGTCACCTACGACATCGACATCGCCCAGGCCGAGGGCGCCCGGATCCGCAACCTCGCCTACGACGGCACGGCGGTCGCCGACGACCAGCGGTTCGTGGTCGCGGTCAACAACTACCGCCAGTCCGGTGGTGGCGGCTTCCCGCACATCGCCGCCGCTCCGGTCGTCTACAACGCCCAGGTCGCGATCCGGGAGGCGATCGTCGCGTACGCCTCCGCGGCCGGGACCATCGACCCCTCGACCTTCCACGTGGAGAACTGGAGGCTGGTCCGCGACGGCGTACCGGTCTTCTGAGCCGATCGGGTCGGCGGCCCGAAGCGAGCCGAGGGCATGCCCAACGTCCGCTCGTACTACACACCTGTCAATGTAGGTCGCGGACCTTACCGAGCGCGGTGTCCGCCTCCGGTCACTGGGCCTTGTCCACTTGCTGAGACGGATCTACCTTCCGCACGGGCGTTGTTCCGGGCGCCCGCATGGCAGGCAAGCGTGCCTGCCCAGGGAGGTTCGCATGCGTACACGTCGTGCACTGAACGTCGCCGTGACGGGAGCACTGCTGCTGGGAGGACTCAGCCTCGCCGCACCCGGCGCGAGCGCGCACGCCTTCGGATACGAAGACCTGACGCCGATCCAGAAGCGGCACGCGTCCGGTGCCCTCACCGAGGCGCTCGGGCCGCGTCCGGCACCCCGCGCAATCAGCAAGGCGCAGCGGGCGTCCGCGGCGTCCTGCGACGGACGGCGTGCCGGCAACGTGAAGGTCAACCAGAACTGCCTGAACATCACCGACGAGCCGCTGGCCGGCCGGGGCCAGGCGCAGAACGAGACGTGGGTGGCGGTGAACCCCGGTAACACCCGCCAGGTGATCGCCACCTACAACGACTACCGCCGGGGCGACGGCACGTGCGGTGTCTCCTACTCCGGCGACGGCGGCCGCAGCTGGGCCGACACCACCACCCCGAACGGATTCGTGTCCGGGACCGCCTTCGGCGGCAAACCGCGCCAGTACTTCCAGGCCAGCGGGGACACCTCGGTGGCCTGGGACACCCGCGGCAACGCCTACCTGTCGTGCCAGCAGTTCAAGCGCGGCAGCGCGGTCTCCCCCGACGCGGACCAGTCCAGCGGCTTCTACGTCTACCGCTCGACCCGCTCGGGTGGCGCCTCGTTCAACTTCCCGGGCCGGCCGGTCGCCGAGCACGACGACACGGCCGGAACCGGTGCCTTCCTCCTCGACAAGCAGCTGATGACCGTCGACGGTCACGTGAACAGCCCGTACCGCGACCGGGTCTACGTCACCTGGACCACCTTCGCCGAGGACGGCACCGGCTACATCTACGGCGCCTACTCCAGCGACTACGGCGAGCACTTCAGCGCGCCCGTCCTGATCAGCTCGGACTCCGCCCTCTGCGCTCAGACCTACGGCGTCCCCACCCCGCGCGGCCGGTGCAACAACAACCAGTTCTCCCAGCCGGTCACCGCCGCCGACGGCACCCTCTACGTCGCCTGGGCCAACTACAACACCGCGCAGACGGGTTCGGACAACCACTTCCAGATCCTCCTCGCGCACTCCTCCGACGGCGGGGCGACGTTCTCCGCGCCGGTCAAGGCCACCGACTACTACGACCTTCCCGACTGCGACACCTATCAGGGCGCGGGCAAGAACCCGGGGCGTGACTGCGTTCCGGAGAAGAGTGCGAGCACGAACTCGATCTTCCGGGCCACCAACTACCCCAACGTCATGGTCGACCCGGCCGACCCCAAGCGCGTCATCGTCACGACCGGCTCGTACATCAGCCGTGACTCCAACGAGAACAGCGGCTGCACCCCGGCCGGCCTCACCTCTGGTCTCGGCAGTCTCTACAGCGGCGTCAAGAGCGGCGGCTGCAACAACAGCATCGTGCTGACGGCGTCCACCAACGGCGGGAACAGCTTCACCGGTACCGCCACCAACGTGCGGACGCTGCCGGTCATCGGTGCCGGCACCCGCCAGGCGGGCACCGACCAGTTCTGGCAGGGCACCGTCTTCAGCCCCAAGGGCACACTCGTCACCACCTATTACGACCGTCAGTACGGCTCGGACGAATCCACCGGCTTCTCCGACATCACGCTGACCACGTCCAAGGACCTGACCCACTTCACCAGCACCCGGGTCACCTCCTCCAGCATGCCGCCGCCCACCCAGTTCAACGGCCAGTTCTACGGCGACTACATCATGGTCGACGCCACCGCCTCCACCGCCTACCCGGTCTGGGCCGACACCCGGGCCACCGCGCTGTTCCTTTGCCCCGGCACCGGCACCAGTGGCAATCCCCCGGAGCTCTGCCGGGCCCCGGCGGCCAATGCCGCCACCGCCAACGACGAGGACATCTACGCCGCGGCCGTACCCATCCACTGATCCGGACCGCTGATCCGGACCGCAAGATGATCGCGGGATTCGCGGAGGCAGAACCGTGCGCGAGTCCCGCGATCGTTCACCCGGCAGGTCGTCACGGGGGTGGTGTCACCAGGCCCATCTCGTAGGCGATGATGACGAGGTGGACGCGGTCGCGGGCGTCGAGCTTGGTGAACAGGCGGGCCACGTGCGCCTTGGCGGTGGCCACGCTGATGAACAGCTTGGCGGCGATCTCGCCGTTGGACATGCCGCTTCCGACGAGCGTGAGCACCTCGCGTTCCCGGTCGGTGATGCCATCGGCCGTCCGCCGCCTCGGGGCGGCCTGGGGCCGGTCCGCGAAGTGCTGGATCAGGCGGCGTGTGACGCTCGGCGCGATCAGGGCGTCCCCGGCGGCGACCACGCGGATCCCCGCGAGGATGTCGTCCAGGGTCATGTCCTTGACCAGGAAGCCGCTGGCACCGGCACGGAGCGCGGCGTAGACGTAGTCGTCGTCGTCGAACGTGGTGAGGACGACGACCCGCGACGTCCCGGAACCAGCGGTGATCATCCGGGTGGCCTCGATGCCGTCCATCCCGGGCATGCGGATGTCCATCACCACCACGTCGGGCCGGGCGTCCCGGACGAGCCGTACCGCCTCGGCACCGGTCCCGGCCTCGCCCACGATCTCGAGGTCGGGGGTGTCGGCGACGAGCACGCGCAGGCCGGCACGGATCAGGGGCTGGTCGTCGGCGAGCACGACGCGGACCGTCATCGGGCTCCCGCGGGCACCGGCAGCCGCGCCGCCACCCGGAAGCCGCCTTCGGGACGCGGCCCGGCGGAGAGGTCGCCGTTCAGCAGGCCGACCCGCTCGCGCATGCCGACGAGGCCGTATCCGGTACCCCCGGCGATGCCGCCGTGCCCGTCGTCGACGACCTCGATGGACAGTTCCCGCTCCTGGCAGTCGATGGACACCCGGCAGGTGCCGGTGCTCGCGTGGCGCACCACGTTGGTGACCGCCTCCTGGATGATGCGGAACGCCGACAGGTCGATGTCGGCGGGCAGCGGCCGCCGCTGCCCCAGCCACCGCACGTCCACATGGACACCGGCGGCCATCGTCGCCTCGGCCAGGGCGTCGAGGTCGGCCAGGCCCGGCGCCGGATCGAGCGGCGCCGCCTCCCCCGGGGAGTCCGGGGCGCCCCGGCGGAGGGCGACCAGCATCCGCCGCAGCCCCGACAGCGTCTCCCTGCTGGTGGCCTCGATGGCGTCGAGTGCGTTGCGGGCCTCGGCCGGTTGCGTGTCGATGACCCGGCTGCCCATCCCGGCCTGGATGGCGATGATGCCGATGCTGTGCGCGACCATGTCGTGCAGCTCGCGGGCGATCCGGAGCCGTTCGGCGGTGACCGCCTGGGCCGTGGCCCGGGCCCGCAGCTCCTCGGCGTGGACCTGGCCCTGACGCCTTGAATTGCCGATCAGCCAGGCGATGACGACCGTGGACGCGGCGGCCAGTTCCGTCGCGTCGCCCGCATATCCCCGCACGACGATGAAATAGGCGGCCACCACGCCGAGCGTCAGCACGGCGGCGGCGACCGAGACGCGACGCGGGCGGGTGGCCGCGATGAAGTAGACGGCGATGTTCACCACCAGGAACTGCAGCAGCATGACCTCGAAGGCGTACATGGCCAGCGTCTCCGCGACCGACCCGGCGAGCAGCACGGCGAGCGCCGTCAGCGGTCTGCGGCGCAGCAACGGTGCGGCCACCCCCACGACGACCGCCATGGCCAGCAGCGGCCCGATGGGGATCTGCAGCGGCCCGCTCGGCGGCCGCAGGAACACGTACGCGGTGATCCCGCACCAGATGAGGGCCATCCACGCCCCCGGTGACATGCGCCTGAGCAGCGGGGGACGTGGCGTGTCGGACATGCGCCGATCGTAACCGCGGATCCCGGCCAGGGCATTGGCCCGCGGGCGTACGCCCGTGGGCGTACATCCGTGGCCATCGGCGCTTCCGGCGAATGCAGCCGACGGCCCGATGCCCCGCGGGCATGCCCCGCGACACCGTTGGCCGCTCCACCGGAACCCCTATCGACGGAGCGGTGTTGTGAAACGTTGGATCGCGCCCGCCCTATACGGTGCGCTGGCAGTCGAACTCGTACTCGTCATCGGGTTCGCCGCCTGCTACAACGCGCTGGACTTCCACATCTACACATTGGGCGGGCGTGCCGTGACAAACGACACGCATTTGTACGTGGACCGCCTCGCCGCCCACTGGTTCACCAACACGCCTTTCGCGGCCGTCCTGTTCATTCCCCTCGCCGCGATACCGCTCACCCTCGCCCGGGTCCTGTGGGAACCGGCCTCGGTCGCGGCGTTCGCATGGGCGTGCTGGACCGCGTTGAAGCTGGCCGGGTACCGGGCATCGAGGACCGTGATGGTCGCCGCCGTGGCCTTGGGGCTGCTGCTGGAACCCGTATGGCATTCGCTGTTCCTGGGCCAGATCAATCTGTTCCTGCTCGCCCTCGTGCTCACCGACGTCTCGCGTCTCTCGCGCGGCCGTTCCGCGGGGATCGGCATCGGCGTGGCGGCCGCGGTCAAGCTGACCCCGGCGATCTTCATCATCCTGCTCCTGGTCACCAGGCGGACCAGGGCCGCTGTGACGGCGGGCGCGACCTTCGTCCTCTGCGGGCTCCTCGCGTATCTCATCGCTCCGGGTGCCTCCCGGCTCTACTGGCTGGACCTCTTCCACGACACCACCCGGGTGGGCGCCCCCTACATCAGTAACCAGTCCCCCTACGGGGCGATCCTCCGGATCTCCGGCGGGGTGACCCACCTCAGCGCCTGGTATCTCCTGGTGCCGCTCACGATCGGGATCGCGGGGCTGATGGTGGCGGCCGTACTGGCCCGAGGCGGCGACTGGCTGGGCGCGGCGGCGGTGACCGGCACGACCGGCCTGCTGGTCTCGCCGATCTCCTGGACGCATCACTGGGTATGGATCATGCCGGTGCTCGTCGTGCTCGTGCGCAACGGGACCGGCCGGAGGGTCCCCGCCCTGTGCGGGTACCTGCTCTTCCTCCTGGCCCCGATGTGGTGGACACCCCGGTCCGGCGGGCCACGCGAATACGGATTTCACGGCTGGCTGACGCTCGCCGCCAACGCCTACCTGGTGGCCGGGCTGGTCTTCCTGGCGTACATGGCGTGCGTGGCCGGCCGCCTGCTCCGCACCGGGAACGAACGCGCACTCGCCGGACCGGTTCTCGCCGACGCTGAGAAGGTCGGGACGGGTTAGCCGCTCTCCGCCCCGAACGCGCACATGTGGTCAGCGCTGTACCGGTGCCGAGGCGGGCCGGGCCTGGGCGTGTTCGATGAGTTCGTGCAGGTCGGCCGCGCCGTCCTGCACGGCCAGCACGGACAGCGCGACCAGCACGACGGTGACGGTGACGAGCCCCGGGCGCCCGTGCGGCGGAGGTGCCAGCAGTGCCGCCACCCGGCGTGGCAGCGGCCCCGGCCGCCCGGCGCGCGGCCAGGGTCCCGCCGGCCGGCGTCCGGTGGTACCGATGCCGAGGGCGGCGTGATGGGCGAGGCGGGGACGGTCGTTGTGGGCCAGGGCCGCCTTGCCGATCGCGCGCGCCGTCTGCACGCGGTCGTCGACGGTCGCCGCGGCGCGTTCGTCCGCCCACCGCTCGGTGGTGTACGCGACGGCGCCGCGCAACGGCCAGAGCATGGGGTTGGCGGCGGTGACGATCCCGGTCAGGGCCCGGAACAGATGGTGGCGCCCGGTGAGGTGGGCGCGTTCGTGGGCGAGCAGGGCACGGCGTTCGGCCGCGGTGAGGATCGACAGCATGCCGGTGGAGACGACGACGCGTCCCGGGCGGCCCGGCAGCGCGAACGCCTCGGCCGCCGGGTCGTCGACCACGGCCACGAGGTCGTCGCCCGGCAGTGCCCGGGTGGTGCGCGCGGCCGCCAGCAGCCCGCGCACCTGGCGCAACGCCGCGTACCCGGCCGCCGCCAGGCTCGCGACCAGCATCGCACCGGCCACCGTCCCCACCGCGGGGCCGGTCTGGACGTCGTGACGCAGCACGCGCTGCGACAGGTGCCCGAGCGCGGCGATCGCCGGCAACCGGAGTGCGCCGCCCAGCGCCAGGACGGCGAGCGTGGCGATGCCGGCCACGGCCATGACCACCGCCGTCGCGGTGAGCAGCCAGGTGGCCGTACGCGGCGGAAGCCGTTCGGACAGCGGCCGGGCGGCGCAGGCCGCCACGAGCGGCAGCGCGAGGCCGAGGTAGCCGTCCAGGTCCATCATTCGTCGGTCAGATGGCCTGAGAGCCGCTCGTCGCCTGCCATCCGGGGTCTCCCATTTCAGATCTACCGGCCGGTAAAGAGACAGTCTGCCATGCCGGGGGCGGCTTGCCGGGCGGCGGGACGGGAGGTGGCCGGCCGGGGCGAACAGGTGGGCCCGCTCACCGGAGGTCGCCGGACGCCGCCCGTTATCCCGGCGAAATCCGGGTGGCCGGCGAGCTACCCTGACCGTGTTCACTGCCGTCGGCCGTCTGCGGTTGCCAGGGCCCGGCGTCCATTCAGACGAGGAACGACACGGAACATGGCCTTTCACGAGGTGGGGCGGCGAGCTATCCGCGCCGAGCTGGGGAACGAGCAGTCGTTCTCGGCCCGGCTCGGCGGCGTGCGCCGATCTCCCATCGACCTCGTGAGGCCTTTCCATGCGCTCGACTGACATCCGTTCGACCTTCACCGGCTTCTTCACCGCCCGCGACCACCATGTCGTGCCGTCCAGCCCGCTCATCCCCTCCGATCCGACGCTGCTGCTGACGAACGCGGGCATGAACCAGTTCAAGCCCTACTTCCTCGGCGAGAGCGTCCCCGAGCACAGGCGGGCGACCAGCGTGCAGAAGTGCGCGCGGACCTCCGACCTGGAGAACGTGGGCCGGACGGCCCGGCACGGGACGTTCTTCGAAATGCTCGGCAGCTTCTCCTTCGGTGACTATTTCAAGGCGGAGGCGATCGCCTGGGCCTGGGAACTGCTCACCGACGGCTTCCAGCTCGACCCGGAGCGACTGTGGATCACCGTCCATGAGGCCGACGACGAGGCCGAGCTCCTGTGGCGGCGCGTCGGGGTGCCCGCCGCACGAATCCAGCGGCTCGGGATGGCCGACAACTACTGGTCCATGGGGGTCCCCGGACCGTGCGGGCCCTCGTCGGAACTCCACTACGATCGGGGGCCGTCCTTCGGCCGCGCGGGCGGTCCCGCCGCCGACGGCGAACGGTACGTCGAGCTGTGGAACCTGGTGTTCATGCAGAACCGGCGCGGCGAGGGCACCGGGAAAGCCGACTTCCCGATCCTCGGTGAGCTGCCCGCCAGGAACATCGACACCGGCCTCGGCCTGGACCGGCTGGCGGCGATCCTGCAGGGCGTCGAGACCGTCTGCGAGACCGACCTGCTCTCCCCCACGTTCCGCCTCGTACAGGAACTCGCGGGACGCGGGTACCCCGGCCGCGACGGCAGCGAGGCGTCGGTGTCGTTCCAGGTCGCCGCCGAACACGCCCGCTCGGCGGCGTTCCTCATCGCCGACGGGGTGCTGCCCGCGCGGGACGGGCGCGGGTACGTCCTGCGGCGGCTGATGCGCCGGGCCATCCGCCACGCGCGGCTGCTCGGCATCGACCAGCCGGTCCTGCCCGCCCTGACCGCTAGCGTCATCGACAACCTCGGACCGGCGTGGCCTGAGCTGGAGCAGCACCGCTCTCTGGTGGAGCAGGTGGTCACCGCCGAGGAGCAGAGCTTCGATCGCACACTGCGGCAGGGCTCCAAGCTGCTCGACGGCGCGATCGGCCGGGCCCGCGCCACGGGTGCGTCCAGGCTGCCCGGGCGGACGGCCTTCGAACTGCACGACACCTATGGGTTCCCGGTCGACCTGACCATCGACGCCGCACGTTCCGCCGGGCTCACCGTCGACGAGGACGCCTTCGCCGCGCTCCTGGAGAGCCGGCGTCGCCAGGCCACGGAGGACGGCCGCGGCAAGAAGGGCATCGCGGTCGCCCGGCAGGACGCCTACCGGCAGGTCGCAGCCCTGCACGGGCTCACCGACTTCGTCGGCTACGACACCACCACCGCCGAGACCCGCCTCGTCGCGCTCCTCGACGACGGCGAACTCGTCGAGGCCGCGGCAGAAGGGGACGAGCTGGAGGTGATCCTTGACCGCAGCCCCTTCTACGCCGAGGCGGGCGGCCAGGTCGGCGACACCGGCACCCTGACAACCGGCGATGGCGCCGTGCTGCGCGTCCTCGACACCCGGCCCGGCCTGGACGGCCTGCACGTCCACGCCGCCCGCGTCATCAGCGGCGAGATCCGTACCGGCCAGGACACCGAGGCGGTCGTGGACGCCGACCGGCGGGCGGCCATCGCCCGCTCCCACTCGGCCACCCACGTGCTGCACGCCATGCTCCGCCGTGTGCTCGGCGACCACGCCGCCCAGCAGGGTTCGCGGGTGGAACCGGGCCGGCTGCGGTTCGACTTCGCCCACTTCACCGCCGTCGGCCCCGCTCAGCTGAGCACCGTGCAGACCCTGGTGAACGAGCACCTGCTCGACGACCCGGAGGTCCGCGTGTGGCGGGCCGGCCGGGCCGAGGCCGAGGCCGCCGGGGCGACCGCCCTGTTCGGCGAGAGGTACGGCGACCAGGTCCGTATCGTCGACATCGGCGACTTCTCCCGCGAGCTGTGCGGCGGGACCCACGTCGGCCACGGCTCCCAGGCCGGACCCGTGCACATCGTCGGCGAGTCCTCCGTCGGCGCCAGCCTGCGCCGGATCGAGGCCCTCACCGGCGGCGACGCGCTCCGCCACCATGACCACGGGCAGGCTCTGCTCGCAGAGCTCGCCGGCCTCCTGGGCGTCCGCCCCGACCAGGCACCCGGCCGGCTCAGGCGGCGCCTGGACGAGCTCGCCGAGGCCCAGCGGCACCTCGACCGGCTGCGCACGGCCGAACTCGCCACCATGGCCGACCGGCTGGCCGGCCGTGCGCAGCCGGTCGACGGCGGCTGGCTGATCACCGAGCTCCTGCACGGAGTCAGCGGCGAGGAGCTGCGCCCGCTCGCCGCCGACGTGGCTCAACGGCGTCCCGATGAGCCAGGAGTGGTCGTCCTGGGCACCGAGGTGGGCGGCAAGGCGATGCTCGTCGCCGCCCTCAACCCGGCGCTGGCCGGCACGGGGCTACAGGCTCGCGACACCCTGGCCGCCGCGGCCCGCGCGGTCGGCGGCGGCGCGGGCGGCAAGGGAGCCCTCGCCCAGGCGGGCGGCCGCGATCCCGGGGGACTGACCGAAGCGCTGAGGCTGGCCGCCGACACCGTACGGGACCTGCTCGGAGGTTGACCCATGACCTCCGTCAGCCCTCAGTCCCTGTGCAAGCTCCGGGCCTGGTGCATGCCCCAGGCCCGGTGGATCAGGCCCGCCGGAGCCTGACCCGTATTCCCCGGCATTTGCCCTGACCACCACTGCGCGGCCGCTGCGCGGCCCGCCGACCAGGTGACCCGAGGCCGCGTATCGGTGGTCAGGGCAAAGCAACGGGAGAACAGCACCGGCCGCCCGTTCCAGAAGGCGCTCCATCGGCCTTGATTCCCGTGTTGCGTCACCGCTTCAGGCCCGGACGGTACCCCCACGAATCCATGCCGGGTGCGTATCATTCCCCGGACATGGCGTGCCCGGTTTCCGGCGTTTGTTCGAGTACGGCGGCTGTAAGCCTGGAGAGAACGTTCACGTGACAGAGATTCACCCGGCACCCGACGCCGATGCGCTGGGCAAGCGGTTCGCGCAGATGTTCCATGCCCTCGGCAGCAACATCGAGCAGGTCATCCGCGGCAAGCGAGACAAGATCGAGCTCGCGCTGATCTGCCTGTTCAGCGAGGGACATCTGCTGATCGAGGATGTGCCGGGCGTGGGCAAGACGACCCTGGCACGCAGCATCTCCGCCTCCGTCGAAGCGCGGTGGAACCGGATCCAGTTCACCCCCGACCTGATGCCCAGCGACGTCACCGGGGTCTCCATCTTCAACCAGGGCGGCAACGCCTTCGAGTTCCACCCCGGCCCGATCTTCGCGAACATCGTGGTCGCCGACGAGATCAACCGTGGCTCGCCCAAGACCCAGTCGGCGCTCCTGGAGGTCATGGAGGAACGCAGGGTCACTACCGACGGCCGGACGCACGAGGTGCCGAGGCCGTTCATGGTGATCGCCACCCAGAACCCCGTCGACATGGACGGCACGTACCCGCTGCCCGAGGCCCAGCTGGACAGGTTCCTGATGCGGATCTCGATGGGCTACCCGGACCACGCCTCGGAGATCGCGGTCCTCGCGGGGATGCCGACCGGCGCGATGCTGGACCAGATGCCGCCGCTCACGGGCCATGACGACGTCGCCCGCATGATCGAGTTCGCCACGCGGATCCATGTGGCGGGGCCGATCTACGACTACCTGGTGCGCGTGGTCTCCACCACCCGGGGCCACCCGGATCTGCGGCTCGGCGCCAGCCCTCGGGCGAGCCTCGCGCTGTTGCGCGCCGCCCAGGTGCGCGCCGCCGCGGCCGGGCGGTCGTACGTGCTGCCCGAGGACGTCAAGGCACTCGCCGTCCCGGTGATCGCACATCGCCTGATCGTCACCCCCGAAGCGGAGCTGCGTGGGCACGGCGCCGCCGACGTGGTCGCGGAGGCGCTCTCCAGCGTCCCGGTCCCGCAGGCCATGGGAGTCTGAGTGATCGCCCGACCTGGCCTCCCGCCGCGGCCGGGTGGATGCTGACGCCGCTGGGCCGGGGCACGGCCGTCGCCTCGGTGGTGCTGTACGCGGCGGGCTGGTGGCTGGGGTACACCGAACCTGCCGTCCTGGCGCTCGCCGGCGTCTTCGCCGTGTCGGGGGCCGTGCTGTGGACGCTGCCGGCACCGAGGCTCGAGGTGAGCCGGGAGATCGCACCGCTCAAGGTGGCGCGGGGCGATCCGGCCGTCGGGGTGCTGCACGTCACCAACGTGGGGCGGGCCCTCCGTGCCGGCCTGGTCGCCACCGACGCCGCGGGCTCGACGAGCGTCGCGGTCGCGCTCCCGCGGCTGCGGTCGCGCGGGAAGCGCATGGTGACCTACCGACTGCCGACGGATCGGCGCGGCGTGATCCCGGTCGGCCCGTTGCGCCTGATCCGCACCGACCCGCTGAGCCTCGCGCGCCGGGTGCGCGAGTACGGCACGCCGCAGACGCTGCTGGTCCACCCTCGTACGGTCACTCTCCCGCTGATGCCCTCGGGCCGGGCGCACCATCTGGAAGGGCCGACCAGCGACAGGGCGCCGGCGGGCACGGCCACCTTCCACGCGCTCCGTGAGTACGTCATCGGTGACGACCTGCGTCATGTCCACTGGAAGTCCACCGCCCGCACCGGGACGCTCATGGTCCGCCAGCTCGTGGACGCGAGCCTGCCCAGCACGAGCGTCGTGCTCGAGACCAGACCCGGTGCCTACGACGACCCCGAGGACTTCGAGTTGGCCGTCGAGGCCGCCGCGTCCGTCGCGGTCGGGGCCTGCGCCGCGAACTTCCCGGTGCGCGTCCTCGCCGGGCCGGGTCCTTTGGCGGAGACGCGGGGCGGCCCGGCCGACACCGAGACCGTACTCGACCGGCTGGCGAGGTCGGCTCTGGAGGAAGGGTCCGAATCCGCCGTCGACGTCGCCCTGCGAGTCCGCGCGGGCGGCTCCCTCGTCGTGGTCACCCCGGTGGGCGCCGACCTCAGCCGGATCACGGCCGCGCGCCACCGGTTCGAACGGGTGGTGTGCCTGCGCATCAGGCCGGACGGGCCCGCACCCGTGCTGCCCGGCGTCACGCTGATCGACGTCACCGACCTCGACGCGCTGGCGGCGGCATGGCAGCGGGCGAGGAGGAGCCCATGACCCGGCCGGCCGTGAGCGCGCGACCGCGGCCGCCCGAGGCGGGCGAGGCCGAAGGCACCGGCCCGCGGGGACAGACGGTGGTCCGGCGCTACGCGTCCCTGCTCGTCACGGCCGCACTGGCGGCGGTCGCGGGACTGGCCTTCCACCGGGTCTTCGGCTGGGACGCCGTCGTGCCCGTGGTGGGGGTCGCGTCGGTCGTCCCCACTGTGCTGGCGGCCCTGTTGTCGGGCCCGCGAGCCGGACGGCCGTGGCCGCTGTGGATCTCGATGGTCCTCAGCGTCCTCGCGTGGGTGGCGACCGTCTGCCTCACGCTGTTCCGCGACAGGCTCGGTGACGGAACCCTGCCGCGGGTGATCGGGACGGGGCTGCGCGACTCGTCCAAGGCGATTCTCACCACGCTGCTGCCGGTGCCCCCCAGACCCGAGCTGCTCGTCCTGGTCCACGTACTGGTATGGCTGGCGGGGTTCGCCGGTGCCGAGATCGCGTTGCGCACGTCCCAGCGCGCCGGCCCCTGTGTCCCCGCGCTGGCGGTCTTCGCGACCGCCCTGCTGCTGGGCGTCGGCGGCCCCGGCTCGAACGTGCCGCTCGCCGCCGCGACCGTGATCCTCATCGTCGTCCTGGTGCTGCTGCGGTCCGGGGCGGAGGGCCGGGGGGCGCTGTTGCGCCGGTTCGCGCTCGGAGTGCCCATCGCCGCCGCGCTCGGTGCCCTGGCCCTCGTGGCCGCGCCGTACCTGCCGGTCTCCGGCGAGCCGTACGATCCCCGCGAGCAGGTGCAGGCACCGCCGCCGCAGCAGCGCGACAGCGTCAGCCCGCTCGACCGGGTGGGCGCCTGGCTGCTCAGCCCCGACCAGGTCCTGTTCACGGTGCGGCCGGAGCGGACGACGGGGCGGCCGCGGGAGGAGCAGACGGAGGACTGGCGGCTGGCGGTGCTCGACCGCTTCGACGGGGTGACGTGGACGTCGGGCGCCAGGTTCGTGCCGACCGGCAGCCGGGTACCGCCGGCCGCCGACACCGGTGCCCGCCGCGACACCGGCGAGCAGATCACCGTCCAGGACCTGCCCGGCATCTGGGTGCCGGCCGCCGACCGCCCGCGGACCGTCGAGGGGCTGCCGGTGCTGATCGACCCGGTCGGGGGGACGCTGACCGCCACCCGGCCCCTGCGGCCCGGCCAGACCTACCAGGTGATCTCGTCGGTCCGGCAGTGGAACGTCGACGAGCTGAACACGGCCACGCCGGCCGCCGACCCCGAGGCGAAGGCCGCGCTGGACCTGCCGAACGGACCCGGCGCCGACCGGGCACCGCCGCAGCTGCCGGAGTTCAGCGCGCTCGCCCGGCAGGCCACCCGGGACGCGAGCACGCCCGTGGAGCAGGCCGCCGCGCTCGCCCAGTGGCTGCGGACCTACGCGAAGTACGACGTGACCGCGCCGCCCGGCCACAACTACCGCCAGCTCGACTACTTCCTCGGTGAGGGGCGGCGCGGCACCTCCGAGCACTTCGCCACCGCGTACGCGGTGCTCGCCCGTACGCTCGGGCTGCCCACCCGCGTCGTGGTGGGCTTCCGGCGGGGCCACGCGGCCGGCGCCGTCACGGAGGTCCGCTCCGGCGACGTGATGGTGTGGCCGGAGGTCAAGTTCGCCCGGCTCGGCTGGGTGCCGTTCTTCCCCACGCCCGAGCGGGCCGGCAGGTCGAAGGCCGACGACTCCGTCGCGGCGGGAGACACCCTGCAGAAGCTCGAACAGGCCCAGCGGAACGCGGCCGGCCGGCGTCGCGGCGCCGGCCCGGAGAAGAGCGGGCCGGCGCGGCCCGCGCCGGTCGAGACCGCGAAGGCCGCTCCCACTCCGTGGTGGGTGTACGCGCTGGTGACACTGGGAGTGCTGATCGTGGCGTACGTGGCCGCGACCCTGACCGCGCCGGCGCTGCGCAGGCGTGGTCGCCGCCGGGGCGCCACGCCCGCGGCCCTGATCGCCGGAGCGTGGCAGCAGACCCTGGAGCACCTGGCCGACGTGGGGCTTTCCAGCGCCCGTACGCTCACGGCCGACGAGGTCGCGCGCTTCGGTGGCCGCGGCGTCGGCGACCAGGCCTTGCAGCACCTGCGGCCGCTGGCCGACCTGGTCAACTGGGCCGACTTCGGCGACACCCCGCCCGGTCCGGGACCGGCCGAGGAGGCATGGCGGCACAGCGACGCGGTCGGCAGGCTCGTCACCGCCAGGTCCGGCCGGACCCGGCGGCTGGGACGGCGTCTGCATCCCCGTTCGCTTCGGAAGGGCAGCGGCAACGAACGTCGGAAATCAGTAGATCTATAGGTGTTTGGCACTAGGGTGACCAGCGCGTCGGGTGTGCCCACCTGAACCGTTGGCGGCGAGAGGTGATGAGCTGTGCAGGGGGCCGGTGTCGCACGTTCGATCTTCAGGCGGGACCGGCTGACCGGCCAGCTCGCCATCGGCCTGGTCGGCGTGCTCTGTGTGGGAGCGGTGGTATTCGGCGTCGGCCTGGCCAGCGCCAAGTACCAGGTCTCGAACGTCGGTGCCTGGCTGAGTGCGACCGGCAAGGGCACGCTCGTGCACGCCAACGGCATGGCCGGCAAGGTCGACGGCAAGGTCCGGCTCCCCGGGACGATGTACGGCCATGACATCAAGATCGTGCAGGACGGCAGCACGATCCTGATCATCGACCAGCAGACCGGCGTGGTCAGCCGCGTGGACCCCGCCCAGCTCAACCTGACGAAGAGCACCAGCGCTTTCGCGGCCACCGGCCTGCAGATCGTCACCGGGAAGGGCGCCGCGTACGCCATCGACCCGGCCAAGGCCACGGTGCAGCAGATCGACCCGGTGACGCTGTCCGCCATGGACGGCCCCGCCACCCTCACCGCACCGCTCGGGCAGGCCGCGATCGACGGAAGGGGAACCCTCTGGGTGCCGGTCCCGGCCGGTGGGCAGGTGGTCCCGTTCCAGGCGGGCCACCAGGCTCCCCCGGTGACCGTGGGCAAGCCCAAGGACGCCCTCGCGATCACCATCGCCGCCGGCGTGCCGATCGTCACCAACTCGACCGCGGCGACCGCGATGGTCCTGGATCCGTCGGGCAAGCGGCTCACGCTGGCGCTGCCGTCCACGGTGCGGCAGGAGCGGCGGGGCGGAGTGCTGTTCCCGGCGGCGACCGAGGGACAGATCGTGCCGCTGCTGGCCAGGGCGACCGGCTCGCTCGTGCTGCTCGACACCGGCAGCGGGCGGCACTCCACCGTGTCGCTGAAGTTCCCCAAGCACCACTACGGGCCGCCGCAGATCCTCGGCTCGAAGATCTACATCCCGGACCAGACCGCCGGATCGCTGATCGTCTACGACTCCGCGACCAACGCCTTCGACACCCAGATCGTCGTCGGCGGCAGGCCCGGTCCGCTGGAGGTCTTCGTCTCGGGAAACCTCCTGTGGGCCAACGACCCGCACGGCCGGCGCGCCGTCGTCCTGGACACGTCCGGGGCGGTCAAGCAGATCAGCAAGTACGACGAGAAGGTGCCCGGCGGCCCGCGCCGCCCGATCCCGACACAGGGCCGGCCGGGGAACCAGGGGACTCCCGCGGGCAACGGCGGGAAGACCCCCGTGTCGCCTCAGGTGCCGCAGTCGCCGCAGCCGACCAGGACCCCCGAGCCGTGGGAGCCCCCCGCACCCCCGTCGAACCTCAGGACCGCCGGGGACGCCGGCTCCATGACCGTGGAGTTCCAGCCGTCGATCGGGGGCAAGCCCACGGAGTACGTCCTCAAGGACGTGCCCGCGGGGATGACGGTGACTCCCCCGAGCATCGCGGCGGGTGAGACGCCGACCTTCCGGGTCGAGGGCGGCAGGTGCGGGCGGGAGTACCGCTTCCGGGTCGCGGTGCGGTACCAGGACCGCAGCGGCCGGCCCGCCGAGGTGGCGTCGGCCCAGAGCGGGCCGGCCATGCCCTGCGTGCCGCCCGGTGCGCCGCGCAGCGTCCAGGCGGTCGCGGAGTCCGCCGGGGCGAGGGTCACCTGGGCGGCTCCGCTGGGCTCGGGGAGCGCGCCGGTCACCTACCGGGTGAGCTGGACCGGGCCCACCACCGGGGCGAGGACCGGGCTCACCGGCACGTCGGTCTCGCTGAACGAGGTGTGGCGGAACGGGCAGTACACCTTCACGGTGACCTCGGCCAACGGCGCGGGCGCCGGGCAGGAGGCGCAGACCGGCGCACATCTCGTCGGGCCGTCCCGGCAGTACGCGATCCAGCACAACGGCAGCGGGTCCAAGGCCTATGTCCGGGTGAGCCCGGACACCAGCAGCGCGATAGCCGGGACCATCGTCGACAACGGGCACACGCTCACGGTGAACTGCCAGAAGATGGGCGCGTACTTCGACCGCGGGGTGGGGGACAACTTCAAGGGATCGCTGTACGACCACATCTCCTACAACGGCTTCAGCGGCTACATGGTCGGCTACCTGGTGGCCACGCCGAAGAATCCCTGGCAGGAGTACGCGGGCCCGCCTCTGTGGGTGTGCGAGTAGGGCTCGCTCACCGGACCCTGCCGCATCGGGTCCCGGACCAGGCGATGGTCGGCGGGCTTCCCGGAGCCAGCAGCGCGCCGACCCGGAAGCAGTACTTCCCGTGTGGCTTCAGCCCGCCGACGGTGAGGGCGCGCCCGCCCGTGCCCGCCGAGGTGACGGGCCTCCGGCCCAGCGGGGACCGCTGCACGATGATCGGCAGTCGCCGGGCGCCGGGCGGCAGGGTCCAGCTGACCCGCGCCGAGGTGCCCGTCATCACCAGGCGGACGTTACGGGGAGCGGCGGCCTTGATCTGCCGCGGGGTGAGTGACCGGACGACGGGCGGCGTGCCGCCGGCCTGCCCGGTGGGCGCGACCGGCGTGGCCGGCGTGGTGGCGGACGGGACCACCCGCGGGTCGTCGCCGCCGCGCGAGCCGCCGGACGAGGCGGCCCCCGCGATGCCGATGCTCAGCCCGCCGACGAGGGCGACCGCGCACGCCACCAGCAGCCCCCGCCTCCGGCCGGTCGAGCCGGGCGGGCCGGTCAGGCCGGGCGGGCCGGTCGGGCCGAGCTCGCCGGCCGGGCCGGTGGGCTGCTGATCCGTGGGCGGCGAGGTCACCCGGGTGTCGGCGTAGGTGCTCTCGGGTCGCCACTGGTGCGGATGCGGCGACCCGGGCGGGGCGGGCGCAGCGGGGTCCGGGGCGATCGGCGCGGACGGCGGGATCCTGGCCGTCGGCGCCTCGGCCTCCGCGCCGGGCACGCCCTCGGTCTGCGCGCCGGCGTCCGGCGGTACGGTCGCGGCCCGCGCGACCGGCTCCGGATGCCGTACCGGCGTCACGGAGGCGGGCGGGGGCGCCACGGCGATCGGCGGCTGGAACCCGCCGCCGGGAGGCCCCGGGGCGGGCGGGACGAACACGCCGCCGCTGTGCGCCAGCTCGGTGACGGGCAGCCCCAGCTCACCCTGCAGTTGCCGCAGCCGCTGTGCGAAGGCCACCGCGCTCGGAAACCGCTGCTCCGGCACCTTGGCCATGACCTGCCCGATGACGTCGAACACCGGCCTGGGCACGTCGTCACGGGGGATCATCGGCAGCGGTTCGCCCAGGATGCGCAGCATCAGCTGGGCGATGCCCTCGTTCTGCCGGGCCCTGAAGGCCGGCCACCCGGCGAGCAGCTGGTAGAGCGTCGAGCCGAGCGAGTACAGATCCGAGCTGACCCCGGGCGGCCTGCCCTCCAGCACCTCGGGTGCGGCGTGGTGGGGGGTGAAGGCGTTGGTGTGCGGGGTCTCGAGGGAGTCCACCAGCCGGGCGATGCCGAAGTCGGCCAGTGCGGGCTCGCCGTACCGCGACATGAGGATGTTCTGCGGCTTGACGTCGCGGTGCAGCACATCGGTCTCGTGGGTCGCGGCGAGCGCACCGGCCATCTTCACGCCGATGCGCAGCACCTCCGGCAGCGGCAGCGGCCCCTCACGCAGCAGCCGGTCGGTGAGGGAGCCGTGCTCGAAGTACTCCATCGCGATGTACGGGCGACCGGACCGGGTCGTGCCGGTGTCCAGGACCGTCACCACGTTGGGATGGCCGGTGAGCCGCCCGGTGATCTTGCACTCCCGCTGGAACCGGCGCATCGGCGCCTTGTCGATGGCACTGATCGACAGCACCTTCAGCGCGACCTGGCGATCCAGGCGTTCCTGATAGGCGAGGTAGACGACGCTGAATCCACCTTCGCCGATCTGCTTCAGGACACGGTAACCGGGGACGTCCTCGCTCATATGGCCCTTCTGCGTCGGGACGGGAGGTCCAAGAAAACCACAGCGCGCACCGTGGGCGGGTTGCTCGTGCCCCGGGGCACCGAAGCAACAGTGTTCCGTACATCATCGATGCCGTCTTCATCGATCCTCTCGGCACTTCAGGAGTATCGCGCGCGCCAGCGACACCGACTGGACGACCAGGCCGATCCCCGTCGTCACCAGGTCGCCCAGGGACTTCAGCCACGGCGGGTCATGGAGCACGTAGCCGAGATTGAAGATCAGCCCGGCGACCAGCGAGAGATCGAGCAGGCCGAGCACCCGGGAGGTCTCGTCGGTCAGGAACGGCAGCGCGTCCCAGCCCGGGCGGACGTTGAGCGCGTACAACAGTGCCGCGCCGATGCCGGCGGCAATGAGGTAGCCGACCCGTCGCGCTGTATTGGACCGGTGACCGGCCGACACGTCGCTTGCCATCGTGGCCTCCAACCCCTGGCCTCACGACCACGGTAGGGCCCGGCGAGCCGGCCGGATTCAGGGGCGAAGGTCGGCGACCTCGGCGAGATGGTCCCGCTCGGCGGCCCGGGCATGGGAGCTCCGGCCATGGCGATGGCGGTCTTGGTGTGTCCTCCCGCCATGGTCACGGCAGTTGACTCTGTCTAGCGTCCCGTGCCATGGATGCCCGTGTCCCGGTCGACGATTTCCGCCCGCGCTGGTCGAGCTTCGCCGGTTTCCTGCGCTCCCGTACCGACGATGACGCCCCGTACCTCACCGAGTTGCACCACGCCCGCGGCACCCGCCGGCAGTGGAGCGTCCGTGCCTGGCGGAGCCGGGTCGAGGCGACCGCGGCCTGGCTGCGCACGCAGGGCATCGGCGAGGGTGACGCGGTGGCGACCCTGGCCGGCAACACCGCCGAGGCGCTCGCCGTCGCGTACGCCTGCTGGCTGCTGGGCGCGTGCTGCGTGCCGCTCAACGCCCAGGAGCCCGCCGCACGCCGGCGGTTCGTGCTGCTCGACGCGCAGGCGAAGCTGCTGGTGTACGCGCCGGAGTTCGACGAGGACGCGACCGGCCTGGCGCCGGCGGCCGGCGTGCCCCTGCGCCGCACCGACGTGATCCCGGACGACGCGGCAGCAGAACTCGACGGCGCGGCCGACGGGCTCGAACGGCCCGCGTTGCGGCTGTACAGCAGCGGCACCACGGGCGAGCCCAAGGGCATCATCACCACCGTCGGCAACCTGCTCACCGACCTCGACGCGATCGCCACCGTCTTCGGCTGGAACAGCGCGAGCCGCGTCTACACGGTTCTGCCGGTCCATCACGCCAACGCGCTGGTCATCTCCAGCCTGCTGCCCTGGCTGACCGGCGCGTCGACCGTCCTCGCCGACCGGTTCCGTACCGACGCGTTCTGGCGCGATGTCATCGCCGAGGAGGCGACCACGGCCAGCCTCGTGCCGACGCTGCTGGAGTTCCTCCTGGCCGGCGAGGGCACGGCGCCGGACCGGTTCACCGAGGTCCTCTGCGGAGCCGGTCCGCTGTCGGTGGAGACGGCGCTGGGCTTCGAGGATCGCTTCGGGGTGGCCATCCGCCACATCTACGGCCTGTCGGAGACCACCTGCGTCGCCACCGCGATGCCCGTGCTCTCCGAGGGGGAACGCCGCCACTGGCACGCCGGCTTCGGCTTCCCCAGCGTCGGTGGCGCTGTCCCCCATGCCCGGCTCGGCGTGCTCCACCGGAGCTCCGGCCGGGAGCTGCCGGCCGGAGAACGCGGCGAACTCGCCGTTCGCGGCGCGATCGTCATGCGGGAATACGCAGGTCGTCGCGACGCCACCGCCGAGGCACTGCGCGACGGATGGTTCCATACCGGCGACGAGGGATTCTGGCAGCCCGGCCCGGACGGCCGGCCCACCTACTTCATCACCGGAAGGATCAAGGAGCTCATCATCCGTGGCGGGCACAACATCTCACCGTTCGAGATCGACGAGGTGCTGCACAGCCACCCGAAGGTCCGGTTCGCCCTCACGGTGCCGTTCGAGCATCGCGTCTACGGCGACGAGATCGCGGCCTACGTCGTGCCGGACGGCCCGCTGAGCGAGGAGGAGGTGCTGGCGTACTGCGCGAGCCGCCTCGACTTCGCCCACCAGCCCAAGGTCGTCGTCTTCGGGGACGACATCCCCTACACCGCCACCGGCAAGGCCAAGCGCCTGGAACTCAAGGACCGCCTCTCCGGGCAGCTGGCCGCCTACCGGGAGGCCCGGTTCCGCCGCCCCTCGCCCTGACCGGAGGCGAGCCCCCGGTCTCGCGGAGTCGCACACCCGAGCCGCCTGCTCCGGCCCGTCCGGAGATCACGATCGGCTCGCCGCCTTGCCGGTCCCGAGCGCGGTCGCCTAGAGGCCGAGGGCGAGGCCCTGGTCGGTCAGGTAGCGGGTGAGGGCCAGGCGGTGGGCGAAGAAGGCGTGCAGGGCCGGAGTGGCGGGCTCGGTCAGGCGCGGGAGGGGGATGGCCGTCCAGAGCGCGCGGAGCACGAGGGCGCCCCGGAAGCCCAGGTGTAGATGAGGGAGGGCGGCCGGGAAGGCGGCGGCGTAGGACTGCCTGATGGTCTCCTGGACGCCCGGCAGGTCGGTGACCTGGAGAAGGCCCGGGTGGGCCCGGCCGACGAGGAGTTGCGCCAGGTCGTTGCCCACGGCGGCGGGGTCGTTGAAACTCCAGTCGACGGCGACGAACTCGGCTGAGCCGTCGGCGGGGATGAGCAGGTTCTGCGGGCAGGCGTCGCCGTGCACCCGGGTGTGCGGCAGGCCGTCCAGGGCGTCGAGGAGGTCGGCCCGGCCTTCGATCAGGGATCGGAGATCTCCGCGGAGACGCTCGTCCGCGTACGGCGCCACCAGGGGGTGCCGCCAGAGGTCGTCGCCCAGCAGCCCGGGGACGGCAGTGGCGGAGACCACGTGCTCGCAGAAGAAGCGCAGGCCGGTGTTGAGCGGCGCGGGTCCGGTCACCGGGCGCATCGCCGCCAGTGCGCCGAGGAGGTACGCGGCCCGGGCGTACCGGTCGAGATCCCACTTCGCGCCGGGAGCCTCCGCGACGTCCTCCAGCCACATGATCAGCCGGTCGTCGCCGAGGTCGTCGAGGCGGTACAGGCGAGGGAGGCGCATCCCGTCGGGAAGCGGCTCCGCCGCCAGGTAGACGTCCACGTCCGCCCGCCAGGGGTAACTCTCGATCAGTGCGGCGCGCAGGTGCCCGGGCAGCATCGCGAGGGCGGGCGCGTGCCGTACGGAGTGAACGGACTTCACGAAGAACGACCAGGGCACACCGTCCGTGGTGACGCCCCGTACGCGGTGCAGGGCCTCGGTCGAGAAGGCGCCCGGCCCGGTGCCCACCGGTTCCACACGCTGCTCGGCGATCTCGGCCGTGGGGTCGCCGAGTAGCTCGCGGACGAGATCCGTCAGGCCGGTGGCCGTGAATGCGCTCATGTCACCACCGTGATCGCGAGCGATGAGCCTGGCATGAGTCGGACGTACTCAAATATCCTCTCCGCATGTCCAGCCGCTGGCCGTTCGCCGGCCGCAGTGACCAGCTCACGGTGATCCGCGCGGCCGGGCGGGGCGTCGTCGTGCTCGGCCCGGCGGGGGCGGGAAAGAGCCGGCTGATCGCCGAAGCCGTCAAGGACCTGACCGGGGTGGCCTGGGTACGTGCCACCGAGGCGACCGCCGAGCTGCCGTTCGGCGCGTTCGCCCACCTGCTGCCCGACTCGCGGCCGGACGGCAACCCGCTGAGATGGGCTGCCGCGGCGATCGACGCGCAGGTCTTGGTCGTGGACGATGCGCACCTGCTGGATCCCTGGTCCGCCGGGCTCGTCCAGCACCTGGCACTGCACGGGTCCGTACGGCTGCTGGTGACCGTACGGAGCGGAAGGCGGCCGCCGGACACGGTGGTGGCGCTGTGGAAGGACGAGCTGCTCGCCCGCCTGGAGGTCGCCCCCCTCACCCAGGCGGAGACCGCGGACCTGCTCGCCCGGGCGCTGCCCGGGCGCATCGAGGCGGGATCGCTCGCCCGGCTCTGGAACACCAGCAAGGGAAATCCGCTCTACCTGCGCGAGCTGGTGCTGTCCGGTGTCCTGCGCGACCTCGGCGGCATGTGGCTGTGGCACGGCCCGCTGGAGCTGAGCACCTCGCTGCGCGAGATGATCGCCGCCCGGATCGGCGACCTGACCGGCGACGAGCGCGAGGTGCTGGAGTACCTCGCGTTCGGCGAGCCGCTGGGCGCCGACCTGCTCGCGTCGATGTGCTCCATGACGGCCACCGAGCGGCTGGAGGAGCGGCAGCTCGTCACCGTCCAGGCGAGCGGGCGGCGGCTGGAGGCACGGCTCGCGCATCCGCTTTACGGCGAGGTCATCCGCGAGTGGTGCGGCGGCCTGCGGACCCGGACGGTGCTGCGCGGCCTCGCCGCCGCCGTCGCGGGCACCGGCCTGCGGCGCCGTGCGGACGTCCTGCGGGTCGCGGTCTGGCGGCTCGACGCCGGTAGCGCGGACGATCCGGACCTGCTCCTCCAGGCCTGCGCGAAGGCCCGGGGAATGCGGGACCTGACGCTGGCCGAGCGGCTGGCCAGGGCGGCGGCCGCGGCAGGCGGTGGGCCACCGGCCCTGCTGGCCCTCGCCGGCGCGCTGACCTACATGGACCGCGGCGAGGAGGCGGAGGAGGCCTTCCGCACCGCACTGCGAGCCGACCTCGATGCCGACACCCGGTTCGAGGGGGCCACCATGCGCGCCATCAACCTGGCCTGGGTGCTGGGCCGTACCGGCGAGGCGCTGGCCGTCCTCGCCGAGGCCGAGCGGCTCGCGCCCGCCCCGCGGCTCCGGCAGGTGCTGCGCTGCTTCGCGGGCAGCGTCGCCGCGCTCAGCGGAGACCTCGAGGCCGTCGAGGCGAACCTTGCGGAGATCCGGCGGCAGGGCCCGGCCGACGAACGCGTGCGCGGCACGCTGACGTCCACGGAGGCCACGCTGCTGACCATCACCGGCCGTACGGACGCCGCCCTCGAACGGGTCGACCGCGCCCTGACCATGATCACCAGAAGGGCGGACGCGATGCCGAGCATCACGGCCGCGTTGCTCGACGCCGGAATGACCGCCTCGATCGTCGCCGGGGACCTGCCGCGGGCGGACCGGTACCTCGACCGGGCCTACGGGCCGGGCGGCCAGTTCGGGCTCTGGGACCGGGCGTCCCTCCAGTTCGGCGCGCGCAAGGCCCAGCTTCATCGGTTACGCGGCCGGCTGCTGGACGCCGTGCGGGTCTGTGAGGAGGGCGCCGCCCGGTCGCCGGGGCGGAGCACGTTCGCCGGCCCGTGCTTCGGCGAGCTCGCGCACGCTCACGCGCTGCGCGGCGACCCCGACGGCGCCTCGGCGGTGCTGGCCCGGGCGCGGGCGCAGGTGGTTCCCGTCGGACCGCTGGCCACCTACCCGCTGCACCTCGCCGAGGTCTGGACCGCCGCCGCCCGGGGTGATCTCGACCGGGCCGTGGAGCTGGCGCTGGAGGTGGCCGACAGCCCGTACGTCTGCTTCTCGTTGTTCGCGTCGCACGACGTCGTGCGGCTCGGCCGTCCGGAGCTCGTCGTGTCCCGCCTGACGGACCTCGCCGACCGCGGTCCGCTCGCCGCGCTCTTCGCCCGGCACGCCGCCGCCCGCGGCCCCAAGGAGCTGGCAGAGATCTCCACGGCTTTCGAGCACGAGGGCATGCTGCTGTACGCGGCCGAGGCGGCGGCCATGGCGGCCGCCCTGTATCGCGCGGACGAACTGGCCAGGAACGCCCGGGCGGCGGAGACCCGCGCGTCGAACCTGGCGCGAGCCTGCCAGGGCGCCCGCACCCCGGCGCTCGTCGGCCTCTCCCTCCCCGGCCTCACACCGAGGCAGCGCGAGATCGCGCTGCTCGCGGCCCAGGGCCTGACCAACCGCCAGATCGCCGACCGGCTCGTCGTCTCGATCCGTACCGTCGCCAACACCCTCTACACCGTGTACGCGCGGACAGGCGCCGCCGACCGCACCGAGCTGGCCCGCCTCATCGACGCGCCCCCGTGAAACGGGAGTTCAGAAAGGTCCGCCGGTGCCGAGGGTGAATCCGACCAGAATGAAGGTCGGCGCCCACAGCGCGCTGCTCAGCACGGACCACAGCAGGTAGCGGCGCAGCGGAACGCCGTGCATGCCGCACAGGGTGGGCACCAGGGTGCGCAACACGACGATGAACCGGCCGACGAGCACCGCCCGGCCGCCGTGCCTCTCGATCATCGCGATCGCCCTGGCGGTCTGCGCGGGGCGCCGCAGCCGCGCCGGCATCCGGGCCAGCAGCCGGTCGTGCCAGCGCCGCCCGGCGAAGTACCCGGCCGCGTTGCCGAGCACCGCCCCGGTCACCGCGGCCGCCAGGGCCGCCGGGAGCGGCACCCGCTCATGCCAGGCGAGCACGCCGCCCGCCACCACCGCGGTCTGCCCCGGCATCAGGATGCCGAGCACCGGCAGCCCCGCCTCCAGCGCGGGCAGGAGCAGCACCATGGCCAGCGCACCCCAGCCGCCGAAGACCAGGGCGTGATCGGCAAGCCATGTGGTCATGTTCCCCCGCTTTTCCTGCCGCTCCCGGATCTTTCCGGATCTTTCGGCCTGGCCGTAAGTCAACCGGCCGGGGCACGACGAGCGCAGGACAGCAGGCAGGAGTCCTGGGGTGGGGCAGGCACCACCTCCCACGGTGGGCCTGGCCGGAGGAGGCCGCCGCTAACGCTCGTCCGCTCGTCGCTCCGCCAGCAGCAGGAGACGGGCCTGGAGCGCCAGGCTCATCTCGTATCTCCAGGCCGGGTCGTGCAGGCGGTCGCCGAACATCTCCTGGAGCCTGCGCATCCGGTACCGGACGGTCTGCGGATGGACGCAGAGCCGCGCGGCCACGTCGGGGAGGGAGGCGCCGGTGGTGAGCCAGGTGAGGAGGGTCTCCGAGAGGCGGTCGAACTGGTCGGCGCTGAGCTCGTCGAACTCGGCCAGGCGCCGCCGGGACAGGAGGCTCAGCAGATCTTCGTTGCTCAGCAGGAGCAGGGTGAAAAGGTGATCTTCACAGCGCAGGTGGCCGCCGCTTCCGATGATCCCGCGGCGCATCAGCGACAGCGCCTGGCGGGCCAGCCGCAGCGACAGCGCGGCGTCCTTCAGCGGCAGGGTGGGGCCGATGGCGAAGTCGGTGTCGCGCAGCGCCCGGCGCAGCATGTCCAGGCGGCCGGGGCCGTCGGCGTCGGGAATGAGCAGGCAGGGGTCGGGACGCTCCAGGTCCATGAGGACGTCGGCGCTCAGCGCCGGCGAGACCAGGTGCCTGGTGTGCCATTGCTCGTCGACGGCCACGCAGGCGGCCGTGGGCGGGAGGCGCCACTGGGCGTCGGAGGCGAGTTCGTGCAGGCTGCTGGGCGCGGCCACGGCGGGATCGGCGATCAGCAGCTCCAGCAGCCGGTGGCGTCGTCGCTGCAGGGTGCCGACGGCGCGGGAACCGAGCTCGGTGTAGGCCTGGACCGAATGCGCCGAGACCTCTTCGATGTAGGCGAACACCGCCTCCGCCAGGACGTACATCCGCTCCGGGGCGATCTCGGCCTTCTTGCCGACGTCGGCGAAGCGCCGCCAGGCGAAACGCGCGCCGATGCGGTAGGCCGCCTGCAGCGCGTCCAGGCTCCGGCCTTCCAGGTACTCGCCCCGCCCCAGCGCCCGGTAGACCCGCACGCCGTACTCCTGGGGAGCCCCCGGGTCGGCGATCTGCTCGACGAACTGACGCAGGCCCTGCTCGACCCCGAGCCTCATGCCCACCGCGAAGTTGCCCTGCAGGGGCCGGGCGAACTCGGGGACACTGAGCCGGATCTCATCGACGATCTCGTCCGCCAGGGACGGCAGCTCTGGGCGCAGGAGTTCCGCGATCTCGGCCAGAAGGCCGGTCTCCTGCCGGATGGGCGTAACGGCATACTCGGTCATATCAGCCTCGATGATCATGTCATGTCGCTGTGACCGCGCCCTTGCCGTAGTGGTTCGGCACCGTGATCCGTCCGGGAACGGGACCCTGGGGCCGCTGCACTACGAGTGCCGTAAAAGTAGCCCCACACCTCTCGTGCGTCAACGGGTCATCGTCAGACCCGCACGGCGACCGCGTAGGCCCTGCCCCGCCGGCCCGCCGGCGCGCCTTCAGGAGCGGGCCGCCCCGGGCACCGGGTCCGCCACCGCGGGCACCGGGTCCGCCACCGCGGACACCGAGTCCGCCACCGGGTCCGCCACCGTGTGCGCCCGGGCGGCGAACGCGGGAACGAACCAGCGGCGCAGGAACGGCCGCGGGTCCCCTGCTGCCTCGGTGCCGCCGGGTTGCGGCAGGAACGAGTGGAGGAGCCGGAGCATGAATTCCGCGAGGTCGTCCAGCCCGGCGCCGGAATAGCCGTGCGCCGCCCAGTCGACCGGAAGCTCCTGAAGCATGGCGCGCGCGAATCCGATGGTGGTGGGCGACAGCAGGTCGGCGCTCAGGCTGGCCGTGCGCCCGCTGGAGATGAGCAGGCCGGCCCCCCGATCGCCGGGCAGTTGCTCGATGGCGAAGGCGAGGACCTCGACCAGGATGTCGGCGGCGTCGTCCAGTCCCGCGACATGCGCGACGAGCCGGTCGAGGAACTCGCCCGCGGCCGCGAGAGAGGTGGCCTTCAGCAGCTCGTCGAGGTTGCGGAAGTAGCGGTAGACGGTCGCCCGGGTGACCCCCAGCTCCCCGGCGACGTCGGTGAGCCCGGTCTTGACCGGGCCGTACCGGTCGACGCAACGAGTCGTCGCCTCGATGATCCGCCGGCGGGCCTCATCGTCGGTCCGCGGCGGATCTCCCCGCCAGCCGTGCGTGCGCATGGGCCCATTCCATCAGAACCCCGATTCCCCCGAACCCGCCTTGACAGTACGTAGATTCAAGCGTTGTACTGTCGTTCTGTCGAGGGACCGATCGCACCTCACCCGCGCCCGGGTGCGCAGGACGTCCTCCGGCAACACAGAGCCCTGAGGAGTGGCCGTGCCCGAGCCCGCCCCCGCGTCCGCCGAGCTGCTTCCCCGTGTTCGCCGGCTGGTCCGGGCACGCTCCACCGACTACGCCGAGAAGACCGTCCGGATCCCGGTCGGTTCCTACCGTGACCCGCACATCCTGGAGGCCGAGCGTGCTCTCGTCCTGCACGCGACGCCCTGGGTGGCGGCGGCCTCCTGCCAGCTTCCGGCGGCCGGCGACTACCTGGTCCGCGAGCTGGCCGACCGGTCGGTCATCGTCGCCCGGGACGCCGGAGGCCGGGTACGGACCCTGGTCAACACCTGCCGGCACCGCGGCGCCCGGGTCGCCGCCGGTGCGGGCTCGGCGACCAGGTTCACCTGCCCGTACCACGCCTGGAGCTACGATCTCGCCGGCACGCTGACCAGCGTGCCCGGCCGCAAGGGCTTCGACGACATCGACTTCGCGGACCACGGCCTGACCGAGCTGCCGACGCAGGAGCGGCACGGCCTGGTGTGGTGCCTGCCCGACGCCCGAGGGCCCCTGGATCTCGACGCCCACCTGGGCACGCTGGACAAGGAGCTGGCCGGCTGGGGGTACGGCGCGTACTGGGCGGCCCCGGTCATGGAGATCGACGTCGCGGCCAACTGGAAGGCCGTGCTCGAGGCGTTCTCCGAGACCTACCACTTCCCGTTCGTGCACCCCGACTCCCTGGTCGGCCAGGGCACCATCGCCAACATCGTCAGCTTCGACGACCTGACCCCGCACCACCGTCTGGGCGTGCCGCTGACCACCGTCCGCGAGCTCCCCGAAGACCTCGGCGCCGAGAAGGGCGAGCACGTCGCGGTCCTGTACTTCGTCTATCCCAACCTCGTCATCGCCAACTCGCCCATCGGCGCCGAGGTCATCGAGGCACGGCCCGTCGACGCCACCCACAGCGTGCTCCGGCACGTCTTCCTCAGCCGGACCGCACCACGCGACTCCGCCGAGGAGCGCGGCATGCTCGACTACGTCGAGCACATCCGGGCCGTGGTGCGCGACGAGGACGGCCCCGTCATGGACAGCGCGGGCGCCGGCCTGGCCACCGCGGCCCACAGCGACGTGCTCATCGGGCGCAACGAACCCGGCTGCCAGAACATCCACCGCCAGATCCAACGGGCCCTCATCCGCGACTGACCCCGCCATTCCGCAATTCTCCGGGGCGGATACCGGAAATCACGCGCCCGGTCACCGCGCATTCCTCCGGCCTTCCGGAAAACGCGGTGACGACACGGCGCATGCCGCGCGAAGCGGGCCATGCATGCCTGGAATCCCAGGTAGATGGGCTCTCACGTCCCCACGGACATTGACCGGGAAACGGTGCGCGTACGGCCGCGTAAAGCGCCCCGAATTGCCGCCGCCCGTGGCGTTCACCGGCTATCACCAAGGCACGAAGAACTGCCAGGGCAATGTGACATACATGCGATGCCGGACCTGGACCGGGCGGCCTAGCCTGTTCCCACGCTGGCCGCGGCCACGCTCCGGGCAGGTGTCAGAGCCCGTTCCGCGGCGGCAGGCCGCCGCCCACCCCTGACGGCGGCACATCCGTGCGAACGGAAGGACCCCCATGACCCCCCACCCCGTACGGCCCCGCACCACGGCCGGCCCGCGGCGCAGACCCCGCCGCCGGGCCACCGGACTGGCCGCCCTCGCCGTCACGGCGGCGTTCACCGGCCTCCCGGGCTCACCACTCGCGCCAACTGCGGCGCACGCCGCCGCCCTGCAGCCGGACCGGGTCACCATCACCGCCGCCGGCAGCCCCGCCTACCGCCTCGACGCCGACGTCACCGGCGGAGGCATCGTGGTGACCGACGCGGTCGCCGACTACAACACCGACAAGGTCCAGGGACAGGCCACCCTGCCCGGCTCCACGGGCGGAAGCGCGACCGCCAACTTCCAGATCACCCGCGGGTCCTTCGGCGGCCTGTCGGGCACCTTCACCCTCCAGGACAACGCCGCCGGCGTGCAGATCTCCGCCAACGTCTCCGGCGGCGTCCAAGCCCCCGCCGACGGCACCGTGACCTGGCAGGGCACCGCCACCGTCCGCCGGGGCACCCAGTCCAGCAACCAGAGCGTGACCTTCACCGTGCAGGACCGCCGCCCCGACCCCGGCAACCACGCCATCCACCTCACCCACGCCGGACAGGCCCGCAAGGCGATCCTGCGGCTGCCGGACAACTACACCGGCGCCCCGCTGCCCACGCTGTTCCACTTCCCCGGCCTGTACGAGACGCCCTCGCTCGCCGAGTTCTTCGGCCGGATGGCCGACCACGCCCAGACCAACGGCTACATCATGATCACGCCCGAGCACTACGGAAGCGGCTGGCAGGGCGTCGCCGGCGGACCCGCCTCCCCCAACGTCGACGACCCCGGCTTCGTCACCGAGCTCCAGGACACCCTCATCCAGCGCTTCAACGCCGACCCCCGGCGGTTGTACGCCTCCGGCATGAGCAACGGCGGGTTCTTCACCAGCAAGATGGCGTGCGACAACAAGCGGTTCGCCGCCTACGCGCCGGTCTCCGGCCAGCTGAACGACAGCGGCGCCTGCCACCCCGGCCGCGACATCCCCATCGCGCTGATCCACGGCGACGGCGACCCCATCGTCTCCTACAACACGGCCCCCACGGCCGCGCAGTTCTGGGCCCGCAACAACGGCTGCCGCACCACCACCACCGACACCGACCTGCCCAACACCCACCCCGAGGACAACACCACCGTCACCCGCCACGACTTCCAGAACTGCCCCGCCGCCGCCCCGGTGATCCTCTACCAGATCAAGGGCGGCGGCCATAACTGGCCCGGCGGCACGCCCTTCCTCGGCCCCTTCCTCGGCGGCACCACCTACGACATCGACGCCAACACCGTCATCTGGAACTTCGTCTCCCAGTTCCAGCTTCCCTGACCGGCCGGCCCACCGAACGACCCCGGCCCACTGACCGACGCCGGCCCTTCTCCGCCAACGGGGCCGGCGTCGCAGCCGGGCCCGCGCCGGCAGGCTCCTTCCCGTGCGGAGCGCGGGCCCGGCTGTCCACCGCACACCCGCACATCCGTACACCCGAGTGAGGAATGGCCGTTCCCGCCGCGAATCGGCCGTGCGCATGCGGTGAAACGCCGGCAGGCGAGCGGCGAGAGCGTCGTCAGCCGCGCCGGGTCGCCTCCCACAGACCGGCGAGCACGACGAGCCCTCCGGCGGCCCAGGCGGTCCACGCCGCGGCGGAGTGGCCGGTGAAGCCGAAGGCCCACGGTGACACGTTGACGAGGACGCCCAGTGCGGTCCGGCCCCACGCGCCGAGCCCGCGGACGCCGAGGACCGAGTACAGACCGGCGAGGGCCATCAGGGGCCCGAGGACGCCGAACGGCAGCCGGGCCTGCGCGGTCTCGTCCGCCCACAGCTCGGGGGCGAGGAACACCAGAAGGCCGCCGACGGCCATGAGCGTCCCCTGCAACCCGAGATCGTAGGGCTCTCGGAGACCCGGCTTCTCCGTCTCCGCGCCCGCGGCGGCGGAGCGCGGGGAGGAATCCGTGGAAGCGGCCGCCCTCCCCAGGAACGGATCGACGGCCGGGGCCGTCAGGCGGCGTTCGGGCTCCTTGCGGAGCAGTCCCTCGATCACCGGTTTCAACGGCCCGGCGCCCGGCGGCACGACGACGTCCTCGGTGAGAACCGCGCCGAACGTCGCCACCGGGTCCTCTCGCTGAAACGGTGACCGACCGTCGACCGCGGTGTACATCAGCACGCCGAGCGCCCACAGATCCGCCGCGGGTGTGGCCCGTGCGCCATGGAGGCGTTCGGGCGCTATGTACGACGGCGACCCGACGACCGCCCCGAACTGGGTCAGCGTCGCCTCACCGATGATGACGGCGATGCCGAAGTCGGTCAGCACCGCCTTGTCACCGTCCAGGAGCAGTACGTTTCCCGGCTTCACGTCCCGGTGCAGGATCCCGACCGAGTGGGCCGCGCTCAACGCCGCCATGACCTGCCGTGCGATCCCCGCGACGCGATGGGGCGGCAGCGGCCCCTCCGTTTCGATGATCTCCTGCAGGGACCTGGCGTGCAGCAGCTCCATCACCACCCAGGGCCGGCCCTCCTCCTCGACGACGTCGTAGATCGTGACCACACCCGGGTGGGAGAGGCGGGCGGCCGACCGGGCCTCCCGCATCGCGCGCTGGTACAGGATCGACTGCTCGTCGGCGCTCAGGCCCGGAGGGGAGAGCACCTCCTTGACCGCCACGTCCCTGCCGAGGGTCTCGTCATGGGCGAGCCAGACGGCGCCCATCCCGCCATGACCCAACCGGGTCCCGAGCCGGTACCGCCGGGCGATGACCCGGTCGCTCTGGGCACTCCGCTCGCGCATTCTCCGATGCTCGCGGACCGCGACCATGCGTGTACGGATATGCCACGATCTGGCCTGTCCAGGCCACACCGGTTTCGGGGCGTGCGCGGACGAGGCGCCCACGGTGCGCAGCGAACACCACGGCCGACACCACGGCCGACCCGCATGATTGACGGCCTCCGGGGCACGCCTTACAGCCGTAACCCGGAGAAAGGCATACAAATATGAGCACAGCCGCTGATACCGAGCCAGAACCGACGACCACTGAAGCCGCCGGCCGCCCCGCCAGGACCAGGGACGTCCTGCAGGGCGCCGGGGAGGACGTCCGCCATCACGGCAAGGAACGGTTCTCCCGCCTGGCGCGGAGACTGACGGCGTGGGCCGGATCGGTGGTTCCCGCCGCGATCAGCGCGTTGTTCGTCGTCGTCTGGCTGGTCCTGGGGGTGTTCACCGGGTTCCCGCACTGGTGGCAGGTGGTACTGACCGAGACCTCTGCCGCGATCACTCTGTCGATGGTGTTCGTCATCCAGCACGCCACCAACCGGCAGTCCCATGCCACCGCCCTCAAGCTCGACGAACTGCTCCGCGCGATCGACAAGGCGGGCGACCACGTCGTCGGCATCGAGAACCGGTCCGTGCACGAGCAGGAGGAGCTCGGGCAGGCCGCCTCCTGACGACCCGCGGGAGCCTCTCTCGTCCTCGGTCACATTCGCTCGTCGCGCCGGGTCATGACACCGACCGGAAACGCGGCCGAGGTGAGGCCGAGGTAAGAGGGAGAACACTCATGGAAGCACGGATGGGCCACCCGGCGATGGTGGTGCCCGGCGCGATGAAGGCCCTGGTGGCCCTGTCGGAGTCGGCGGAGAGGATCGGCCTGCCGAAGCAGCTGCTCGACCTCGTCCACCTGCGCGCGAGCCAGATCAACGGCTGCGGGGTCTGCGTCGACATGCACGCTCGCGACCTGAACAAGGCGGGTGAGTCCGCCGAGCGCCTCCTCGCGGTGGCGGCCTGGCGGGACACGCCGTACTTCACCGAGGCCGAACGCGCCGGGCTCGCGCTGACCGAGGCCGTCACCCGGCTCGGCGACCGGGCGGACCCGGTGCCGGACGAGATCTGGGCCGAGGCCGCCCGGCACTACGACGAGCGGGAACTCGCGGCCCTGCTCATCTCCATCGCCTCCGTCAACGCCTGGAACCGGCTCAACGCCGCCACCAGGCAGGTGGCGGGCACGGCCTGGAGCTGAGCGGTCCGGGGCGCCGCCGGCGGCGGACGGCTCACTGGTCGCCGGTCAGGCGGGCGGCTCTGGCGTGGAGGTAGCGCTGGTGCGGAAAGCTGGTCGTCCGCCCGGCCGCGGCCAGGTAGGACTCCCGCGCCCCGGCGCGGTCACCGGCCATCTCCAGCAGGTGCGCGCGGACGGCGTGCAGCCGGTGGTCTCCGGCGATCCGCTCGTCGGCCTCCAGCCCGCCGAGCAGGTCGAGGCCCGCGTGCGCGCCCCTGGCCATGGCCACCGCGACGGCGTGGTTCAGCCTCACCACGGGATTGTCGGAGATCCGCAGCAGCAGCTCGTACAGTGCCGTGATCTGAGGCCAGTCGGTCGCCTCGGCGCCCGGCGCCTCGTCGTGCAGGGCGGCGATCGCCGCCTGGAGCTGGTACGGGCCGGTGGCTCCCCGGGGCAGCGCGCCGGTGACGAGCGCCACGCCCTCGGCGATCCGGCCGGCGTGCCACAGCCGCCGGTCCTGCTCGGCCATCGGGATCAACGCGCCGTCCGGCCCCGTCCGCGCCGGCCGGCGTGCGTCGGTGAGCAGCATGAGCGCGAGCAGCCCGGTCACCTCACCGTCGCCGGGCAGGATCCCGTGCACGACGCGGGCCAGCCTGATCGCCTCGGCCGCCAGCTCACCCCGCTGCAGGCTCGGCCCCGACGTACTGGCATAACCCTCGTTGAAGATCAGGTAGAGCACGTGGAGGACCGCGCCGAGCCGTTCCGTGCGCTCCGGGCCCGAGGGCATGCGGAACGGAATGCCGCTGTCCCTGATGCTCTGCTTGGCCCGGCTGATGCGCCGGGTCATGGTCGCCTCCGGCACCAGGAACGCGCGGGCGATCTCGGCCGTGGTCAGCCCGCCGACCGCGCGCAGGGTGAGCGCGATCTGGGACGCCGGTGACAGCGAGGGGTGGCAGCACATGAACAGCAGGATGAGCGTGTCGTCGGCCTCCGCGGCCGGGGCGTCCGCGGCGGGCTCCGGCCGGCCGGGCAGGGCCCAGCCGGCGACGGTGTCCTCACGGCGCCGCCGGGCCTGCTCGCTGCGCAGCAGGTCGGTCAGCCTGCGCGAGGCGACGGTGATCAGCCAGCCGCGCGGGTTATCCGGTAGGCCGTCCTCCGGCCACTGCAGGGCCGCCGCGACCAGCGCCTCCTGCGCCGCGTCCTCGGCCGTGTCGAAATGCCCGTACCGCCGTACCACCGCGCCGAGGACCTGCGGCGCCAGCCGGCGCAGCAGGTCCTCGATGTCGGTGCCGGGCACGTGCGATCAGACGTCCATCTCGGCCCGGGACTCGGCGACCGGCCGTACGTCCACGACGTTGTCCGCGTAGACGCCGCCCGGGCTCGGGCAGTTCGAGATCCGGGCGGCGATCTCGGTCGCCCGGTCGAAGCTCTCGCAGTCCACGATCCAGAACCCGGCGAGGACCTCCTGGGTCTCGGGGTACGGCCCGTCCGTCACGACGGGAACACCGTCCTTCAGCTGGATTCTCCTGGTGTGGACCGGAGCGGTCAGGCCGCGCGTGTCGACGAGCTCCCCGGACTCCACCAGGTCTCCGGTGAACGACTCCATGAACGCGCCCATCGCCGCGACGTCCTCCGCGGACCAGGCAGGCAGATCGCCGGCCTTCCCGGCCAGCGCGTCGTAGTCCCGCTGCGAGCCGTACATCAAGATCATGTACTTCACGATCTCTCCTCTCCTCCGGCACCCGTCGGGTGCCTCTCACCGGAGACGTCGGGACCACGGGCCCGGCCCGGACATCCGCCCGCGACCGGACCGCACCTTGTTCCTCCGATTCTCACACCCGGCCCGGGCGGACGCCCGAGGCGGCGTCGTCTCCCGGATGAGCACGACGGCGTGCCGGTCGAGGTGACCGGCACGCCGTCGCGTGAGGCGGGCGAGGATCAGCGGGTGACCGCCCCCAGGGCGTCGATGATGCCCTTGCCGTAGAACCCGTTGGAGTCCCGCGAGCCCTCACAGGTGTGGGTCGCGGTGACCGTCGCGTACGTCCCGTCCGGCTGGAGCACGTACCGGGTGTAGGTGAAGTCCCTCGGGGTCGGGCAGGCGTGCTCGGTCGCGGTGCCCTGCAGGATCTGCTGCACCTTGTCGGGAGCGAGGGTCCACCCGCCGTGCGAGTCGCGGTGCCCGTACCGGCTGATGATCAGCGCGGCGACGCCCACCGCGTGCGGCGAGGCCATCGACGTGCCCTGCAGGTACTGGTAGTACCCGCAGGTGCCGCCCCGGCAGTCGCGGACGACGAACGGGACGTTCGGCGTGCCGTCGGGGTTGAGCTGACCGCGGGCGCGGGCCAGCGACTCGGGGTAGGCGGCCAGGATCGCCTTGGTCACGTCGCGCTTGCCGTCCGCGGTGTCGTAGGTGTCCCCGCCGGGCGCGGACACGTCGACGTAGCCGTTCCCGTAGTCGGAGTAGTACGACTTGCGGGTGCTGATGCCCAGCGCGGACACCGAGATGACGTCCTTGCCCTCGCTCGGCTCGGAGACGCAGCTCGGCGGGATCGTCCGGGTGTAGGCGACCTCGCCCGGCACGCTGGCGTAGTCGGGGCTGGAGGTGTCGGTGATGGTCTTGGTGTAGTCGGTGGCCCCGTTGCCGGCCGCCGAGACAAGCGTGACACCACGCCGGTGCGCGTAGGCCAGCGCCCGCTCCGAGGCCCTGATCACCGTCCGCTGCTCGGCCTGGTCCTCCGGTGAGTCGGCGGGGTTGTTCGCGCAGTTGAACAGCCACGGGTCGGTGTAGAAGCTCATGTTGACCACGTCGATCCCGGCGTCCGCCGAGTACGTGAGGGCGTCCACCACCGGCTGCAGGAAGAAGTAGCCGGAGTCCTGGCCCGCCCGCACGTTGACCAGCGTGACCTTGGGCGCGACGCCCGCGATGCCGAGCTTGTTGAGCGGGGACGCGATGGTCGACGCGACGTGCGTGCCGTGCTCGTTGTCGTCCTCGTCCACCGGGTCGACGCAGGACGGGTGCTCGCACGGCCCGTCGACCTCGGCGCCGTTGGCGTCCACCGGGATGTCGGTGGTGAAGTTACGGCTCAGGTCGCGGTTGAAGTTGGGCGCGATGTCAGGGTGCGAGCCGTCGATGCCGGTGTCGATGACCCCGACGAGCGTACGGCGGTCGCCCTGTTCGACCCCGTACGAGCCGTTCGCGGTGGCGTGGATCTGCTTCATGTCCCACTGGCGCTCCGACAGCGGCTCTCCCTGCACCTTTCCGCCGGCGGTGCCGCCACCGTCGCGGCCTTCCTTCTCGACGGCGCTGTGCTTGGGCATGGCCACCCGGTTGAGCTTGGGTGCCTTTCCGATGGCCCGGTCCGTCGCGGCGCCCTCGACCGCGGCCTGGCGGCGTGCGGAGCTGAGGAACGTGGTGTTCGCCGAGCGTACGGTGGCCAGCCCGATCGCCGTGTTCTCCCGGACGATCGTCCCTCCCGCGGCCTTCACGGCCGCGTGTGCCTTCTCCAGGGACACGCCTTCCTTATAGAGGACGACATACTCGCTCGTCTGTCCTCGTGCACTGCTCGTACTGCTCGATCCCGCCTGTGCGGGAAACGCGAGCGCCGCCGTGACGGCGGCGCAAGCGGCGAAGACGATGGCGCGCCGCACTGCACACCTCCATGAGAATCCAAGTGCCAGCTAACAATCTGGCAATGGAGACATGAGAGAGGTTCAAGGCATCAAATGTCCAGTACTGAGGTGTGCCAGAGTTTTGGCCGACAACGGCCAAACCTCTACTGGCCGTGATTCGCATGACTTCCGAGGCGTCCCTGTGGTATCAGGCCATCCGCCCGGGAACACCCGAGGTCATGGCCGCACCCCGGTCCCGCGGGCCGGTCAGATGCGGAAGATCGACCCTACGAACTCGGCGAGCAGCCGCTCCTTCAGCGGCCCGGGGAGCGCGTCGAGCAGGGTGAGCACCGGCGCCATCCGGCGCGGCAGCCCGGAGCCCGCGTCCAGCCCGCCGAACTCCAGCACGGCCGCGACCTCCTCCGGCCCGAGCGTGCCCGGGTCGAGGTCGGCGGCGAAGGCCGCCACCGCCGGGTCGACCGCCACCGGGGGAAGCGCCCGCGCCGCGGCGAGCGCCTGCTCCAGATCGGCCAGCAGCGCGTCGATCCGGTCGACGGTGGCCGGGGTGAGGGTCAGGTGCAGATTGGGCGGCAGGTCGTCGAAGGAGAGCTGCGGCTGCAGATACCAGCCGCGTTCGCGCATCTCGTCGGCCAGGTGCAGGACCAGGCTCAGGTCTGGCCGGCCGGACCCGTCCCGCACGGTGAAGGCCACCAGGCCGGCCGACGGCTCGCCGAGCACCCGCAGGCCGGGGGTACCGTGCAGCGCCGCGAGGAGACGGTCGGAGGCGGCGCCCACCCGCTCCGCCAGCGCGACGTACCCGTCCTCGCCGATCGCCTGCAGCACGGCCCAGGCCTGGGCGAGCAGGCCGGCCGACTTGGTGCCCTGCACGGTGGGGTTGACCACGGGGTAGCCGGGCCAGCCGGCGTGCGCGAAGTACTGGTACCGGCGGAGCTCGGCGTCGCGGTAGAGCACCACGGAGGCGCCCTTGTCGGCGTAACCGTACTTGTGCAGGTCGACCGAGAGCGAGGTGACACCGGGCACGGTGAGATCGAAGGCGGGCACCTTGCGGCCGGTACGACGCAGGTAGGGCAGGATCCAGCCGCCGATGCAGGCGTCCACATGGCACAGGATCCCGCGTTCGGCGGCGCTCGCCGCGATCTCCTCGACGGGGTCGATGACCCCGTGCGCGTACGACGGGGCGGAGGCCACCACCAGGACCGTACGATCCGTCATCGCGGCGGTGAGGGCCTCGGGACGGGCGCGGTAGGTGCCCGGGTCGACGGGGACGACGACGGGCCGCACGCCGAGGTAGGCGGCGGCCTTGTGGAAGGCGGCGTGGGCGGTGGCGGGCAGCACCAGCTCGGGCGCGGTCACCCCGCGGGTGGCCCGGGCCTGGTCGCGGGCGGTCTTCACGGCGAGCAGGATGCTCTCGGTGCCGCCGCTGGTGAACGTGCCCTGCGCGCCGGGTGCCCCGAGCAGGGCGGCGGCCGTGCGGACCAGGTCGTTCTCCAGGCGGGCGACGCTGGGGAAGACCGTCATGTCCAGCCCGTTGACGGTGGCGTAGACCGCGTAGGCGTCCGCGGCGAGTTCATCGAGGCCGTCCAGCCCCGCGTCGTAGACGTAGGCGAACGTGCGGCCGCCACGGGTCGGCGCGTCACCGGAACGCAGGGCCCGGAGTTCGGCGAGGATCTCGGCGGCGGCGCGGCCGGGGGGCGGCGCCGCGTGACGGTCGGCAGGCATGGCGGGCTCGTCCTCGGTGGATATGGGGGGAATCAGACAGGGTTTCTCATCGTAGCGACGGCCCCGCTCCGGCTGACCTGGACCTTCGGCCGCGGCCGCCCGCCCTGGGCCTCGACGGGTTGCGCGACTCGCCGCTCTGAGGGACTCTGAGGGCAGGGTAAAGAAGCTGCCCTGACCTTGCGGCTTGCCATCAGCGGTGCGCCGCCGCAGTCATCCGAGGGGAATCTCCCGTCATGGTCTCGCAGCTTCCGCCCGATTCCGCGTTCCCCGTCCCGGCGTCAGAGCCGGTGAGCCAGGTCGCCCCCGCCGGTGAGCCGCTGCCGCCCCCGGAGGGGCGGGCCGAGGCGCTGCTGGCCGAGATGGCCGCCCTCCCGGAGGGCGACCGGCGCCGGGAGCGCCTGCGCACCGAGCTCGTCGAGGCGCACACCTGGTTCGTCCGCAGCCTCGCCCGCCGGTACGCCGGCCGGGGCGAACCGCTGGAGGACATCGAGCAGGCCGGGCTGCTGGGGCTCATCAACGCGATCGACCGGTTCGATCCGCAGCGAGGTGAACGGTTTCTCGCCTACGCCGCCTCCATGGTCAGCGGGGAGGTCAAGCATCACTTCCGGGACCGCACCTGGCTCATCCGGGTGCCGCGCCGGCTGCAGGAACTGCGCATCACCATGCGGGAGACGATCCGGGAGTTCACCAACGCCCATGGGCGCGCCCCGACCGTGGCGGAGATCGCCACGCTGCTGGAGATCACCGAGGAGGAGGTCATCGACGTCATCGGCGCCACCGACGCCTACCAGCCGGCCTCCCTCGACACCCCGGTCGGCGAGGCCGACGGGCGCACCCTGGGCGACATGCTCGACTCCGACGACGACGGCGTGACCGGCATCGTCGACCAGGCCGCGCTGCGACCGCTCCTGGACCGGCTCCCCGACCGGGACCGCACCATCGTGCTGCTGCGCTTCTGGGGAAACCAGACCCAGTCGCGGATCGCCGAGCAGCTCGGGATCTCCCAGATGCACGTCTCCCGGCTCCTGTCCCGCAGCCTGGCCTACCTGCGCACCGAACTTCTCAAGGACGCGTGAGCCGTGGGCGGTCCACCGCAGGCCAGGCCGCGGAGCCCGGACCGCCGTGGGGCGGCTCGATTAGGGGCCGTACTGGCGGGAAGGGCGTAAAGGAGATGCTCACAGGCCAGTCGAGCGGGGGGAGATGAGCGAAATGGGTGCACGAGAGCCGACAACCGGGATCCAGGGGCGGGACTTCGGCCGGACGGCGCGCAGGCCGGGGGCGACCCCGGACGCGGGGGTCGGCGAGCTGGTCAACCGGGCCTCCCAGCAGATCTCCGAGCTGATCCGGGCCGAGCTGCGGCTGGCCGTGGCCGAGATCAAGGGCAAGGGCCGCCACGCGGGCTTCGGCGCGGGACTGTTCGGCGGCGCCGGGGTGGTCGCCGCGTACGGGGGCGGAGCCGTCGTCGCGGCCGTCATCGCGGCGCTGGCGCTGGCGATGCCGGTCTGGGCCGCGGCGCTCATCGTGGGGGTGGTCCTGCTGGTCATCGCCGGGATCCTGGGGCTGACGGGCCGCAAGCAGCTCTCCCAGGCGCTCCCGCCGATCCCCGAGCAGGCGGCCGACAGCGCCAAGGCCGACATCCATGAGATCAGAGAGAGGGCACATCGATGAGCACTTCCTCCACCCCGTCCCGGGGCACCGGTGAACCGACCAAGGGCGGGACCCCCCGGTCCGGAGAGCCGCAGGAGACCGAACGCCTGCGGGAGGACATCGCGGCGACCCGCGCGGAGCTGGGCGACACCGTCGAGGCCCTGGCGGCCAAGGGCGACGTCAAGGCCCGCGCCAAGGGCAAGGTGGCCGAGGTGAAGGCCGCGGCGGGCGAGCAGGCGGGCCAGGCCGCGCAGACCGCGAAGATCAAGGCGGCGGAGGCCGGCCGGCAGGTGCACGACAAGATCTCCGACGTCACCGCCAAGGCGAAGGAGACGACGGGCTCGCCGCAGGCGGCACGGGTGGCGCGCCTGTCCGGTGCCGCGGCCGCGGTCGCGGCGGGTGCGGCGCTGGTCTGGGCGTGGCGCCGCCGGGTCCGCCGTAACGTCAGCCCGTGGCAGCGCGCGGCCCGCGCGGCCAAGTCCCAGCTGAAGACCGTACGCGGGGGCGCGAGGACGCAGGCCGAGGTCGCCCGCCGTCAGGTCCAGCGGCAGGCCAAGGCGGGGGTCACCACCGCGAAGGCCCGGGCCAAGGCCGCCAGGGTCAGGGCGAAGCACCTGCGGTGACCCGGCCTCCCGTGGCGGGCCGCGGGGGCGCCCCCCCGGGGGGTGCCCCGGCCCCCGGTGGGGGGCGCGGGGGGCGCCCGCCACGGGTCGGATATCGAGGAGGGACTGATGGGAGAGCGACCCGCACAGAGCCAGGAGTATCCAGGGCGCACCGGCGAGATGACGCCCGAGCCCCAGGACGAGATGCGCGACTACACCGGGCGCGGCCTTCTCGAGGGCAGGCGTGCCCTGGTCACCGGTGGTGATTCCGGTATCGGGCGGGCGGTGTCGGTCGCCTTCGCGAAGGAGGGCGCCGACGTCGCGATCACCTACCTCAGCGAGGACTCCGATGCCCAGCACACCGCCAAACTCGTCGAGCAGGAAGGCCGCCGGTGCCTGAGCCTCGGCGGGGACCTCGCCGAGGAGCGGCACTGCCGCGAAGTGGTCGCCCATGCCGCACGGGAGTTCGGCGGCCTCGATCTGCTGGTGTTGCACCACGGCACCCAGGAGCCGGTCAAGGACCTGCGCGAGATCGGCACCGACCAGCTGCGCCGCACCTTCGACGTCAACGTGCTCAGCATGTTCTGGCTCGTACAGGCCGCCCTCGACCACCTGGGCGAGGGCTCCTCCATCATCCTGACCGGCTCCATCAACGGGCTGCGCGGCAACAAATCCCTCATCGACTACGCCGCCAGCAAGGCGGCCGTGATGAACTTCGCCCAGTCCCTGGCACAGCACCTCATGGAGCGCCGGATCAGGGTCAACTGCGTCGCGCCGGGGCCCGTATGGACTCCGCTGATCCCGGCGACCTTCGACGAGGAGAAGGTGGAGAAGTTCGGCGGGCAGGCCCCCATGGGCCGCGCGGCCCAGCCCGACGAGATCGCGCCCTCCTACGTCTTCCTCGCCGCCGACCGGCTGTCCTCTTATTACACCGGCCAGAACCTGGTGCCCGCCGGAGGCGAGATCCACCCCGGCTGACCAGGGGCCTCCGGTGCCCCCGGACCGGCGGAACCTCACCCCCGGCGGGTCAGCTGAAGGCGGCGACGTTGCGGACCGCCCATTCGGCGAACGTACGGGGCGGGCGGCCGAGGACCCGCTCGACGTCGGGACTGATCCGCTGCTCGGCGGGCGTGGGCTCGCCCATGATGGCGAGGGTGGTCTCGACCACGGCCTCGGGCATGAACTGCAGCATCTGCGCGCGGGCCTCCTCGCGGGTCTGCTCGGCGAACCGGATCGGCTCACCGAGCGCGTCGCCGATCGCCTCGGCTCGTTGCCGGGGCGTGCTGAGGGCGGGCCCGGTCAACTCGTAGACCTGCCCGGCGTGACCGTCCTCGCGCAGCGCCACGGCGGCGACCTCGCCGACGTCCGCCGGGTCGACGAACGGCAGCCCGGTGTCGCCGAACGGTGCGGCGGCCGTACGCCGTTCGCGGATCGTCCCGGCCCACGCGAAGGCGTTGGAGTCGAAGCCACCGGGCCGCAGGATCGTCCAGTCCATCCCCGACCGCCGGACGGCGTCCTCGAGGGACCGCCCGGTGCCCCCATGGGAGGACGACCGCGGCCGGGTGACGACTCCCTGGGAGGACAGCAGGACGATCCGCCGGACGCCGCCGGCCTTCGCCACGTCGAGGATGTCCTGCGGGCTCAGCAGGTGGGCACCGGCACCGCCGTCGTGCAGGAACACCGCGTCAGCGCCGTCGAGAGCGGGCCGCAGGCTCTCCGGAGCGGCCAGATCCGCCTGCCGGTGCCGGACGCCCTCCGGCACCGCCGCGCCCGAGACCCCGCGCGACACCGCCAGCACCCGCTCACCGGCCGCCGCGAGTGCCGTTACCAGCGGCCGGCCCACGTTGCCGGTCGCTCCCGTCACTACGATCATGAACTTCTCCCCATCGATTGCGGTCACTCACGCCGGGAGCTTTCTCCCGACTGAGTTAGTTGACTAACTGAAGACGACCATAGCCATCCGGACCACCCCTGTCTATAGTTAGTCAGGTGACTGACTCGAATGATGGCGAGCGCGCCCCGGTCGCCACGAGACGGGGCAAACGGGAGCGGCTGACCGCCGCCGCGGTGCGGATGCTGCATGAGCAGGGCGTCGAGAAGACCACGCTCGCCGACATCGCACGGGCGGCCGACGTCCCCGTGGGCAACGTCTACTACTACTTCAAGACCAAGGACGACCTCGTCGAGGCGGCCATCGACGCGCACGCGCAGGGCCTCCGGGCAGTGCTCGCCTCACTCGACGAGCTCCCCACCCCGCAGGACCGGCTGAAGACGCTCATCGGCGGCTGGGTAGGGCAACGCGACCTCGCCGCGCGGTTCGGCTGCCCCACCGGCACCCTCTGCTCGGAGCTCGACAAACGCGCCGACGGCCTCGACCGCACCGCCGCCAAGGTCATGCAGGGCCTGATCGACTGGGCCGAGCAACAGTTCCGTTCGATGGGCCGGAGCGACTCCCGCGACCTCGCGGTGGCGCTGATCGCCGCCTACCAGGGGATCTCGCTGCTCACCAACACCTTCCGCGACCCCGAGCTCATGACCCGTGAAGGCGACCGGCTGGAACGCTGGATCGACTCGCTCGGACGGCCGTCAGGAGCCTAGCCGGACACCACCCGCGATCCGTGGCAGCCGGTCGTTCAGCGCTCGGCTCACCACCACGACCACGCCCACTCCGGGTCGTTCGATCCAGACCGTCCGGCCGCCGCCGTCGGGGCTCCGCACGCTGAGCGCCTGGTGGCCGTGCACCGTCGTGTGCCGGGCCAGCGCGGAGGCGACGCCGAGCTCCTCGGGGCGGGTCAGCGAGGGGGCCCGGACGACGTCGACCGTGAACCAGTCGGTCCCGTGGGACCAGCGGCAGGTGGTGCTCGGCCGTCCCGCGGTCCCGCCGGGCAGGCAGGGACCGGCCGGCTTCAGACCGGGCGGCAGGTAGGTGACCCACGACGACGGGCTCGACAACTCCGGGCGGCCGGAAGGCTTCGGCTGGTGGCCGCCCTGCGGGCCCCCCGTGGCCGCGGGCGCCGGTACGCCCGCCGGCCCCGTGGGCGAGGGCGCGGCCGGGGTGACCCCCGCCGCCGGCGGCCGTGCCCGCTCCGGGGACGGGCCGGCCGGCCGGTGGGTCGGCAACCGCCGCTCACCTCCGGCCGGGGTGGCCTTGACCGCGTGATACGTCGGCGCCGCCACCGCGACCGCCGCCCCGGCGGCGACCACGGCCACCGTCGTCCGGATGCGGACGACCCTGCGATGGTGCCGCCGGCTCACCGCCGTGGCGAGTTCCTCCGGAGCCTTCGCTCCGTCCAGGTGCTCGGCCATGGCCAGCCGCAGTTCCCTCTCCAGGTCCATCGCTCACCTCCCCGTGGGTGTCAAGTTGACGTCGAGCCGTTCTCTGAGCCTGGCCAGCCCCCGGGAGGCCTGGCTCTTCACGGTGCCGACCGAGCAGCCGAGCACCTTGGCGATCTCTATTTCCGAGAGATCCTCCCAGTAGCGGAGCACCAGCACCGCCCGCTGGCGAGGTCCCAGGTGCCGTAGTCCGTCCATGAGCTCGGCGCGCAGTTCCACGGCGTGGATCGGCGCCACGGTCGGCACCTCCGGCGGCTTGGCCATGTGGATCTCCCGGAGGACCTTCCACCGGCGGGCCCGGCTGATCAGCAGATTGACCAGGATCCGCTTGACGTACGGCTCGGGATCGGTGTCGCCGTCCAGCCGGCCCCAGTGCCGGTAGGCCTTCTCCAGCGCCGTCTGCAGGGCATCCTCGGCATCCTGCCGGGAGTTGCACATCAACAGGGCGGTGTACATGAGCGCGGTGCCACGCTCCGCCACGAACCTGACGAACGACTCGTCATCCCGCCTCCGCATATCGCTCTCCTCGAGCCTGTCCCGCCTTACGCACCGATACGCCGACCCCCCGGCCGCGGGCGGCCCCCGCTCAGCGGCCGCCCGCGGCCCTCGTCAGCCGGCGGTCCGCTGCAGGCGGGCGACGATGTCCTGCAGCCGGGGCCGGTAGGCCGGGCTGGCGACGACGAACAGCGCCGTGCCGGGCCGGGGCGACCAGATGACACCGCTGCCCTGCGCCTGCCCCGAGCCCAGCGGCGACTCCCAGACCGTAGTGCCGCCCACGCTGACCGGCTGGGCTTCGGGCAATTTGATCGCCTGCCGGACCTGGTCCAGGGAGGCCTCCCCCGTGAACCGCTCCAGCCGGATCCACTGGCCCGTGCGGTCCTTCCAGGTCTGCGCGACCTCACAGATCTTCCGGCCCTGGAAGGTGTGGCTGTGCGTGCGGGCCGAGTCGTAGCGCAGCCCGATCGGGAGGGCCAGCGACCGCACGGCCCCGCTCACCTGCACGGCCGACGGCACCTGGGAGCAGTCGAGCTTCGGCATGGCCGGGACCTCGGGCCCGGGCACCGCCGGGGCCGGGACGGACGTCGGGGCACCGGGCGCCGTCACGCCGCCCGTGGGGACTCCGGCCGGCACCTTGCCCAGGCAGGGGGCGGCCGGGGCCTGCGAGGGCACCCCGGCCGGCAGGTGGCCGGGGACCTTCACCGCCGGCCGGGACGTGGGAACGGCCGTGGGGACCTTGCCGGCCACCTGCGCCGGGACCTTGTCCGTCACCTGCGCCGGGACCTTGTCCGTCACCTGCGCGGGGACCTTGTCCGCGACCTGCGCGGGCGCCTTGGCGGGGAGCTTCGGCGCCGCGGGGGTGGGCAGGCAGTCCGGGCGGGCGGGCAGCGCCGGCTTCACGGGCACGGACCTCTCCTGGATCGGCCGGCCCTGCGCGGCCGTCACGCCGTCCTGCGAGTAGCCGACCGTGGCGTACGTGACACCACCGGCGGTGACCGTGCCGACCGCCGCCGCCGACACCAAGGCCACCTTGAGGCTGATCATCATATTTCCCTCTCTGCCCATGAACCTTTTGCGCCCGACAAATACGCATGAGGCACCAGGGAGGTTGCGCGCCGGTTCCCTCTTTCTCAGAAACTTTCCGGAGCGCCCGCCAGGCCGGACTCGGCCACCACCCGGAGTGCCTGCGCGGCGATGGTGAGGGCCGGGTTCATGGCAGCCGACGAGGGGAAGAAGCCGCCGTCGACGACCCAGAGGTTGCCGAGGTCATGGGTGCGGCACCAGGGGTCGAGGACGCTGGTGGCCGGATCGGTGCCGGCGACGACCGTCCCGCACTGGTGGCTGTTCATGCTGATGTCGAAGTGCTGGGTGGCGACGGCGTCGTAACCGGCGGCGCGCAGCAGGCGCTTGGCCCGCCGGTGCAGGCGGCGGTGGGTGCCGCGGCCCCGGGCCACCCGTGCCGTCGTGATCGTCCCGGCGGCGTCGACGGTGACGCGGTTGTCCGGTGCGGGCAGGTCCTCGGCCATGACGAGCCATTCGACGCTGCGCCCGGCGATCTGGTCGAGCACGGCGAGCGGGACGCGGGTGGCCCAGCTCTTCATCATGATGCCCTGCACCTTACCGATGAGCTGCATGGTGCCGAGCGGGAAGCCGTCACCCCCGTCGTGGTACCAGTCGTTGACCGACAGGGTCTTCTGGAACGTGACGTCGTTGCGGCGGCCGAGGTCGATCGCGGCGACGTGCGCGTTGTTGTGCATCATGAAGTTCCGGCCGACCTGGTCGGAGGAGTTCGCCAGGCCGCGCGGATGCCGGTCGTCGGCCGAGGCGAGCAGCAGCGCCGCGGACTGCACCGCGCCGGCGGCGAGCACGAAGGCGCGGCCGGTGATGGTGACGGTGCCCTCCGGCCCGTCGGCGACCAGGTGGTCGACGTGCCGGCCCGTGGCGTCGGCGACGATGCGGCGCACCCGTACACCGGTCATCAGCCGGGCGTTGCCGGTGGCGAGGGCGGGGTCGATCGCGCAGATCTCGGCGTCGCTCTTGGCCGCCACCCGGCACGGGAAGCCGTCGCAGGTCCGGCAGCGGACGCACGCTCCGCCATCACCGAGGTCGACTCCCATCGCGTTCGCACTCGGGTGCACGCCCTGGGCGCGCAGGCGGTCGGCGAGGTCGGCGACGTAGGGCTCGTGCTCCAGCGCCGGGTGCGGAAACGGGCTGCTGCGCCACGGCTCGGTGGGATCCTCGCCGGTGGTGCCGTGCACGCGGTAGATCCGCTCCGCCTCGGCGTAGTACGGCTCCAGGTCGGCGTAGCCGAACGGCCAGGCCGGGGACGTGCCCTCGCGGTGTTCGACCGCGGTGAAGTCCCGCTCGCGGAAGCGCGGAAGGCTCGCCCCGTAGACCTTCGTACTGCCGCCCACCACGTGGTGCACGCCCGGCCGGAAGGCCCTGCCGGTCCGGTCGAGCCACCGGTCGGCGGGCCGGTACCGGCGGTCGACGAACACCGCCTGCGGGGACCAGTTCTCCGGCTCCCTGGGCAGCCGGCCACCCCGCTCCAGGACCAGGACGTCCACGCCACGGCGGGCCAGCGCCAGGGCGGTCGTGGCGCCGCCCATCCCCGAGCCGATGACGACGACGTCGGCGCTCGGTCCCCCGCGCCGTCGTACGGGCCTGGCTGCGCGGCGGGGGCCCGCCTCGGCTGCGGATGTCGACTCGGGCACCGGCGCCTCCCGCCTGCGCGGCCCTCAGGGGCCGGTCCTCTCTTGTGTATCGATTAACCGCCGAGCCGTCAATCGCCTCTGCGCCCGCGAAGCCCGATGCTGACCAACTGGGAAATCATCCCCCTTGCCCGGAAAGCAGTCATTTGCCGGGCAGGGTACGGGCTTTAATCGATTAACCGCTGGGTATCCTGACCGGGTGGCCCGCACTTCCGATCAGCCCTCCCTGGCCTCGCTGGCCCGGGCGCTCGGGGTGTCCACGGCGACGATCTCGAACGTCTACAACCGCCCGGAGCGGGTCTCCGAGGAGCTGCGCGCCCGGGTGCTCGCCCAGGCCCAGAAGGTCGGATACACCGGTCCGGACCCGGCCGCGCGGCAACTGCGCCGTGGCCGTTCGGACGCCCTGGGCCTGATCTTCACCGACGAGCTCGCGTTCGCCTTCAACGACCAGGCGTCCGTGGGCTTCCTCTCGGGCGTCGCCGACGCGTGCGCGGACTCCGGCCGCAACCTGCTGCTGATGCCGGCCGGGCCGCCCCGCGGCACGGCGCCGATCAGCGCGGTCAACGCGGCGTCGGTCGACGGCGTCATCGTCTACTCGGTGCCCGACGACGACCCCAGCCTGCACGCCGTGCTGTGCCGCGGCCTGCCCACCGTCGTGGTCGACCAGCCGTCGGCCGTCCCCGGAGCGGACTGGGTGGGCCTGGACGACCGCGCGGCCGCTCGCGAGCTGGCCGTCCACCTGGCCGGGCTCGGTCACCGCCGCATCGGGGTCATCACCTCACGGCTCGGCGAGAGCCGCTACAACGGGCCGGTGGACCAGGCCCGGTGGCGGGCCGCCCGCTACACCGTGCAGCGCGAACGTCTGCACGGGCTCTGCGACGGGTTCGCCGAATTCGGGATCACCGCCACCGCGCTGCCGGTCGAGGAGCGCTTCGAGGCCTCGCACGCCGCCGGCGCCGCCGCCCTGGACGCCCTGCTGAACCGCCATCCGGGCCTGACGGCGGTGTGCTGCCTCGCCGACGTCCTGGCGCTGGGGGCGCTGAGCGCCGCCCGGCGCCGTGGCCTGCACGTTCCCGGCCGGCTCAGCATCACCGGCTTCGACGACATCCCCGAGGCCGCCCGGGAACGGCTGACCACCGTCCATCAGCCGCTCGCCGAGAAGGGCCGCGTGGCGGGAGAGTTCCTGCTGCGCCGGCTGGACCACCCGCAGGGCGGCCGCCGGATGGAGCGGCGCACCCTGCCCACCAGCCTCGAGGTACGGTCCAGCACGGGCCCCTCCTCGGCGCCGTGCCCCTGACCAGGAGGACACATGTCCGAGGCTCCCGGCGGCGGCCGGCCGCTGAACTTCCTCAGCATCCTCACCGGGTGCTTCGCCACCCCGGTCGCGGAGAACCCGACCGTCGCGATGGTCGAGGCGGCCTACCGGCACCACGGCATCGACGCGCGCTACGTCAACTGCGACGTCGCCCCCGAGGCACTGGGCGACGCCGTACGCGGCGCGCATGCGATGGGCTGGGTCGGGTTCAACTGCTCGATCCCGCACAAGGTGGCGGTGATCGAGCATCTCGACGCCCTGGCGGAGTCCGCGGCGATCATCGGTGCGGTGAACTGCGCCGTCCGCCGCGACGACCGGTGGATCGGCGAGAACACCGACGGCCAGGGCTTCCTCACGTCGCTGCGCACCCTGACCGACCCGGCCGGGCAGGACGTCGTGCTGTTCGGCGCGGGCGGCGCCGCGCGGGCGATCGCGGTCGAGACCGCGCTCGCGGGGGCGGCGTCCATCACCGTGGTCAACCGTGGCCCCGCACGGGGCCGGGAGCTCGTCCGGCTCATCGCCGGGAGCACCGCCGCGTCCGCCGTCTACACGCCCTGGGATCAGCACTACCGGATACCGGAGTCGGCGGGCATCGTCGTCAACGCGACCTCGATCGGCCTGTATCCCGACGTCGACGGCCGGCTCGACATCGAGCCGGACAGCCTGCGGCCGCACATGGTCGTCGCCGACGTCATCCCCAACCCTCCGCGCACGCCGTTGCTGCGCGAGGCCGCCCGGCGCGGCTGCACCACCCTGGACGGCCTGGGCATGCTGATCGACCAGGGGCGCATCGGCATCAGGCACTGGACCGGCGTCGACGCCGATCCCGCCGTGATGCGCCGGGCCCTCACCGAGCTGTTCCCCACTTGATCTCCCTTTCGCCCCCTAATAACCCCTTTGTCAGCGAAAGCGGTTAAGTGACTCCTTAGGTTGCTGTTGACACCTTTGCGGTCGCGGCGTCGACTGAGGTCGCGACCACGACCAGGGGGTGCCGCATGCAGGTTCCTGCCCCGTTCGAGTACGAGCGCGCCACGAGCGTCGACCACGCCATCGGCCTGCTGGAGCGGCTGGGAGGCTCGGCCCGGCTGCTGGCGGGCGGCCACAGTCTGCTCCCCATGATGAAGCTCCGGCTGGCCAACCCCGAGTACCTCATCGACATCAACGATCTGCACGCCGAGCTCGGCTACATCCGGGTGGAGCCGGCCCAGGTCCGCATCGGCGCGATGACCCGGCACCGCGAGCTCCTGGAGTCGGACGCGCTCGCGGAGGTGTTCCCGATCTTCCCGGACGCCGAGCGGGTCATCGCCGACCCGGTCGTCCGCAACCGGGGCACCCTGGGCGGCTCGCTGTGCCAGGCCGACCCGTCAGAGGACCTGTCGGCCGTGTGCTCCGCGCTCGCGGCGAGCTGCGTGATCCGGGGCCGGGACGGCGAACGGGTCGTGCCGATGGCGGAGTTCTACCGCGGCCCCTACGAGACGGCGGTCGACGACGGCGAGATGCTGGTCGAGGTACGGATCCCGGTCCGGCCGGGCGGCTCCAGCGCGTACGAGAAGGTCGAGCGACGGGCGGGCGACTGGGCGATCCTGTCCGCCGGGGCGGCCGTCTGGCTGGACGGCGGGGTGATCGCCGACGCCCGGGTCGGCCTCGCCGCCGCGGGCCCGGACGCGACCGGGCTGCCGGCGATCTCCGAGGCGCTGCGCGGCCGGCCACCGTCCGAGGAGCTCTACGAGGAGGCCGGCGACCTCGCCGCGCGCCACTGCGAGCCGGCCGACGACATGCGCGGCAGCGCCGGCTACAAGCGCCACCTCGCCAGGGAACTCACCCGCCGGGCCCTGCGCAGGTCCGTCGCCCGCATCCACGAGAGGGGCTGACATGCAGGTTTCGATGACCGTCAACGGCGCCGAGGTCACCAGGGAGATCGAGGCGCGCCTGCTGCTGGTGCACTTCCTGCGCGACCATCTCGGGCTGACCGGCACGCACTGGGGCTGCGACACCAGCAACTGCGGCACCTGCGTGGTCTGGCTGGACGGCGAACCGGTCAAATCCTGCACCGTGCTGGCGGCGATGGCCGCGGGCCACACCGTGCGCACCGTGGAGGACCTCGAACGGGACGGCGAGCTCGATCCGGTCCAGCGGGGGTTCATGGAGTGCCACGGCCTTCAGTGCGGTTTCTGCACCCCCGGCATGATGATGACGGCCCGGGCGCTGCTCGACGGCGACCCCGACCCCTCGGAGACGGAGATCCGCGCGGCCATCTCGGGGCAGATCTGCCGGTGCACCGGCTACGCGACGATCGTCCGCTCCATCAGATGGGCCGCCGCCCACGAAGCCGCCGCCCGCGAGGCCGCCTCCCGCGAAGCACCTGTCGGCGGGAGCGCGTCATGAGCACGACCGACGAGCGCCCGGTCCAGGGGTTCGACGACAACGACCAGAAGCCGCTCGGCCACGGCCGCATGCTGCGCAAGGAGGACCCGCGGTTCATCCGGGGGAAGGGCCGGTTCTGCGACGACCTCCAGCTGCCCGGCATGCTGCACCTGGCCATCCTCCGCGCCCCGGTGGCGCACGCGCGCATCGTGAGCATCGACACCAGCGCCGCCGAGGCGTACCCGAAGGTCAAGGCGGTCGTCACCGGAGCGGCGCTGGCCGAGCAGGGGCTGGCCTGGATGCCGACGCTGTCCAACGACGTGCAGGCCGTGCTGGCCACGGACAAGGTCCGCTTCCAGGGCCAGGAGGTCGCCTTCGTCGTGGCGGAGGACCGCTACGCGGCCCGCGACGCCCTGGAGCTGATCGACGTCGAGTACGACCTCCTCGAGCCGGTGGTCGACGTCCGCACGGCCCTCGACCCCGGGGCGCCCGTGATCCGCGACGACCTCGAAGGCAAGGACAACAACCACTGCTTCGACTGGGAGACCGGTGACGCCGAGGCGACGGAGCGGGTGTTCGCCGCGGCCGAGGTCGTCGTCGCCCAGGACCTGGTGTACCCGCGCGTGCACCCCGCCCCGATGGAGACCTGCGGCTGCGTCGCCGACTACGACCGGATCGACGGCAGGCTGACCATGTGGTCGACCACCCAGGCACCGCACGCCCACCGCACCCTGTACGCGCTCGTCGCCGGCCTGCCCGAGCACAAGATCCGGGTGGTCTCCCCCGACCTGGGCGGCGGCTTCGGCAACAAGGTCCCGATCTACCCCGGCTACGTCTGCTCGATCGTGGCGTCGCTGGTCACCGGCAAGCCGGTGAAGTGGATGGAGGACCGGTCGGAGAACCTCATCAGCACGGGCTTCGCACGCGACTACGTCATGCGCGGCGAGATCGCGGCGACCAGGGACGGCAGGATCCTGGCCATCCGCACCAACGTGCTGGCCGACCACGGCGCCTTCAACGGCACGGCCGCGCCGGTGAAGTACCCCGCCGGCTTCTTCGGGGTGTTCACCGGCAGCTACGACCTGGAGGCCGCCTACTGCAAGATGACCGCCGTCTACACCAACAAGGCCCCGGGCGGTGTCGCCTACGCCTGCTCGTTCCGGATCACCGAGGCCGTGTACCTCGTCGAACGCATCGTGGACTGCCTCGCCGACGAGCTGGGGATGGACCCGGTCGAGCTGCGGATCAAGAACTTCATCCAGCCCGGCCAGTTCCCGTACCGCACCAAGACCGGCTGGATCTACGACTCCGGCGACTACGAGCCCACCATGCGCAAGGCCATGGAGATCGCCGGCTACGCGCGGTTGCGCGAGGAACAGCGGGAGAGACGAGCCCGTGGCGAGGTGATGGGCATCGGGGTGGCGTTCTTCACCGAGGCGGTCGGCGCGGGCCCGCGCAAGGACATGGACATCCTCGGGCTGGGCATGGCCGACGGGTGCGAGCTGCGCGTCCACCCGACCGGGAAGGCGGTGGTGCGGCTGTCCGTGCAGAGCCAGGGGCAGGGGCACGAGACCACGTTCGCGCAGATCGTCGCCGAGGAGATCGGCATCCCGCCCGCCGACATCGAGGTGGTGCACGGCGACACCGACCAGACCCCCTTCGGCCTGGGCACCTACGGCAGCCGGTCGACCCCGGTCTCCGGGGCCGCGGCGGCCCTGGTCGCGCGCCGAGTACGCGACAAGGCGCGCATCATCGCCTCGGGGATGCTCGAGGTGTCGGTGGCCGACCTGGAGTGGGAGAAGGGGTCGTTCCACGTGACCGGCGACCCGTCGAAGTCCGTCACGATCCAGGACATCGCGATGAGGGCGCACGGCGCGGGCGACCTGCCCGAGGGCATCGAGGGCGGCCTGGAGGCGCAGATCTGCTACAACCCGGAGAACCTGACCTACCCGCACGGCGCCTACATCTGCGTCGTCGACATCGATCCCGGCACCGCGCAGGTCAAGGTCCGGCGGTTCGTGGCCGTGGACGACTGCGGCACCCGGATCAACCCCATGATCATCGAGGGCCAGGTGCACGGCGGCCTCACCGACGGGGTCGGCATGGCCCTGATGGAGATGATCGCCTTCGACGAGGACGGCAACTGCCTGGGCGGATCGCTGATGGACTACCTCCTCCCGACCGCGCTGGAGGTGCCCGACTGGGAGACCGGATTCACCGTGACGCCCTCGCCGCACCATCCGATCGGCGCCAAGGGCGTCGGTGAATCGGCCACGGTCGGCTCGCCGCCCGCCATCGTCAACGCCGTGGTCGACGCCCTCAAGCCGTTCGGGGTGCGACATGCCGACATGCCGCTCACGCCCTCCCGGGTCTGGGACGCCATGCGCGGCGTGCCCCGGCCGCCGATCTGACCGGCCCGGGGTGTCACATGCCCGGTATGTCGGCGCGGATGGAGGAACTGGTCGCGGAGCGCGTCCCGTTCGTGCACGCGGTGGTCGTCCGCACCCAGTTCCCCACGTCGGTCCGAGCCGGCGATGACGCGATCGTGCTGTCCGACGGATCCATCGAGGGCTTCGTCGGCGGCCAGTGCGCCGAGAGCTCCGTCCGTACGGCGGCGCTGGGCTCGCTCCGGGACGGCCAGGCCGTGCTGTTGCGGGTGCTCCCCGAGGACGAGCGGAGCTTCCCGGACTCCCCGGGCGCGAAGATCGTGGTGAACCCGTGCCTGTCGGGCGGCGCGCTGGAGATCTTCCTGCAGCCGCTGCTGCCGCCGCCGGTCATCTGGGTCGTCGGGGAGTCGCCGATCGCGATGGCCGTGGCGGAGCTGGCCCGGCCGCTGGACTTCGTCGTCCGGCCGGCCTCCCATCAGCAGGGCCCGGTGGACGCCACGGCGGTCGTCATCGCCAGCCACGGGCGTGACGAGGCCGCCACCATCCGGGCGGCGCTCGATGCCGGCGTCGGGTTCATCGCGCTGGTGGCCGGCCGCCGGCGCGGGGCGGCGGTGCTGGCGGAGATGCGGCTGAGCGAGGCCGAACGGCGGCTGATCCACTCGCCGGCGGGGATCGACATAGGCGCCCGTACCGCGCCCGAGATCGCCCTGTCGATCATGGCGGAGATCGTCGCGGCGATCCGCGCCGGGGAGCTCGCGCCGGGGGCCCCGGCCGCCGGCCGTGAGGTCGTCGATCCCGTCTGTGGCATGACGGTGACGGTGACGCCGGACACACCGCACCTGAGCGTCGACGGGGAGGACGTCTGGTTCTGCGGCCCCGGCTGCCGGGAGCGTCACGCCCTGAGGGGAGGGCGATAAAGAAGGTGAGCCCCATCTTCGCGGACGCCGCCGACGTACGACGGCGCCTGGACGAGGTCGACTACCTGGTCGACGAGGGAACCGCCTCGGCGCTGTTCTTCGCGCTGACCCTCGGGCAGCCCCTCCTGCTGGAAGGCGAACCCGGCGTCGGCAAGACGGCCGCCGCCAAGGCCCTGGCCCGCGTACTGGCCACCCCGCTGATCCGGCTCCAGTGCTACGAGGGGCTGACGGCCGGCGAGGCACTGTACGAATGGAACTACCAGCGGCAGTTGCTCGCCATCCGGCTGGCCGAGTCGCACCGCACCGCACTGACCGACGCCGACCTGTTCACCGAGGAGTTCCTCCAGGAACGCCCGATCCTGCGGGCCGTCCGCCACCGGGGGCCGATGCCGCCGGTGCTGCTGATCGACGAGATCGACCGGGCCGACGACGAGTTCGAGGCGCTGCTGCTGGAGTTTCTCGGCGAGTCCTCGATCACCGTTCCCGAGCTCGGCACCTTCACCGCGGAGCGCCGGCCGGTCGTCGTCCTCACCTCCAACCGCAGCCGGGACCTGCACGACGCCCTCAGGCGGCGCTGCCTCTACCACTGGATCGACTTTCCCGCCGCCGAGCGGGCCGCGGCGATCCTGCGCCGCCTGGTCCCCGCCGCCGAGGAGAGGCTCATCAGGTCGGCCACCGACTTCATCGCCCGGGTGCGCCGCCTGGACCTCGACAAGGCACCCGGGCTCGCGGAGACGATCGACTGGGTCTCGGCCCTGTCGGCGCTGGGCGCCTCGGAGCTGGTCCGCGCGGACCTCGTGCTGGCTCTCGGCACCATCGCGAAGACCCCCGACGACCGCGACACCATCACCGGCTACGCGCGCAGTGCGTCCGGCTGACCGACGGGACAAGAGCAGCCATGCGAATCGACCACGAGTTCACCGTCGCCGTTCCGATCGACCGGGCCTGGGAGGTGCTCACCGATCTGGAGGGCATCGCGCCCTGCATGCCCGGTGCCCAGCTGACCGGTGTGGACGGGGACGTCTATGCCGGCAAGGTGAAGATCAAGGTCGGCCCGATCGTCTCCCAGTACGCCGGCACGGCACGGTTCGTCGAGAAGGACGACGCGCACCACCATGCCGTCATCGACGCCAGGGGCCGTGACTCACGCGGGGCGGGCACCGCCACCGCCACCATCACCGCGCGGCTCCGCGCCGACGGCGCCCGCACCGTCGTCACCGTCGGCACGGACTTGAAGATCACCGGCAAGGTGGCCCAGTTCGGCAGCGGAATGATCAAGGAGGTCTCCGGGAAGCTGCTCGGCCGGTTCGTGGACTGCCTCGGCGAACGGCTGGCCGTCCCGGCCACCGCCGGGGGCTCCCCGGACGGCGCCTCCGCAGCGCCGGACGCGCTCGTCCCGCCCGCGGGCCCCTCCGGCGCGGCGGCGGGCAGGCACACGATCACCTCCCCGGACGAGGTGGAACCGCTGAACGTGATGAGCGTCGCCGGCGGGTCCCTCTACAAGCGGGCGCTCCCGGTCGTCGCGGCGCTCGTCGTCATCGCCGCCGTGGTCGTGTTCCTCCTTGTCTCCTAGCCCCCCGGGCGGCCCTCCGGCGGGCCCCCCGGACAGCCCTCCCGACAGGTCGCCGGACAGGGCTCCGGGCCGTCCCGGTGCCGCGGCGTCGCTGCTCCCGGGCATCGACCACGCGGCGTTCGCCGTCGCGCTCGCCGTACGGCTCCGCCTGCGCGGCGTACCGGTCGGCCTCACCGCGATGGAGGACTTCGTCCGCGCGCTGGCGGTGTCCCCGCCGGACTCGCCGTCGCGGCTGTACTGGGCCGCCCGGCTCAGCCTGGTACGCCGGCACCCGGAGATCGAGATCTTCGACGAGGTGTTCGCGACGGTGTTCGGCGGCGCGGGACCGGCGTCCGATCCGCGCCCGCACCGCCCGGCCCCCGCCGCGACGGCCGGTGGCGACGACGCGTACGCGCCCGTACGGGCGCCCTCCGCGGGCCGGGAGCACGAGGCCGGGCTGCCCTGGACGACGCTGCCCCCGGTGGTCGCCGGCACGGACGACTCCGACGCCGCGTTCGCCGTGCCCGCCCGCCTGCCCAGCGACCTCGCCGGAGTGGCCGACGCGCCGTTCGAGCAGCTCGACGCCCTGGAGATGGAGCTGCTCGGAAGGTGGCTGGAGTCCGCCGTGGCCGAGTGGCCCACCCGGCGAAGCCGCCGCCGTACGGTGAGCCCGCACGGGCACCGGATCTCCATGCGCGCCACCATGAGCCGGTCCCGCCGCACCGGCTGGGAGCCCGCCGAGCTGGTCCGGGTCCGGGCGATCGACAAGCCCCGGCCCGTGGTGATGCTCTGCGACGTCAGCCACTCCATGCGGCCCCAGGTGGCGGCCTACCTCCATCTCATGCGGGCACTGGCGCTGGTCGCGCACGCCGAGGTGTTCGCGTTCGCGACGACGCTGACCCGCCTGACCACGGTCCTCACGCATAGGTCCGCGCCGGTCGCCATCGAGCAGGCGACCCAGAAGGTCACCGACCGGTTCGGCGGCACCCGGATCGCCACCAACGTGCAGGCGCTGCTGTCGTCGCACCACGGCGGGACGGTCCGCGGCGCCGTCGTGATCATCGGTTCGGACGGCTGGGACAGCGATCCCCCGGAGGCCATGTCGGCCGCGATGGCCCGGCTGAACCGGCGCGCGCACCGGGTGATCTGGATGAACCCCCGAGCCTCCGCTCCGGGTTTCGAACCGCGGGTCGCCGGTATGGCCGCCGCACTCCCTCACTGCGACGAGATCCTCCCCGCGGACACCTTCAGGTCCCTGCGGGAGGTGATCGCCAGGGTCTCCCGAGGCCGTCAGCTCCAGAGCGTGACGTGAACGGCGGGGCGGAACCGGCCCACGTGCACACCCGGCCCGCGGAGCATGGCCTGGGTGGCCCGCGGCGTGGTCACGAACCGGACGAGCTCGGCGGCGGCCGGTGGCGCGCCGGCCGCGGCCAGCGTCAACGTCGTCCACTCACCGTTGAACTGCAGGGACTGGCCGGCGACGCGGACGAGACGTCCCTTGGCCAGGTCCGAGGCCACGGCGAACGAGACCGCCGGGGCCACTCCGCCGTTGCGCTTGGCCTCCTCCAGCGCGGCGGAATGACTCTGGAAGATGCGCTGGCGGTCCTCCGGCACCCTGATCCGGCGCAGGATCGCGGGCACCACCCCGAGCTCCGAGGCCGCCGACGGGCCGAGCAGCCAGGTCTGCTCGCGCAACCGCAGCGCACCGGCCGGTGCCCCCGCCAGCGGATGCTCCGGACCCGACACGACGATCATCTGGTAGTTGAGGAACGGCCGGCAGACCAGCGACTCGTCCACCCCGCCCGGCCGCGGCCCGATCGCCACGTCCGCCGCCCGCGCGTGCAGCAGCGAGCCGAACCGCCGGGGGTCCCGTACGCTCAGCTCCACGTCGAGGTCGGCGGCCCGGCCGGCGAACAGCTCGATCAGGCCGGGCGCGGCGTGCTCGGCGAACAGGCTCGACACGGCGACGCGCAACAGCCTCCTGCCACGGCCCGCCTGGCTCACCTCGACGATCGTGCGCTCCTGGAGGCTCAGCAGCTCCACCGCGCGGCTGGCCAGCCGCAGGCCGCCCGGTGTGAAGGCGAGCCCGGACGCGGTCCTGGTGAACAACCGGTCGCCGAGCTCCTTGCGCAACTGGCCGACGTGCAGGGACACGGCCGCCTCGGACACCTCCAGCTCCGCCGCCGCCTGCTTGACCGACCCCAGCCGCACCACGGCGGCGAACGCGCGTAGCTGGGTGGGCGTCATGCGTCGCACGCTACTTCACGAACCTCGCCCCGAGCACCCTCCGTGATCATGTAGTCAATCGTCGAACGATTGCGTGATCACGGGGGTTGAGCGGGGGGCGGCCGGGTCGAGGGTCGGCGGGAGCCCGAACGCGGGGAACAGGCTCTCGCCGAACGTGGTGACCTCGGCGACGAGACCGCCCTCGATCCGCAGGACGTCGAGCTTGAACGCCCGGAACTCGGTGTCGCCCGGCTTGCGGAGATAGCTGGCCGCCGCGGGCATCCGGTTGGCGCGGATCGGCACGAGCCGCCAGTCGCCGGGGTCCTTCAGGCCCGACACCAGAGCGTCCGCGATCTTCTCCCTGCCTTCGAAGAACAGCGGCAGCGGAGGCATCGTGATCCTGATGTCCTCGCGCATCATCGCGATCGCCGCGTCCGCGTCGGCGCGTTCGTGCGCGTCGATGAAGCCCAGCAGCAGGGCGCGTTCCTGGTCGCTGGGCGTCGCGACGCGATGGGCGGGCTGCTGTTCGCGCAGGGTGGCGCGTGCGCGCTGCAGGGCGCTGTTGACCGATGCCACGCTGATCTCCAGGGCCGACGCGGTGTCGGCGGCCGACCAGTCGAGCACGTCGCGCAGGACCAGCACGGCCCGCTGCCGCGGCGGGAGCAGCTGGATGATCGCCAGGAAGGCCAGCTCGATGGTCTCCCGCGCGACGACGACGGCGTCCGGCTCCTCCGTCCGCGGCGCTATCTCGTCCAGCAGCCGGTCCGGGTAGGGCTGGAGCCAGGGGATCTCCGCGAAGGAGGACGACAGCGAGGGCACCCGGCGCTTGCTGCGCCTGATCGCGTCGAGGCAGGCGTTGGTGGCGATGCGGTACAGCCATGCCCGGAACAGCGGGCCGCCGTCGAAGCTGTCGCGCTTGTTCCAGGCGCGCAGGAACGTCTCCTGGACGAGGTCCTCCGCCTCGTCGAACGAGCCCAGCAGGCGGTAGCAGTGCACGTGCAGCTCACGCCGGTGCCGCTCCACCAGCCTGCCGAACGCCAGATCGTCGCCGGTCTTCGCCGCGGCAAGGTCATCCTCGAAGTCAGGCACGACATCCTTCTCGGCCGGTGGTGAAGTACGCCCAGTACCGGAAGTTTGCCGGACCTTGCACTCGTGTTGCCAGATTTCTGAGCAAGCCTTGGAGAGAGGTGCACAGCTCGCCTGCGGGGGGTCAGGTGCTGAACTGGAACCGATCATCGCTACGGGCTCGCCTGGCCTTGCGGGCCGGCGTTCTCTCGGCACTGGTGTGCATCGCGGTCGGCGTGCTCCTGCTCAACCTGGCGGGCAACAGGGAGGACGAAAGGACCGCGGAGCGGGTCAACACGGCCACGGACGGGGTGCTGCTGCTGATCAAGCAGGGACGTCTGCCGGCGGTGCTGCCGGGGCCGGAGGAGATCCAGGTTCTGGACTCGCGCGGCCGGGTGGTCGCGGCGAGCCGGAAGCTCGCCGGCAAGCCGCCGATCGCGACCTTCCGCCCGGACCCCGAGCAGGTCCGCATGGAACGGACGGTGTGCCGGCCGGACGGGCTCAAGGGCTGTATGACCGTCGTCTCGGCCAAGGTGTTCGAGCCGGACGGGGTCTGGCTGCTCTACACCGCGGTCCCGCTCGTCCCCTGGTACGGGAGCCGTACGCTGCTGTTCCTCGTGATCGGCGCGTCCCTGCTGACGACGGCGCTGATGGCCGCCAGGACGTTCCTCACGGTGACCAGGTCGCTGGCCCCGGTGGACGCGATCCGTACCGAGCTGGCGGAGATCACCGCCAGCGGCCTCGACCGCCGGGTCCCGGTGCCCGGCAACCAGGACGAGATCAGGCTCCTGGCCGAGACGGCGAACGCCACCCTCGACCGGCTCGAAGGGGCCTACGGGCGGTTGCGGCAGTTCACCGCCGACGCCTCGCACGACCTGCGCAGCCCCATCACCGCCATGCGCACCCAGGTCGAGGAGGCGCTGATGTACCCCGAGGAGGCCGACTGGCCGCGCACCGCGACCACGGTGCTCACCGGGCTGGAACGGCTGCAGGCGATCGTGTCCGATCTGCTGACCCTGGCCCGGCTGGACGCCGGCGCGCCCCTCGTCCGTGAACCCGCCGACCTCGGCCGGCTGGCCGGCGCGGAGATCGACCGCCGGGAGCACCGGGTACGGGTCGTCAAGGATCTGCGCGACGGCGTGTACGTCGACTGCGACCGGCTGCGCGTGACCAGGCTGCTGACCAACCTGCTCGACAACGCCGCGCGGCACGCCGACTCGAAGATCACCGTCACCGTACGGGCAGAGGGGTCCGACGCCGTCCTCGAGGTCCTCGACGACGGGGCCGGGATCGCCCCCGAGCACCGGGAGATGGTCTTCGACCGGTTCACCCGGCTGCAGGCCTCCCGTGAACGGGACACCGAGGGGACCGGGCTCGGCCTCGCGATCGCCCGGGACATCGCCAGGGCGCACGGGGGCAGCCTGACCGTCGAGGACAGCGAACGGGGGGCCCGCTTCGTCCTGCGCCTTCCCCGGTGTGATCGGCCCGGCTGCGCGGCGTGACTCTTACATCGTGTGTCCACCTCGAGTGTCCCGAGGACGGCGATCAGTGGATCACCGGACTCCGGGAGCCGATCACACCGGCCCGGCCCTGTCCGCTCCGGCCCGGCGGCACGGCGCGACATAAGATCGTCACACATAGTGATCTTATGTAGACTCCGCGTAATGATCACTGCTCATGCAGGAGGTACACCCATGCGTCGCGTCACCGTCGCCGTCGCCGCCGGCCTGGCCGCCGGCACGCTCACCCTCGTCGGAGTTCCTTCCGTCGCGCACGCCGCCATCGGGCGGTTCATCTTCCACACCCAGCCCGGCAACGTTCCCCTGACGCTCACCGACCCTCGGGACAACGAGTGCTACACGCTCGGGAACGCCTCGGGTCAGGCCGCCAACGCCACCAACAGCGACGCCGTGCTGTACGCCGCACCGCACTGCAGGGGGCGCAGCGCGATTCTGCATCTCGGGCACGAAATGCTCAACACCAGGTTCGCGAGCGTTCGTTTCCTGCGGTAGCCGGAACCGCTGAGCCCGGGCCCGTCCCGGCCGAGCGCGTCAGCGCCGGTGGAGGCGGGCCCTTTCCCTGCCGCCGGTCACAGCGGCTCGGCCGCCCAGTGCCAGCCCTTCTGGTCGCGCTCGGCTCGTACGAGCTGCGCTCCGCTGCTGTCGGCCAGTTCGGCGACCGCCCGGATCATCTGACGGTGGAAGTCCGGAGGCGTCGCCACCTCGGGCGAGCCCGTCACCAGGGTCACGGTCTCCTGTGCCGCGTCGGCGAGCCTGGCCACCACCGTGCCGTCGTCGAGGTGCACGGCGATGATCGCGGTGGCCCGGATCAGGTCGTGCCCGTCGGAGGTCATCAGCCAGACCTCCGGTGTGGTTACGCTCATGCGGCTCATCTCCGGAACCTCGGCGGAGCCGTACGGCTCCAGTTACAGGGTCGCACGCGCGGGACCCGCCCGGCTCACACCCGCGCGGCGCTCTGGTCCACGCCGGCCTGGCGGGCCAGGAACCGCAGGGCCTCGAACGAGTGCGAACCCGGTTCGGCGGTGTACACGAGCATCGTCTGCCAGGGAGCGTCCCGCATCTCCAGGGTCTGGAAGGCCAGCGTCAGCGGACCGGCCGTCGGGTGGAGGAACTCCTTGTGCCCGAACCGTGGCGCGCGGACCTGGTGGTCGGTCCACCACCGGCGGAAGTCGGGATCCTTGGCCGACAGTTCCTCGACCAGGCTCGCGAGGCGCGGGTCATCGGGATACCGGCCGGCGTCCATGCGCAGGTAGGCCACGCACTCCCGGGCGACCTTCGGCCAGTCCGCGTACAGTGCGCGCGTCGAGGGCGTGAGGAACGCCAGGCGGAGCAGATTGCGGTCGGCCGCCGGGAGCGCGCCGAAATCGATGATCAACGCCGCGCAGAGGGCGTTCCACGCCACGATCTCCATCCGGCGGCCGAGCACCAGGGCGGGCACCAGGTGCATGCTGTCCAGCAGTTGCTGGGTCTCCGGCCGGACCTGCCCGCCCGGTGACCGGCCCGGGCGCCCGGCGGCCCCGGGGCCGCCGGACTCGGCCGCGTGCGCGCAGCCCATCAGGTATTCGTACTCGTCGGGCTGCAGGTTGAGGGCACGCGCGAGCGCGCCGAGCACGGCCGCGGACGCCGACCTGACCCGGCCCTGTTCCAGCCGTGCCACGTAGTCGACGCTCACCCCGGCGATGTGGGCGAGTTCCTCGCGCCGCAGCCCCGGCACCCGCCGGCTGCGCCCGCCCTGAGGCAGGCCCAGCTGGTCCGGCCGGGCCCTGGCCCGGCAGGACCGCAGATAGTCGCCCAGTTCAGTGGACATGACGATCACCCATGCCTTACGAGGCCGGGAGCCCTATTCCCACGCTACCTGGTACAGGCTTTCCCAGGCTGACCGGTCCTACGAGGAGTTGACCCTTGCTGACCTGGGAAAACCCGCTGAGCCTGGTAGGGAGGCCAGACCGGCCGCACACCGGGGCCTCGTCCCGACAGCCCGATTACGACCCGAAGGCGGATCAGCCATGGCGACCTGGCTCATCACCGCCGCCGCCGGCGGCAATGGAACGCGCGCCCACCCGGCGCCAGGCGCGCGCACGGCAGGCCGTGATCTTCGCACCAGGCGGTACGACGCGCCCGCCGGTGCCCTCCGGGAGGTCACCGATCGGCTGCGGGCCGAGCAGCGCCGGTTCGCCTCCGACGCCTCCCACGAGCTGCGCACCCCGCTGGCCGGGCTCCGCGCACAGCTCGAGGAGGCCCGCCTCCACCCCGACCAGACCGACCTCGACCGGCTGCTCGACGCCGCACTGCGCGACGTCGACCGGCTCCAGGCCATCGTCGCCGACCTGCTCCTTCTGGTGGAGGTCGGCGCGGACCCGGCCGCGCGGCGGGAACCCGTCGACCTGACGGACACCGTCCGCGCCGAGGCCGCCCGCCGGCCGGGCTGCGACATCCGGTTGCAGGCAGAGCCCGCCCTCGTCGTCGACGCCGCCCGCACCCACCTCACCAGGCTGATCGCCGACCTGTTCGACAACGCCAGCCGGTACGCGGACCGCACCATCCACATCCAGCTGCAGCGCCGGCACACCACCGCCCAGCTCACCATCACCGACGACGGGCCCGGCATCCCCGCCTCCGACCGTGAAAGGATCTTCCAGCCCTTCACCCGCCTCGACACCGCCCGCTGCCGCCACAACGGAGGCACCGGACTCGGCCTCGCCATCGCCCGCGACATCGCCCACGCCCACCACGGCACCCTCCACACCGAGAACGCACCCGACGCGGGAGCCCGCTTCGTCCTCCGGCTCCCCCTCGCCCGGCCCGCCTGACGCTCCGGCGGGCCTCAGGCGCTCGCGCAGCGCAGCGCGGCGCGGATGACCGCGGCGGGGTCACCGGCGTGATAGACCCTCTCGGCGGGCTCGATCCCCGACAGGAACTCCTGGTAGCGCACGGCGTAGGCCAGGTGCGCGAGCGGCGCGGCGACGGTCAGCGCACGGCCCGGCTCGCAGCCGGGGACACGAGACCGCCAGGCTTCGGCCCACACCCGGGCGGCGAGCGGCCGCCTGGCCGCGGGCAGGAAGTCGCAGGCCCGCAGGCCGTCCAGGACCGGGTTGCCGAAGTACGCGTCGGCGAAGTCCATCACGACCGGCGGGCCGCCGTCGCTCCGCCAGTTGCCGGGGTGGAAGTCGCCGTGCACGATCGTGTCGGGCAGCCCGCAGTCCGCCAGCAGGGGCCACCGCCCCGCCAGGTCACGGGCGGCGGCCAGTTCCCCGGCGGTCAGGTCACCGGCCACCTCGCCGTCGAGGAGTTCGCCGATCTCCTCGGCCATGACACGGTCACGCCGGTCCCGCAGTCCGGGCGGGCGGCCGGTGACCGCGGCCTGCGCGGCGACGAGACGGCGCACCGCGCTGGTGACGACCTCTGCCGGGGCGTCCCAGCAGTCCTCGCCGGGCAGGTGTTCGAGCAGGATTCTCCGCTCCCCCGCCGCGATGACCTTCGGCACCAGATCCGGGGCAGGCCCCGCCAGCGCGGCGATCACCGCCGCCTCGTCGGCCGCGAACGGGGGCGTGGTCTTCAGCCAGACCGCGCCCCGCGCGGTGGGCAGGCGGAACACCCCGGACAGGTTCCACGTCCTGCGCTGCACGGCCGGCCCGGTCATCGGGCGGCCGGCGGCGTCGAGCGCCTCCGACGCCCACCGGAGCGCGGCCAGCAGCCCCTCCCTCCGGGCCCACGGCGAACGCAGGTCCTCCGGCGCGGTCAGCACGGCCTGATCGACGGGCCGCCGGTCCAGCAGCCCTGGGGCGGGCCGCCGCAGCGCCTCGACGTGGTAGGTCACGTGGCCGTCACGGCCGCCCTCTCCACCCTCGACCCGCACCAGGCGCAGCACCAGCACCGGGACGCCGAGCGCACGGCTCAGGTGCGCCACGACCGGCTCGACCTCCGACCACCACGCGACGCCCACGGCGAACGGCCCGACGGCCCCGAGGTAGTCCCGGCCCGACGTCACCAGTGCGCTGACCGTGCGTCCCATGGCCTCAGTGTCGGCGGCCCGCCCGCGCGCCGCGACCGATTATCGCCCCGGCCCTGGCCGGGGACCGTCAGCGGTTGAGGTAGGCCAGCACGGCCCGGACCCGCCGGTTGTCGTCGTCGGAGGGCGGCAGGTCCAGCTTGGCGAAGATGTTGGCGGTGTGCTTGGCGACGGCGCGTTCGGTGACGGCCATCTGCTGCGCGATCGCGGCGTTGGAGCGGCCCTCGGCCATGAGCTCCAGCACTTCGCGTTCCCGGGGGGTCAGCCGGGCCAGCGGCTCGTTGCGGGCATTGCCGGCCAGCAGCTTGGCGATGACCTCGGGGTCCATGGCGGTGCCGCCGGCGGCGACCCGGCGCACCGCGTCGATGAACTGGCCGGAGTCGAACACCCGGTCCTTGAGCAGGTAGCCGACCGCGCCGGTGCCGTCGGCGAGGAGCTCCCGGGCGTACAGCTGCTCGACGTACTGCGAGAGCACCAGCACCGGGAGCCCGGGAACCTCCCGGCGGGCGGCCAGCGCCGCCTGCAGGCCCTCGTCGGTGAACGACGGCGGCAGCCGCACGTCCACGACGGCCACGTCCGGGCGCCGAGCCAGCAGCTCACGCAGGAGCTCGGGCCCGTTGTCCACCGCCGCGACGACCTCGAAGTCGTGCGCCTCAAGCAGCCGTACGAGCCCGTCCCTCAGGAGGAAGAGGTCCTCGGCGAGGACAACGCGCACGGCAGCTCCATCGTCACGGTCGTAGGCCCGCCCGCAGGACTGCTCAGGGCGAGGATCCCGTCGAATGTACCGATGCGCCGTTCGATGCCGCGCAGCCCCGTACCGCCGGAGAGCGAGGCGCCGCCCTGGCCGTCGTCGGTGACGGTCATCCGCAGGACGCCGGCCTCGTGCCGGAGGTCTATCCACACCCGGCGCGCGCCGGAGTGCTTGGTCGCGTTGGCCAGCATCTCGGCGACGGCGAAGTAGGCGGCCGACTCCACCGGGGGCTCCAGCCGGCCGCCCAGGTCGGTGGTGACCTCCACCTCAAGCGGGTTGTCCAGGGCCAGCGCCTTCACCGCGTCGCCCAGGCCGCGGTCGGCCAGCACCGGCGGGTGGATGCCGCGGACCAGGTCGCGCAGCTCGTTGAGCGCCTTGGCGGAGGCCTGCCGCGCCTCGGCGAGCAGCAGCCTGGCCTTCTCCGGATCACGCTCCAGCAGGTGCTCGATGGCGCCGAGGCTCATGCCCATGGCGACCAGGCGCGCCTGGGCACCGTCGTGCAGGTCCCGCTCGATCCGTCTCAGCTCGGCGGCCTGGGTGTCCACCGCGTCGGCCCTGGTCTCGGTCAGGTGCCGCACCCGCAGCGCCAGCCCGGCCTTCGGGGTGGGCGCCAGCAGGACCCGGGTCCAGCGGGCGTGCACCTCCAGCAGCCGCGGGGCCCACCGGACACCGGCCGCGATGAAGGCCAGCCCGATCGGGACGCACAGCCAGGGCGTGACCGGGCCTGCCTCCGACGAGACCGGAACGGCGGTGTACCAGTCGCTGTAGCCCTTCGCGTGGAAGAGCTGCCAGACCGCGGGCATCAGGACGCCCTCCAGCCCGTACACGATCAGGGTGACCGGCAGCAGCGCCAGGAGGCCCCCGGCCACCGGATCGGTCAGGCACCACAGCAGGTCCCGGCGGGTCGCCGGGTCGGTGAGCAGCCAGCGGCACCGCTCGATCCGGCCGATGAAGCCGCGCTGGAACTCCGGCGCGGGCAGGTACGGCTCCGCGATCTCCACACCGCCCCACTCCCCGGCCCTCCGGCGGGCGAGGCCGGCCAGCGCGCGGACCTTCCCGATCGCCTCGGGCAACAGGAACACCCCCAGCCCACCGCTCAGCAGGGCGAGGGTCACGACAGCCCAGCCGAACGCGAGGACCTCCGCGATCGTGCACGCGAAGAGGGTCAGCCCCCGCCCGCAGGCGGTGAGAGCACGGCGGATCACCGGGGAGTTCATGGCCCCAGTCTGACCCGGCGGCGACGTGCTCGCACTGGCCCTGAGCGCCCGGAGGGGGGTGTATCCACCTACACCCCCGTCCACCGTCCAGCCCCATGTCCGGGCGCTCACCGGCTCCCTAGCGTCATGCCCATGAAGCAACACAGGAACCTCGCCGCCGCGCTCGGCGGCTGGAGCGCCCGGCATCGGAAGACCGCCGTCCTCGGCTGGCTGCTGCTGGTGGCGCTGGCCACGGTGATCGGCGGCAGCGGAGGGCAGGTCGGCCTGACCCGGGCCGAGCAGGGCGCCGGGGAGTCCGCCCGCGCCGAGCGGATCCTCGCCGACGCCGGCATCACCCGGGCCACGACGGAGATGGTGCTGATCCGCGGCTCCGGGCGGCCCGTGGCCGCCACGACGGTACGGGAGGTGCGCGACAAGGTGCTCGCGACCGGCGCGGTGGGCGAGCTCCGGCCCACGGTGACCTCCGCGGACGGGCACGACGTACTGATCCGGTTCAGCATGACCGGTGACCCGGACACCGCCGCCGACCGGGTACAGCCGCTGCTCGACGCGGTGGCCTCGGTCCAGCGGGCCCATCCCGAGGTGACGGTCTCCGAGGTCGGCGACGCCAGCGGGCAGAAGTGGTTCCAGCACATGCTCGGCACCGACTTCGCCCGCGCCGAGTGGACCGCGGTGCCGCTCGCGCTGGGCATCCTGCTGGTGGCCTTCGGTGCGCTGCTGGCCGCGGTGCTGCCGGTTGCCCTGGCGCTCACCGCGTTCCTGGCGGCGCTGGGTCTGCTCTCGGCGATCAGCCGTCTCCTCCCCATGGACGAGTCCGCCAACTCGGTGATGCTGCTGATGGGGCTGGCCGTGGGGGTCGACTACTGCCTGTTCTACATCCGCCGGGAGCGCGAGGAACGCGCCGCCGGGCGCACCAGGGAGGAGGCGCTGCGCGTCGCGGCCGCCACCTCCGGCCGGTCCGTGCTGATCTCCGGTGTCACGGTGATCGTGGCGATGGCGGGGATGTTCCTGACCGGCCTGAAGATCTTCGACGGTTTCGCGGCGGCCACGATCCTGGTGGTGTTCATCTCGATGACCGGCTCGGTGACCGTGCTGCCCGCGCTGCTGTCGCTGCTCGGCGACCGGGTCGAGTTCGGCCGGATGCCCTGGCGGCGCGGGCCGCGCCGCCGCCGCGAGGGCGGATTCTGGGACGCCGTGCTGCGGCCCGTGCTGGCACGGCCGGGCGTCTTCGCGGCACTGGCGGCCGCGCTGCTGCTGGGGCTGGCCGCACCCGCCCTGGGCATGCACACCGAGAAGCTGAGCATCGACCGGCAGCTCCCCGCCGCCAACCCCCTCGTCCAGACCTACGCGGCGATCTCCCGGGCCTTCCCCGGCGGGCCGGCCCCGGCGACGGTCGTGCTGAAGGCCCCCGACCTCCGGGCACCCGCCGTCCAGCGGGCCATCTCAGCGCTGGCACAGGCCGTGCCCGGCGCCCGGGTGACCCAGCACCGGGCCGCGAACGTCGCCGAGATCGAGGTGCCGCTGGCCGATACGAGCGCGCTGACGGAACTGCGGAACAGGACGATCCCCCGCACCGTGGGCGGGGCCGCGGAGGTGGCCGTCGCCGGGGACCTGGCCTTCTCCGTGGACTACAACGCCCGGCTGCGGGCCGGCATCGTGCCGGTCTTCGCCTTCGTCATGGGCGTGACGTTCCTGCTGATGCTGGTCTCGTTCCGCTCGATCGTGATCGCGGTCACCGCGATCATCCTGAACCTGCTGTCGGTGGCGGCGTCGTACGGGGTGATGGTGGCCGTCTTCCAGCACGGCTGGGGTGCACGGCTCATCGGCACGCACGCCCCCGGGGCGCTCGAGTCCTGGATCCCGCTGTTCGTCTTCGTGGTCCTGTTCGGGTTGTCGATGGACTACCACGTGTTCGTGGTCTCCCGGATCCAGGAGGCCAGGTCGGCGGGGCTCCCCACGACGGCGGCGGTGGCGCACGGCATCCGGTCGACGGCGGGCGTGGTCACCAGCGCCGCCGTCATCATGATCGCGGTGTTCTCCATCTTCGCCACCCTCTCCATGCAGGACTTCAAGCAGCTCGGCGTCGGCCTGGCGGTCGCCATCCTGATCGACGCGACGGTGGTGCGGGCCGTGCTGCTGCCCTCGGTGATGACCCTGCTGGGCGAGCGGAACTGGTATCTGCCGCGCCGGCCCGGTCGGCTCCCGCGCCGCTCCCCCGCCGGCCCGGTACGGACCGCGGCGGAACCGCCGGGATCGGCACTCGTCACCGGCTCACGGTCAACAGAAGATCTCCCTGCGGCGTAGGACTTGACCAGTGGTTTGCCATTGATTTGACACTCTCGGAGGCGGACTTTTCGACCGACGGAGAGACATATCCATCGTGGCTTCATCGAACCTCCCTCGATGGGCGGCCATGAGCGCAATGTTCGCTCTCACGCTCGCCCATCTGGCCATGCTTCCGGCGACCTTCGACATCGAGGCCTACCTGGGCGTCCTGTCGATTCTGACCGTGGGCATGGCCATCACCTCGACGATCGCGCTGTGGTACGGCGATTCCACCGGGGTGTGGGTGTTCGCGCTGCTCCAGGGGCTGCTGAGCGCCGCCGGCTACCTCCTCACGCGGCTGGTGCGGATGCCCTTCGCAGGGGAGTACTCGTTCCATCGGTGGTCCCACCCGCCGGCACTGGCGGTGGCCCTGCTGGGAACGGCGGTGGCGGGCCTCGCGGTCTGGAGGTTGCACGGCCGCTGGGGCCTGCCGCCCACCTGCACGACGGTGACCTGCGCGCGGGAACGGGACCTGCTCCTGCGGGCCTCGCGTGGATACGCACAGGCTCCGCAGCCCGAACCGGCACCCGTGCGTAAAGGTTCCGCAAATTCGTCCACCATCGCACTCCGGGCCACGCCACGCCGCTTCGTGATCTTTCGTGGCCGGGATCGCGGCCGCCACCCTCGGAGGTCTCCCGCGGGTTCCGTCGCCCGGCATGTGGACCGCTGATATCTTGACGGCTCGGTGTTCACTCATTTCCGCGGTGGGGACCCGACACCACGGACCGGACAGGTGATCCCCACAGTGACTCCTCGCCGTCGGCGGAGATCCGGGTCCCGGCGAGTGCGCCGAAACAGGTCTTTATGCGGGAAATACGCCCTGTCATGCACCATCTACTGCCAGGGTGGGGAATCCCGTGTGCGATCGCCTGTGCAGTCGTCGTCGAGCCGGAACAGTGAGGAAGCATGTCTGAGGATGACAAGCCAGCGGTGAAGGCGAAGCTGCCGAGCGCTCGGGACATCTCCCGCAAGGACTTCACCCCGCATGGCATCAAGTCCAAGGGCGGCTCCAAGCCCTCGGCGCTGACCGCGGCGGACGCCGCCCGGCGCAAGCGGGCCATCATCTCCGGCCTGGTGGTGGCGGCGCTGGCCGTCGCCGGCGGGACCACGTACTGGCTCACCCGCCCGGAGCCGAAGATCGAGGTCAGGGGCGCGTACGGCAAGGAGCCGGCCGTCTCGTTCAAGGGCGTCAAGCCCGATCCCAAGCTCAAGTCCACCAAGGTCGTCCCGGTGATCAAGGGCAAGGGCGCCACGGTGGCCAAGGGCGACTTCGCCTTCATCAACGCCTCCACGTACGTATGGGGGGCCAAGAAGAAGGGCAAGCTGCTCCAGTCCACCTTCAAGAGCGGCAAGCCCGCCCCGCTGCAGATCGGCGGCGAGCAGTCGCTGCCCGGCCTCACCAAGGGCCTGACCGGCGCGAAGGTCGGCAGCCGGGTGCTGCTGGAGATCCCGCCAGCGGACGGACTGGGCGCGCAGGGCAGCCCGGAGGCCGGCGTCTCCGGCACCGACACGCTCGTCTTCATCGTGGACGTGGTCGGCACCTACAACAAGAACTCCGTGGTCTCCGGCACCCCCGTGAAGACCGATCCCAAGCTGCCCGAGGTGACCGGCGGAGCCGCCGGCCAGGCTCCGGCCGTGAAGATCCCCAAGGGGGACGCTCCGGACAAGCTGTCGGCCACGCCGCTGATCCAGGGCACCGGCCCGGTCGTCACCAAGGGCCAGACCCTGGTCATGCAGTACCACGGCGTGCTGTGGCGCAACGGCAAGGTCTTCGACTCCACCTGGCAGCGCGGTGAGCCCTTCATCACCGCCATCGGCGCCGGGAAGGTCGTGCCCGGCTGGGACAAGGGCCTGGTCGGCCAGAAGGTCGGCAGCCGCGTGCTGCTCGTCGTCCCGCCCAAGGAGGGCTACGGCTCGCAGGGCCAGGGCGAGATCAAGGGCACCGACACGATGGTCTTCGTGGTCGATGTCGTGGCCGCCTACTGACGGCCGCCGTATTCAAGGCGCTGCGACCGGCGGGGGATTGTACGAGTCCCCCGCCGGATACGTGTCAACCGTGACGCGTTCGTAACCGTCATATTCGTAGAAGGGACCACCTGAATCCCCTCGGGTAACTTCGGTCACGATCACTGTCACGGGGGGCAAGTGAGCAGGAACGGCATCGGCTCGCCGAGCGGCACGCCCATCGAGCCCGACGAGCCCGGCACGCCGGACCCGGCCCGGCCTCCGGACGAGCCGGCGGACCTGGCGGACAAGTCAGGCGAATCGGATGAGCCGCCGGACCTGCCGGAGGACGCGCCCGCAGAACCGGCCGAGCCGGAAGACCGGGCGGAGAACACGCCGGACGAGCCGGAGAAGACGCCGGACCTGCCGGAGGACACCCCGGACGAAGCGGAGCACGCGCCGGACCTGCCGGAGGCCACGCCGGACGAGCTCGAGGCCCTGCCGGAAGACGCCTCCGATGAACCGGATGACCCTGATGTCCCGCCGGACCAGCCGGAGGACGAGGCGGAGCACCAACCGGAGGACGAGCCGGAGGACGAGCCGGAGAAGGTGCCGGACGAGCCCGCCGCCGCGCTCGCCCCGGCCGCCGCCGTCGCGGACCGCGACGAGCCCGCCGACCCGGGCGCCTCACCGGCCACCGGCGAACCGGAACGCGCCAAGCGCAGCCGCAAAGCCCGGTATGCCCGCCGTGCTGCGTTCGGGGTGCTCATCACGTTCGGCCTCTGCGCGCTCCTGTTCGCCATCGCCTATCTGCTGACCCCCATCCCGTCGGCCAAGAGCGCGTCCATCGCCGCGGGCTCGGTCTTCTACTACTCCGACGGCAAGACGCAGATCGCGCGCCAGGGCCCCAACCGCACGATCGTCGATCTCGACAAGGTGCCCAAGCCGGTCCGGGAGGCGGTGCTCGCCGCGGAGAACCGCAGCTTCTACCAGGACCCGGGCGTGTCGGTCCAGGGCACCGCCCGCGCCATGTGGTCGACGGTGTCCGGCGGCCAGGTGCAGGGCGGCTCCACCATCACCCAGCAGATGGTCCGCAACTACTACAGCGGGCTCAGCCAGGAGCGGACCGTCTTCCGCAAGCTCAAAGAGATCATGATCTCGATGAAGGTGGGGAACGAGAAGTCCAAGGACTGGATCCTCGAGCAGTACCTCAACACCATCTACTTCGGCCGGGACGCGTACGGCATCGAGGCGGCGGCCCGCGCGTACTTCGGCGTGCCGGTGGAGAAGCTCACCGCCGCGCAGGGCGCCTATCTGGCCGCCGCCATCCAGCAGCCGAGCTCGTTCGGCGAGGCGGCCCCGGCCGACCGGCCGGCCGCCGAGGCCCGCTGGCGCTACGTGCTCGGGGGCATGGTCCAGATGGGCTCCCTGTCCGCCACCGAGGCGGCCGGGCTGAAGTTCCCCACGCTGGCCAAGCAGAAGCTGACCAACAGCCTGCGCGGCCAGATCGGCTACATGAAGAACATCGCCATCAAGGAGCTCGAGGAGCGCGGCTACTCCGAGGACGAGATCAACCGCGGCGGCCTGAAGATCCGTACCACCTTCGACAAGGGCCTCATGGCCGCGGCGGCGGCCACGGTCAAGGCCGACCTGCCCGCCGGGACCAGCAAGAAGATCATGGTCGGGCTGGTGACGGTCGACCCCTCCAGCGGAGCCGTCAAGGCGTTCTACGGCGGCGAGGACTACCTGGAGACGCAGCTCAGCACGTCCTTCGGGTCGTACGTGCAGGCGGGGTCGGGGTTCAAACCGTACGTCCTGGCGGCGGCGCTCGACCAGGGTCTCGGCCTCGACTACACCGTCGACGGCAGCTCCCCGCAGACCTTCGGCGGCGCCCAGATCCACAACGACAGCAACACCAGCTACGGCCAGGTCAACCTCATCGAGGCGACGCAGCGGTCCATCAACACCGCCTACGTCAACCTCGGACAGAAGGTGGGCCTCGACAGGATCACCGCGATGGCCGAGAACATGGGCATCCCGCGGAAACAGCTCACGGCCAACAGCGCCAACACCGTGCCCTCCTTCCCGCTCGGGACCGTCTCGCTCAGCCCCGCGCAGCAGGCCGGCGCGTTCGCCACCTTCGCGGCGGAGGGCGTCCACCACCGGACGCACGTCATCGCGTCGGTGACCGACGCCGGCGGCAAGGAGCACAAGGTCAAGGACGAGAGCAACCGGACCTTCGGCAAGGACGTCGCCAGGGACGCCACCTACGCCATGACCCGGGTGGTCGAGTCCGGCACCGGGACCCGGGCGCAACTGGACGACGGCCGGCCGGTCGCCGGCAAGACCGGCACCACCGACCGGGCGCGGGCCCTGTGGTTCAACGGTTTCGTGCCGCAGCTGGCGACCTCGGTGGCCGTGTTCAACAGCAACCCGAACAAGCCCGTGACGGTCCCGGGCTTCAGCTCCTACGGCGGCTCGCTCCCGGCCCAGATCTGGCACGACTACATGACGGTGGCCACCCAGAACCTGCCGATCAAGGAGTTCGGCGATCCGACGTTCTTCGACGGCGACGGCGGCGGTTCACCGCCGGTGCCGGCCCCGACGACCACCCGGCCGCGTCCGGAGACCACGGCTCCGAGCGAGACCCCCGAGACTCCCCCCACCCACTCGCCGGAGCTCCCCACGATCACGCCGGAGCCGGGGCCCGACGAGCCCGAGCCCGGGCCGACGAACCCGAAGCCGACCAAGTCACCGCAGGCGGTCAGGAACGTGCTCCCGGCCGGCCGGGAGCAGACGCGGGCCACGGCCCGGACCCAGGAGGTCCCCTAGCCGCAGGCCGCGGCGAGCCGTTGCGGCTGCGCGGCGAGCATCGCCGACAGCTGCGTGGTCTCGCCCTTGGTGGTGACGGTGCCGCCGAAGGAGCGCCAGGACCCGGCCATGTCGGTGAGCGTCCGCTTGAGGCGGGCGTCGTCACTGCTCTTCGCGAGTCCGTCCAGCCTGGTCGCCAGGTCGGCCGAGGCCCGCTGCCACTGGGCGGCCTCCGTCGGGGAGATGGTCTTCAGCCTGGCGGAGAAGTCGCCGAACGCCTTCTCCGCGTCGCGGCAGATCGCCGACGTGTTGCCGCCGCTTCCGCAGGCGGACACCGCCGGCGTCGTCATCCCCGCCACCGCCACCAGCACGGCGATGCCCCTTCGCCGCCGCAGCCCGTCGCGCATCCGATCTCCCGTCGTCCCACCCCAGAAGCTGTACATGGTGGACATCTGTATCACTGTGACGCGGCGAAGATCAGCGCAGTTCGGTTTGACGGTCACCCGCTCGCCCGGGTTATCCTCTGGGCAGGTCATGAGCGCCAGCGTCAAGCCCCGGCTCGCTGGCCGGCAACCCTCCCTCCGCGGCGGGGTGCCCCGGGTGAGGACCAGGCCGGGCACGACCGTGTCCCGGCAAGCGCGGACCCCGGGCGCTCTTCGCGGGTCCCGTACCCGTGGAGGCCTGCCATGCCCGCCGTCGCGATCAGCCCTGTCCCCGCTCCGTGTCCGCCCGGACGCGCCCCGGCGGTCCCCGAGCCGTGGGGCGGGCTGCGGGTCGCCGGAGCCGGCGCGCTCGCCCCCGTCGCGGGCGGCGGTACGGTTCCGTACGCCAACCTCGACTACGCCGCCAGCGCCCCCTGCCTGACGGCGGTGGCGGACGCGGTCACCGAGGCGCTGCCGTACTACAGCAGTGTCCACCGCGGGGCCGGCTATGCCTCGCAGGTCACCACCGACGCCTACGAACGCGCCCGCGAGACCGTACGCTCCTTCGTCGGCGCCTGGCGGCGCGACGCGGTGGTCTTCACCCGCAACACCACCGACTCGATGAACCTCCTCGCCCGCACCCTGCCGCAGGGCACGACGGTCGTGGTGTTCGAGACCGAGCACCACGCGAGCCTGCTGCCGTGGCGCAGGCCGGTGCGGCTGCCGGCGCCCGCCACTCCGGCCGAGGCGGTCGCCGCGGCCGAGCGGGCGCTCGGGGACGCCCCGCAGGGCCCGCGGCTGCTGGTGGTCACCGCCGCCTCCAACGTCACCGGCGAGCTGTGGCCGATCGGGCGGCTCGCTCAGGTGGCCCGCCGGCACGGGGCCCGGATCGCGGTCGACGCCGCCCAGCTGGTCCCGCACCGGCCGATCGACATGACCGCGCTCGACCTGGACTACGTCGCCTTCTCTGGGCACAAGCTGTACGCGCCGTTCGGGGCCGGGGTGCTGGTCGGGCGGCCCGACTGGCTGCGCGCCGCGGAGCCGTACCTCAAGGGCGGCGGGGCGACCTCGCACGTGGACCGGGAGACCGTCTGGGCCACCGACCCGCAGCAGCGGCACGAGGCGGGCACCCCCAACGTGCTGGGCGCCATCGCGCTGGCCGCGGCCTGCACGGCGCTCAACGGAGCGGGGTGGGACACCCTGATCTCCGAGGAGGACCGGTTGCTGACCCGGCTGCGGCGCGGGCTCGCGACGATCCCCGGTCTGCGGGAGCTCGGCCTGTGGGACGCCGGGCATCCCCGCATCGGCATCGTGTCTTTCGTGCTGGACGGCTGGAACGCGCGTGAGCTGGCCCTTACGCTGTCCGAGGAGCACGGCATCGGGGTCCGGGATGGGAAGTTCTGCGCCCATCCGTTCGTCCGGCGTCTGGTCGGGAGCGGCACGGCCGGCTGTTCGGAGGGTGCGGGCACCGCGGTACGAGCGAGCATCGGGGTCGGCACGACCATCGAACAGGTCGACCGATTGGTGACCGCCCTCGGCCGATTGGCTGACCGATAGGGTCTTTGTGGGTGTTCGCCCATGTAGCGTGGGCAGGTCCGATGCGGCCTCGGGGACAGCGTCACAAACCCAGCGTTCACTGTCCGGGCGCCCGCTAGCATGGTCAGGGGGTGGCGAACGTGACCGAGGCTTGGGAGCCCGTGTCCGAGGTCGAGCACCGGATGCAGGGTGTGCTGCAGTCCGGCGACCAGGAGGCGTACTTCCGGTTGCTGGCGCAGGCCGAGTTGCTCGTCCCCGTCTCACCGGAGCAGGTCGACGAGGTCCTCGCCAACCAGGCCCAGCCGGCCTGGCCGACCAGCGAGGCGGACGGGCGCACCCACGTGCTCGCCTACACCTCCCCCGAGGCGATGCGGGCCTGCCTCGGACCGCGGTTCCAGCACTTCATGAAGCTGAAGTTCGGTGACATCGCCGGGGCCTGGCCGGACAACCGCTGGTGGCTGGCGGTCGACGCGGGGCTGCCGATCCAGGGGCATCTGCCGTCGTGGTTCGTCCGGCAGCTCGCGGACGGGGACGCCCGGCCACCGCAGGCGGGCATCGGGCCGGGACGCATCCCGATCCCCCGCCCGGCCGCCGAGCCGCCGCCGTGGGAGACCCGGCCGCACGCCCAGGAGTTCGAGCCGGACGTGCTGCAGTCCACCGGCGAGGGCCCCGTCCCGCCGGTGCCCGCGGCCACCCCCGTGCCCGCGGCGAACGCCGAGCCCGCCGTCCCGCCCGCCCCGGCCTTCCAGCCGGTGGGCGAGATCGAGCACGAGCTGCTGCACGCCGGCGCACGGGGTGACAACGACGCGTACGTGAAGATCCTGCTCGGCGCCGAGGTGCTGGTCCCGATCCCGGCCGACTTCGACACCAGCGCCGAGACGAGCCCCCATCCGGGCCGTCCGGGTTTCCCGTGGCACCCCACCGAGGCCGGCGGCCGGACGACGATCACGCTGTTCACCTCGCAGGAGCGGCTGCACGAGGCGATCGGGCCCGTGGAGTTCCTGCGGTTCCCGTTCACCGTGGTCATCCGGCACTGGCCGGACCGCGCCTGGTCCCTGGCGGTCAACCCCGGCACCCCGGTGGGCGCCTCCCTCCCCGGCGAGCAGCTGCCCAGCCTGGCCGAGTGGTCGGACCAGCAGGGCGCGCAGCGGATGGCCCAGCACTTCGAGCCGCAGAACGACATGGAGGAGCGGCTGTTCGACGCGATGACCCGTCGCGACCTCGAGGCCTTCTTCAAGATCCTGCTCAGCGGGCAGGTGCTGGTGCCCGCCGAGGCGGAGACCCCGTGGGGCACCAAGCCCGACGACCCCGACTTCCCCTGGCTGGCGGTGCCGGTGCACGAGCGGCCGTCCATCATGGTGTTCACCTCGCTCAAGTGGATGCACGACGCCATCGGGCAGTCCCGCTTCGTCATGCCGGAGGTCCTCGACCTGGTGTCGGCCTGGGCGGATCCCGGCTGGACGCTCGTGCTCAACCCGGGCACGCCGATCGACGCCGCCGTGCCGGGCGACCAGGTCCGTGACCTGGCCGGCCCGCCCGCGCAGGCCCCGGCGCCGGAGTTCGAGCCCGGCAACCGGATCGACCAGGAGCTCTTCGAGGCCGCCGAGGCCGATGACACCGACGCCTTCCTGCGGGTGCTGTTCGCCGCCAACGTGCTGGTGCCGATCGCCGCCGACGCGCCGCTGGAGGTCACCCCCACCGAGCCGGAGTTCCGCTGGGACGCGGCCATGCGGAGCGACTCCGCCGTGCAGGTCTTCACCTCGCTCGTACGGCTCCGCGAGGCGCTCGTCGGCTCGGCGGCCTCGTCGCGGTTCGTCTACACCGACTTCCGGGAGCTCATCCGGCACTGGCCGCGGGCCGAGTGGACGATGCTCCTCAACCCGGGCACCCGGATCGGCGCCTCGCTGCGCGGCGACCAGGTGCACGCGCTCAGCGAGTGGTCCACCCGAGTCGGCCTGATGAGGCCGCCCGCCCAGCAGGCGGTCCCGGCCGAGCAGGCGCAGCCCCAGCCGGCGGCGCAGCAGCCCCAGCAGGCGCCCGCCGGCACCGAGGTGGCCGTGCCGGCGCCCCGCTCCGGCGGCACGCCCCGCACCGGCCCCGCCATCATGCAGAAGGTGCTGCCCGCGGCGCACGTCGCCTGGTACCTCGAGCAGGGGTACGACCGGGTCGGCGGGTTCGTCCACCCCTCCGCGGACGTCAGCGACCTGCAGACCCCGGCACAGCTCTACCAGGCGCTCGGCCTGCTCTACGAGGGTTCGCCGTTCTCCCTGGACGACGAGGGCGTCTACATCATGCGCTGGCCGGCGTACTGCGAGGACCTCTACCGCATCCCGTTCGGCGGCCAGACCGAGGAGGAGCTGCTCGGCTGGGGCGAGTCGGGCTGGGTGGTGGAGCCGGCGCCGTTCCAGGGCACCGGATTCGCACCCGGCAGCGGCGGCAGCATCCGCGAGTACAAGGTCGACAGCACCCGGCTGCCCTACGGCGCGGAGATGTACCACCTCGGCCGGGATCGTTCCGAACGGTTCGTCGCGATGTACGACCCGGACCAGCTGACCTGGCTCCAACCCGAAACGGCGGGCGACCCGTGAGCGGGCGGCAAAGCGCCCGCGGACCGCGCGAGCGAAGCGAGCGCCATGAACACGTGAGCGGAGCGAGTCCATGGGCATGATCCGTGATGGCTTCATCGCGCGGTGGCGCGGTGTGGAGTACGAGGCCGGTCCCGGCGCGGACGGCGAGACCCGGCTCTACGCCACCGAGCCCGCGGAGGGCTTCGAGGAGGTCCGTGCGGGGCGGCACCGCCGGATCGTGCCCACCGCCGAGCTCGACTCCCTGCGCTACGTACGGACCGTGTGCAGCTGGAAGGGCGAGCCGTTCATCATCGTCGGTGAGCACGAGACCTGGCTGCGGGTGGAGTACATCGGCGGGCGCGGGCCGGTCGCCCAGCGGCTCGGCCTGGACAGGGTCGACCACGGTGTGTGGCAGACCTGGGCACCTCGTGCGGAAGTACAAGATCTTCACGAAGAATTGATCTAGGTACACCTAGACGTTTCGCAGCACCTCGGTTGATTTGCTCGGCCGGTCGTGTTCGTCTGAATGCCTAGGCGCTTCCAGGGGTAGACCGGTCCTGGCGCGCGGGACGCGACGAGACGACGGAGGTGCGGAGGCTGTGCTCTCTCGATCGGGACATCATCCGATCTGGGTAGGACTGGGCGCGGCGGCGGTCGTGGCGGTCGCCATGGCGCCGTCGGCGACGGCGCAGGACACGCCGTCACCGAGTCCGGGGACGGCCACACCGGTCACGACACCGACCGCCTCGGCGACGCCGAGCACGCCCACGGTGACGAAGACCCCGACCTCTCCGGCGACGAAGACCCCTACGCCGACACCGACACCGACGCCGACCAAGCCGCCTCCCCCGGTCCCGGTGCTGGAGGTCTCGACCACCCCCGTCGCGGCGGCCGCGCATCCCGGCGACAAGGTCACGCTGTACGTCGTGGTCCACGCGAACAAGGCCGTCGCGCACAAGGCGACTCTGGTGCTGTCCGCCAAGCCCAAGGCGGCCACCACTCCCACCGGCTCGTACGCCCTCGGCGATCTCACGACCACCAACAAGACGGTGACGGTGACGGTGACCGTGCCGAAGGCCATGAAGCCCGGCAAGCTCGTCCTGACCGCCAAGGTGGCGGCCGCGGCTGCCGACAAGGCCGCGCCCAGGTCCACCACCCGCACGATCAACGTCGCCGCGGCGCCCAAGGCGACACCGGCGACGACGCCGCCGGCGACGCCCGCCCTGCCCGCCACGCCCACCGGGGCCGGCGGCGCGGGGGGCTACACCCCGCCGAGTCCGGCGGGGTCCATCCAGCCGGCCGGTGTGCCGGAGGTCGCGCTGCCCCAGGTCGCGGCGGGGTCACCGTCGAGCCCGGCGGCCACGGGCCTGTCGGGCAGCACCACGGCGATGCGCGACGGTTCACCGGATGCCCAGGAGCTCACGTTCCAGCGGGTGGCCGGCACGCAGGCGGCCTGGCTGGCGGCGTTGCTGGTGATCTTCTCGGTGCTGCTGACCCAGGTGCGGCTGGTCGGCGCCCGCTCCGTGCGGCCCCGCGCCAAGGGCGGCCACCGCCGCGGCAGGCGCGGTCTCTTCGAGGGTTAGCCGGCGGCGAGCGCCGGGCCGGTGGCGACGCCGGGCGGCCGGGCGGCATCTCTCCGTCCGGGCCCGGTCGAAGACCGGCTGTTCGTCATGGCGGCTCGACGTTCCACCACCCCGATGGTCGCCGTCCGCCGCGGTCCACGTCGTCCGCGTGGCACCCATCGCATGTTCCGGGGCCCTGCCTCCGTGTCGCCTTCCGTCGCGAAGCGCGCCGTGCCTCTCACCGGCCCGGCGGGGCAGCCCTCAGGTGGCCCGGTCGGTGTGCACCGCCGGGGGCGGCGCACCCTCGTCGAGTGCGCCGTGACTCACGCGGTCGCCTGGGTCGGCAGCACTCCCAGGTGCCGGGGCGGCGGGAGAGGCTGGCCGTGCTGGCCCTGCTGGCCCTGCTGGCGCGGCGGCGGCTGCGGCGCCGCGGGCTGCTGCTGGTCCAGGCTGCGCACCATGGCGAGGGCGAGCGGGGAGTCCATGGTGATGATCACACTGGGCTTGCCGGTGGGATCGACGAAGGGCGAGATGGAGAAGGAGCCGTTCGCGCCATGCCGGGCGAGCCACTGCTGCATGTGCGCGCGGAGATCTCTGGCGAGCTCGAGGGCCTGTCGGTCGTTGTCTGTCAGGTGTGACATGCGGCTGCCTCCGGGCAGATGGGACTGTGAGAGGCGGGGCGGTTTCGAGGCAGATCGGATCGGGGAGCGGATGCGGCGGTAAGACCTATCTTGCTCCCGATCCCGTGCAGGTGCAAGCATCGATGCACGTGCGAGTGCACGTGCACTTGTGATCCGGGCGGCGTTCATACCGTCTAATCCACTAAAAAGTGGACGTCTGCCCTTATGGGACAGCAAACCATCGCTCAATCCCTCCGGGGCAGCGCCCGAAGAGATACGGTCAGTCCTGTGCCGATGATCCTTAGCATCGAGGGATGAGCCATGGATCAAATAGACGTAGACGTCGAGGACGTCAGAGATCACTTCGTGGACTACGTGAATCACGCGGTGCACCACGGAGGGATCACTCACATCACCAGCGGTGGCCGCCGGATCGCCGCCATCACCCCCACCTGGGTCGCCGAACAGGTGACCTCGATGAGCACCACGCCCACCCACCGGGCGGTGCTCGAGGCATCACGCGAGAACGACGGATACACGATCTTCATCTACCGGATCGTCACCGACGAGGACACCGGCGAGCCCCTGACCGGTGCCCCGGTCGCCCAGGATCATCCCTCCCCGAGCCTGGGCATGGCCGAACTCACCGCCTATACCGAACAGCGCCTGCCCGAGCTCGGGTACCGGGTGGTCAACCACGGAGGCGTGATCTTCGACCTGCTCGAGATCTGATCTCCCCGGGAGCCCGGCACGGCTCCCGGTCACGCCCGAGCACGGCGCCCCCGGCGCCGCTCATGGTCCTGGCACGGCCTCCCGGCCGGGAGGCCGGCTAGCGCCGGCCCTGAGGTGGTCGTCCGCGGCCGCGTACGGGCCGCATGAGGTCGAGCGATCCGTCCAGCGCGATGAGGTGTTCCCGGGCGAGCTCCTCGACGAGGTCCGGTGTCACGTCCGCACCCAGATGCAGGGCGCAGTTCCAGGTGTCACGCACCTGACGGTCGACAATCTGCCGGTCGACGGCGGGAAACTCGCCGGCGAGCCGGGAGACGATCCGCGGCGCGTCGGGCGGCGTGGCGTTCGCGTGGCGGGCCGGTACGTGCTCGGGCTGCACCTTCGGCGCGGCCCGCGAGGTCACGTGCGGATCACCCCGCCGCGATGATCGAGCAGGTCGGCGGACTCGTCGTCGAACCACTGTCCGGCGTCGCCCAGATACCGGAAGACGTACAGGCCGCCCCTGCGGAGCCCGACGGTGGCACGGCGCAGATCGCCCTCCGGCACCAGCGGGTGCGCGTAGGGATCCCAGTCATTGAAATCACCCACCACCGAAACGGGCCCGTCCGGCTCATGTGCCGGCAAGGTGAAAGTGACTTTGACCGTGCCGCCGCGTTTTGACTCTTCACGTTCGATCATCGACGCCCCCCGTCCCCGACCATTTCGGTCACTCTGCCGCGATCAGCACCTCTGTGCACGCGACGACTGAGACCGTACATACCCCGCAGAAACACACGACACGCAGCGCGTTCGTTTCCTTACCGTGAGCACGCGAAAGATCTCCCGTGGGGGCGCCGCTCAGGAGCCGGGGGTGTGGGCGTGCGGCTTGCCGGTACCGCTGTGGTCGTCGCCGGCCTGGATGGTGCCGCCGAGCTTGGCGCGGAAACCCTGCAGCTGCTGGGGAGTGCCCACGACGACCCACCGGGGGCCGACGAGGTAGGTGCCGCCCCAGTTCTTCGCCTCCGCCAGCCACTCGTCGCCGGCCTGCTGGGTGGCGAACGTCAGCACCACGTAGCGGCCCTTGTCGGTCTTGCAGGCACCCTGGCGGAATTCGGCGACGTTGTTCTGCAACTGCATGCGGCAGTCGGTCTGGGCCGCGATCTGCTCCAGGCTGAACTGTTTTCCGGTGGGTCCGGAGGGACCGTCCGAGGGGGACTTCTGCCCGGAGCAGGCGACGGCGGACAGCACGGCGACGGCCGCCGCGCAGAGTCGGACGCGGCCGCCGGTGAAGCGGTGTGGTCGTCCCATCGGAGGCTCTCCCTCGTTCGAAATACCTGAAGCTCGCCAGGACGTACGCATCCCCGCGGCGCCCGGTTCACCGTGCCGGGCCGGCACGTGTGATGGACATCTTCGTCCCGGTCGACGGTGGAGCACACCGAAACGAGAAGACTGTCATCGTGAGGCCCTTCTCGGATGGAGGGTGGCCTCGTCCTTGGTGCGTTCGGCGGTGGCCCCGCCTCGCGGTGGCCGTGACCTGCCTTCACTCACTCGTCGCCCGGCGGACCGCCGGACCGACATGCCGCCGGGCCCTTTCCCGGCCGGTTCCCGCGACGGTGAGATCGTGGACGGATGGACGAGCACTCATTTCAGGCGCAACGGCTGTCGTTCGGCGCGGCCGCCGACTCCTATGACCAGGTCCGTCCCTCGTATCCGCCCGAGGCTGTCGCCTGGGCACTCGGTGACACGCCGGTGCGGGTCATCGACCTCGGGGCGGGCACCGGCCTGCTGACGCAGGTCGTGGCCGGGCTCGGGCACGAGGTGACCGCGGTCGAGCCCGACCCGGGCATGCGGGCACGGCTGGCCGTGCGGCTGCCCGGCGCCACCGCCGTCGAGGGGTCCGCCGAGCGGATCCCGATGCCGGACGGATCGGCGGACGCGGTGGTGGCGGGCCAGGCCTACCACTGGTTCGACCCCGAGGTGGCACACGCGGAGATCGCGCGGGTGCTCCGGCCCGGCGGGGTCTTCGCCCCCGTCTGGAACCTCCGTGACGAGTCGGTGGCCTGGGTGGCCCGGCTGTCGGAGCTGGCGGGAGCCGACCGCGACGGGTCGGCGCACGCCCGGGGGCTGGCCCGGGACCAGTTCGGGGAGGCCTTCGGGCCGGCCGAGCACCGCGACTTCCGGCATGGTCAGCCGCACACTCCCGGCTCACTGCTGGCGTTGCTGAAGTCCCGGTCCTACTACCTCGTCGCGGGGCCGGAACTCCGCAGGGACATCGAGGCCGGAGTCCGGCGGCTCACCGCGGACCTCCCCGATTCGTTCGAGCTGCCGTACGTCACCAGGGTCTACCGGACGATCCGCCGCTGAGACGCGGCGCTGCGCGATGACCGGCGGTGTCAGTGCGTCATCAGACCGTGGCACGCGATGGCGGCGGCGGCGACCACGTTGAGGGAGTCGACGCCGAGTGCCATCGCGCCCGCGCTCATCGGGATGCACACCGGCTCGTCCGCCTCGTGCAACCAGCGGGACGAGAGACCGTCGCCCTCCGAGCCCAGCATGAGCGCGACCCGCTCCCCCATCGCCACCTTGTCCATCGGCACCGCCGACTGGTCCGGAGTGAGGGCGAGTAGCTGGAAGCCCGACTCACGCAGGTCCGCCAGTCCGTCATGCCAGTTGGTCATGCGGGCGTACGGGATCGCGAAGACCGCGCCCATCGAGACCTTGACCGATCTGCGGTAGAGCGGGTCGGCGCAGCGCGGCGACAGGACGATCGCCTCGATGCCCAGGGCGGCCGCGCACCGGAATATCGCGCCGACGTTGCCGTGGTCGGCCAGATCCTCCAGCACCAGGATCCGCCGGAGCGGTGCGGCGGCTCGTCCGGACGCGGTCTCACCGGGCTCCGCCGCCGGGCGGCCGGCACCGGCCAGCATCTCGGGCACCGAGGGCAGCGGCAGCCGCGCCATCGAGGCGAGCGCGCCGCGGTGCACGGCGTAGCCGGTCACCGTCTGGGCGGTGGCGTCGTCCACGACGTAGACGGGCGCGTCGACCCGGTCGAGCAGGTCCGACAGCGGCTCGACCCACTTCGCGGCCATGAGCAGCGAGCGGACGCGGTGACCGGTCTCGACCGCGCGGCGCACGACCTTCTCCCCCTCGGCGATGAACAGCCCCTCGTCGACCTCCAGGGTCTTGCGCAGCTGCACGTCGGTCAGCCGGACGTAGTCGCGCAGGCGCGGATCGCGAGGGTCGGCGACGGGAACGAGGTGGGCCACACCGCCCAGTCTGCCGTGCCTCGCCGTACGTGCCCGCCCGGGGGGGGTGACCTCGCGCTACGGCAGGCGGAGCTCGGTGAGGATCGCGCGGTGGTCGCTGCCGGGCAGGTCGTGGATCGACACCCGCCGTACCGCGCATCTCCGGTCGACCAGGATGTGGTCGAGGGAGAGCGGCGGGCCGTAGATGTCCACCCCCCACGTCGGGACCAGGCCCTTGCCCACCTGGTCGGCCACGTCGACGTAACCTCGGCTGAGGACCGATCGCAGCATCGCGTGGTCGAGGCTGGCGTTGTAGTCGCCGGCCAGGACGCGCACCGGGCCGTGCGGGTCGGCGGCGGGCAGCCCGCGAAGGTCGTGGCGCCACCTCTCGAACGCCGGGCCCGAGATCGGCGGCAGCGGATGCACCGCGGTCACCTGGAGCCGGCGCCCGCCGGGCAGGTCGATTTCGGCGTTGGGCATCGCCATCGCAGTGCCGGGCTGCGACGGCAGCGGCTTCAGCGGGAAGCGCGAGTAGATGCCAGAGCCGCCGGCCTCCCAGCGCGGGTCGAGGTTGTGGTACGGCAGCAGCCGGCCGAGTCCCGCCTTCGCCAGGCCGTCGGCCGCGTCCTGGTTGAACTCCTGGAGGCTGACCACGTCGGCGCGGGTGCGCTCGATCAGGCCGTACAGATATTCGGGGTCGACCCGGCTGAACATCAGGTTGCCGCTGAGCACCCGGAGCGCCGGGCCGGCGACCCTGGGTTGGTCGGCGGCGACGACCCTCGGCAGCACGGCCGCCACCAGCCCGGCGGCGACCACCGCGGCCACCGCGGTGGCCCGCCGCCGGCGGAGCACCGCGGCGCAGATGACCGGCACCGGCGCGGCGGCGGCCACGTAGGGAGTGAGGGAGAGCAGCGGAGTGACCGGCACCCCCAGGCCCGGCAGGCGATCGGCTCCGGTCAGCCGGACCGCCGCCCACGCGCCCCACGAGCCCACCAGCGTCCATGTCAGGACCGGGCGCCAGCGCCCCATGATCCGCCCGGGCTTCGGCTCGGTCATATCACTCCTGAAGTCGTCGATTCATCATCTACGACGGCGCAGAAGTCCGCCGAGTTGCCGCCCGGCAAGTCGGCATTGGAGATTTTCTTACTATCGGATGACTTATCCGGAATGCACACAAAATCGCAATCATGTGGGAACGTTCCGAGAAGAGCACGACCACCGACGCGGCGTGTGCTGGATCATGCACGGAGAGCGATTCCACCTCAGATCATCATGGTTAATTCCGTGGTAACTAGCGTGACCAGCAAGTTCGTCCGTTTTCGCCTCTTTGTAACACCTCGTCGGTACGGCTACAGTGCCGTGGACCATCGGTCGGTTTCATCTGAAAGAGGGCAGGCCGTGAACGGAAGTCAGGGCAACGAGTTTCCACTCGGCCGCGAGGCCAGCGGTGGCTACCCCGATCCCGTGCAACCGGGATACGGTTCGCCAGCCCAGGGCGCCGCGGCCGGTCCCGAGGGGGGCGACTGGTTCAGCCCACGTCGTGAGGGGGGCGGATCGGCCTCGGGCGCCAACGACGTGCCCGAATGGTTCACCCCTCGCGAGCCCGACCCGCCCGCCGCGCCGCCCTCCCAGCCGCAGTACGGCGGCGGCGGGTTCTCCGGCGCCTCCGACGCCGGTGGTGGCGGCGGCTACGGCTCGGGTGCCGGCGGCTACGGCTCGGGCGGTGGGAGTGGCGGTGCCGGATATGGCTCCGGCGGCTTCTCCGGCTCCGCCGACCTGGGTGGATACCGTGCCGGCTCGCCCACCGAGTCCGGCCCCTACAACCCGTACGAGAGCCAGGAGAGCCCGAGCGTCCCGAGCGGTCCGCGTGATCCCGGCGGCTCCGGCGGTTTCTACGGCGGCGGGGGTGGCGGCGGCGGGGACGACTGGAGCGGCGAGGGGCGGTCCCGGCGCAAGCGCAGCAAAGGCGCGCTGATCGGCCCGCTGGCCGGGGCGGTCGGGCTCGCGGTGCTGCTCGGCGTCGGCGTCTACGCGTTCGCCGCCGGTTCGAGCGGCTGCGGGGGCAGCGACGCCATCACCCTCAGCGTGGCGGCCTCGCCGGACATCGCGGACGCGGTCCACAAGAGCGCGGAGGACTTCAACGGCCAGAAGCAGTCCGTCAACGGCAAGTGCGTCAAGGTCGAGGTCAAGAACGTCGACCCCGCCGCCGTCACCACACTGCTGTCCGGTCAGGGCGTCTCGGAGGGCCAGGCCCAGCAGCCGGACGTCTGGATCCCCGACTCGTCGCTGTGGCCCAACCTGGTGGAGAAGTCGCAGAAGGGCAAGGGCAAGGTCCGGATCACCAAGACCCAGGTCGCCCAGACCCCGCTCGTGGTCGCGATGCCGGCGACCCTGGCCTCCGGGCTGAAGAAGGCGGGCATCCTCTCGACGCCGTCGTGGGACAACCTGCTGACCGCGGCGGGCGGCATGCCCGGCGGCGCGGTGACCAAGAACCAGACGATCCCCGCGGACAAGATCCGCCTGTCGGTGCCCGACCCCACCCGCAACGCCAGCGGCATGGCCGCGCTGATGATGCTCCGGACCCTGCTGCAGAGCGACCCCAACGCCAACACGATCTTCACCGGGATCGTGCGGACGGTCCAGCACGCCACCACGCCCAACGTCGAGGCGCAGTACAAGTCGCTCAAGCCCGACGCCCGCGGCCGCTTCCCCGTGCTGCTCACCCCTGAGCAGTCGGTGTGGAAGTACAACCAGTCCAAGCCCGGCGAGCCCGCCGTCGCGGTCTACCCGGTCGAGGGCACCGCCACCCTGGACTACCCGTACACGGTGACCACCTCCAGCGACGACAAGGTCAGCGCGTCCCAGCTGTTCGAGAAGTCGATGTCCACGGCGAACGCGCAGAGCCGCGTGCAGGCGCTCGGCTTCCGTACCCCCGACGGCAAGGGCCCGTCCTCGTTCGGCACCGCCACCGGGGTGAGCCCCCGCAAGCCCCGGCCGCTGCCCGCTCCGGACGCCGACAGCGTCGCGCAGGTCATGCAGGCCTGGTCCAAGCTCAGCCTGACCATCCGGCTGCTCAGCATCATCGACGTCTCGGGCTCGATGGCCGACAAGGTGCCGGGCAGCAACGTCACCCGGATGCAGGCCACGGCGAAGACGGCCCAGGGCGGCCTTCAGCTGATGACCGACGACACCGAACTCGGGCAGTGGGTCTTCTCCACCAACCTCGTCGGCAGCCAGCCCTGGAAGGAGATCGTGCCCATCGGCCCGCTGGGCGACCGCATCGGCTCGCTGACCCGGCGCCAGGTGATCCTCGGCCAGCTCGCCAAGGTCAAGCCGATCCCCACCGGCGACACCGGCCTGTACGACACGATCCTCGCGGCCTACAAGAAGCTCAAGGGCACCTACAAGCCGGACATGATCAACTCGATGCTCCTGCTGACCGACGGCAAGAACGACAACCCCAAGGGCACCACCCTGCCCAAGCTGCTGGCCGCCCTGAAGAAGGAGTACGACCCCAAGCACCCGGTCCAGGTCATCATGATCGGGTTCGGCAAGGGCGTCGACCGCAACGAGCTGGACCAGGTGGCTCAGGTCACCGACGGCGCGGTCTACATCGCCAACACCCCGGCGGAGATTCAGAAGATCTTCTTGCAGGCGATCGCCCGCCGCGTGTGCGCTCCGAAGTGCTCGAAGAACTAACGCGTTCAGCAATCTGCCCGGATTACTCCCGAATCCTGGTAGATCGTCTCTAAGATCCTGTCAACCGAATCACTGGGAAAGCCGTCCTGCATGGTGGAGGCCCGACGTGAGCGGGGCGTCGGGCCTCCTTCAGGTTCATCGCCAGGGTCCCCGCTCTCTCTCCCGGCCCCCGTGACGGGGGCCGGCCCCTCTCCGGGGCCCTCCTGACGAACGCCACATTGGAGGATCGTGTGTCCGGTTGGCCGAGTCTCGAGCATGTCGACGACCGCCTGTTGGCCCAAGAGCTCAGGGCGGGTGGCCCGAATGCGCTGACGAAGGTCTGCGACGCCTACGCGGCTCGCCTGTACGACTACTGTCACGCCCTGATGCGCGACCAGGAGTCCGCGACCCAGACGCTGCACGACTCGTTGCTCTCCGCCCAGGCGCACGTGGGCAGGCTCCGCGACCCCCAGCTGTTCCGCGGCTGGCTGTACGCCCTCGTACGCAGTCAGTGCCTGCGGCGGCTGGCCGACCCGAACCGGCCCACCGGCGGCCACGAGGCCCCCGAGATCGACGAACAGATCTTCGACCCCGCCGCGCGGGCCCGGCGGGAGGAGACCCGCCAGCTGGTGCACAGCGCGCTGGCCGGCCTCAACGGCAAGCAGCGGGAGGCCATCGACCTCGTGCTGCGGCACCACCTGGCCCCCGAGGAGCTCGCCGGGGTGCTGGGCCTGTCCACGGAGCAGGCGACGGAGCTGGCCTGGCAGGCCCGCGAACGGCTCGACGACGCCTTCGCCGCCGCCATCCTGGTGCGCAGCCGCCGCAGTGAGTGCCCCAGCGTCGCGGCGCTGGTGGACCCCCAGGAATGGCCGCTGTCCCCGGTCACCTCGCGCAAGCTCGTCCGGCACCTCGAGTCCTGCCCGGTCTGCGCGGAGCAGCGCCGGGCCAAGGCCTCCACGGCCGAGCTGCTGGAAGTGCTCGAAGTGCTGCCGGTCGCCCTGCTGCCCGCGGATCTGCAGCACCGGGTGCTCGCCACGGCGACCGACCCGGCCCTGGCCGCGCATCGGGACGCGATCGCGCAGGCCGCCGAGCCCCTAGACGAGTGGGGCTGGCCGGCCGTCGCCGAGCCCCCCGCGCGCCGCGGCGGTGGGCGTGGCGCACGGGAGCGGGACGGCGACGGCTCGCCGCGCATCTGGCCGGCGATCGCCGCCGCCGTCTGCGTGCTCCTCATCGTCGGGGGGGTCTACCTCATCCTGCCGACCTCGTCCAGCAGCAAGCCGAGCGCGGCGTCCTCCACGGCCGCGCTGCCCTCCGACACCGCCCTGGTCTCCCCCGACCCGAGCGAGTCCGTCACCGAGTCGGCCACGCCCAGCCCGACCACCAGCACGCGCTCGCCGTCGCCCACCCCGACCCCGACCAGGCGCACCCCGACTCCCCGGGCCACCACCAAGAAGCCGAAGCCCACTCCCAAGACCTCCGCCCCCGTCCCGGCGACGGGCACCCTGAGCGTGGGCGGCGGGTGCAGCATCCCGGCGGACGGGCCCCCGAACTGCTCGTTCTCGGTGACCGCGGTGGGCGGGAACGTCAACAGCTGGTCCGCCTCGGCGTCCAGCCCGCTCGTGGCCTCCGGCGGCGGCAGGATCCTCAAGGGCGGCACCGGAACCGTCTCCGTCACCCGGACCGGTCCCTGCACCGCCTCCGGCAGCGGCACCGTCACCGTCTCCAACGGCGGCGGGCCGGTCACCGTCACCTGGGAGTGCTGACCGGCCCGTCCCGCCCCGCCGCACCGGCACCGGACCGGCCGAGCCGGTGATCAGTACGGAGTGCGGGTGTCCAGGGTGTGGTGGGCGCGGGCGATGAGGACGGGGACCGCGTCGCCGATCTGGTCGAAGCCCTCGCCCACCGTGGCGTGCTGCAGGAACCGGGCGTGGATGCCCTCCAGCACCACGGCGAGCTTGTAGCAGCCGAACGCCACGTAGAAGTCCAGGTCCGACAGATCGAAGCCGGTGAGCGCCGCGTAGTGGGCGGTGAACTCGCGGCGGGTGAGGAAGCCGGGGGCGGCGGTGATCGTGGAACCGACCGGCAGCGTCTGCTGGTCGGTGGCCTCGGCCCAGTAGACCAGCGTGAGGCCCAGGTCGGCGAGCGGGTCGCCGAGGGTCGACATCTCCCAGTCGACGACCGCGGCGATCTCGGCGCGCGGCTCCAGCCGGGACAGCGCGTTGTCCAGCCGGAAGTCACCGTGCACCAGCCGGGTCAGGCCGTTCTCGGGGAGCCGCTCGGCGAGCCGGGCGACGAGGCGCTCGTACTCGGCGAGGGGGTCGACGGCGCGCGATCCCGCGCTGTAGGACCTCTCCCATTGCTGGCCCCAGCGCTTGAGCTGGCGGGCCATGTAGCCGGCCGGGCGGCCGAAGTCGGTCAGCCCCGCGGCCTCCAGGTCGACCGCGTGGATGGCGGCGAGGGCCTCGGCGAGCCGTTCGCTGAGCTCCCGCGCCTGGACCGGGGACAGGTCCGCGGCGTCCTCGACGGTCCGCAGCACCCTGCCCTCGACGTAGTCCATGAGGTAGAAGGGCGCGCCGATCACGGTCTCGTCGGTGCACAGCGCGAGCGGCCGGGGCACCGGGACCGTACCGGCCGCCGACAGGCCGGACAGCACGCGGTGCTCGCGGGTCATGTCGTGCGCCGTGGGAAGCACGTGCCCGAGGGGCGGCCGGCGCAGCACGATGCTCTCGGGGCCGCCGGACAGCCGGAGCCGGTAGGTCAGGTTCGACCGCCCGCCCGCGATCAGCTCGACCGCAGTGATCCGGCCCGCGTCCGGCAGCGTCCCGGCCAGCCAGGCCGCCAGGCGAGGGACATCGATGCCGGGAACCCCGGCGGGAAGCGCAGCGTCTACCGTCATGACGCCCTATTAGAACGCTACTCGGTTTGCGGTGGGAAGCCCGGCCCCCCGGAAGAGCAGGTGCGGCAGGTCACAGGCCGGATCCGGCCGCTCGCCCGGTGTTTGATGGAAGATTCAACATCCAAGCCTCTGACCTGGCCTAACACCGCCTATCCCCACCGGGCCACTCCCCTGTGACCGCAGGTAACACCATCACGGAGGTTGGTTTTTACCTGCGGAGGGGTACTCATCTGCGGCGACGGCGTATCAAAGTGGCATCTTCGGTGATGCCGTGGCTGATCACCGTCAAACCCAGCCGGGAGGACCGAACTGGACATGCCAGTACGGGTGGGTTACCAACGAAGGACTAGACCAATAGGGCCTGGACCTTGCCCGATTGGGGGGGAACGAAACCGTGGCCGACGCATGGCTGCCGGAAGCACGACGAATACCAGCGAAGCTGGACGGAGGTCCGTTGAAAGGAGGCGCACCGCGCGCTGTCTGGTTCACCAGTGAGAGTGATCCGAAGACCGTCTCCTCCCGGTCCGTGGCCGAGACCCTCATCCGGGAGGGACGCCCGGCCCATCTGGTCTGGAATCCGTTCGAGGGCGAGATCTTCCAACTGATCGCGGTGACTCTCGCCGCCCGGCTGCTGCCCGGTGATCTCGGGCGGGAGGGCCGGGTCTGCGCCCAGATCATGGTGGTGAGCCGGCCCCGCACGCCCTTCACCGACAGCCCGCTCAAGGGGCTCAGCGAGGTGATGGGCTGGCTGGACTCCTGGGGAGTGCCCCGCCGGTGGCCGGCCGGGCCCCCGCTGCCGGCGCCGCAGTCGTACCAGGCGGTGCGGGAGCGCCGCGCCTGGGCGCGCGGCGGGCATTTCGGCCACTCCCAGGTGCCCGAGGAGGTGGGTGCCGATCCGGGGGGGATCGACATCTCCAAGCTCACCGGCCCTGAGACGCCGACGGCTGAGATCCCCCGGCCGCGGTTCCCGCCAGGACAGGTCATGGTGCCGCCGCCCCGGCGGCTCACCCGGCCGCTGGAGACGGTGCCCGGGCCAGTTCCCGAACCAGTGAACATCCGCTCCTGAGGTCGGCGGGACGGGCGGTGCCGTAGCCGATGACGAGCCCGTGCGTACGGACGGGCCCGGCATGGTGGCGCTCCAGCGAGTCGAGGAGCACCCCCCGTGCCGCGGCCTCCCGTACGACCCTGCCGACGCGTTCCGCCGGCAGCTGCACCACCACGTGCAGGCCCGCCGTGTCGCCGTGCAGCGGGAGCCCGTCCAGTGCCTCCACCACGACGGCGCGCCGCCGCGCGTACTCGCCCCGCATCCGGCGGATGTGCCGGTCCAGGTCACCGCGCTCCAGCAGGATGCGGACCGCCTCCTGGGGCACGACGGGCGTGCGGTCGTTGAGCTCCTCGCGGCGCCGGGCGATGGCCTCCACCAGCTCCGGCCGGGCGGCCAGCCAGCCCACGCCGACGTCCGGGGCGAGGGTCTTGGCGGTGGTGCCGAGGTAGACCACGACCTCCGGGTCGAGGCCGTACAGCGCGGGCAGCGGCGCGACGTCGTACCGGAACTCACCGTCGTAGTCGTCCTCGGCGACCAGCGCGCCGGTGCGCCGCGCCCAGGCCAGCAGTGCCTGGCGGCGCGGCACCGGCAGCACGCCGCCGAGCGGGAACTGGTGGGAGGGCGTGGTGTGGACGAGCCGCAGGTCGTCCGGCAGCCCCTCCACGATGAGCCCGTGCTCGTCGACCGGGCAGGAGACCACCTCGGCGGCCCGGGCGCTCAGCACCGACCTGGCCCGGTGGTAGCCCGGCTCCTCCACCCCCACCCGGTCCCTCGGCGCCAGCACGGCCGCCGCGAGCAGGTCCAGGCCGTTGGTGGCCCCGCGGGTGACCATGATCCGGTCCGGCGGGCAGGTGACGCCACGGCCGCGTCTCATGTGCTCGGCGAGCGCCGACCGCAGGCCGGGGAGGCCGCACGGATCCGGCCGCGCCGCCGGGGGCACGGCCGCCGCCAGCCGCCACGCCCGCCGCCAGGCGGCGTTGTCCAGCGTCCCCACCCAGGGCACCCCGGGCCGCAGGTCGATCTCCCCGCCACCCCCGACCCCTCCGTGATCGTGCAATCGTTCGTCGATCGATTGCATGATCACGGAGGGGCCGGGGGTGGGGGTGGGGGGCTCGGGCGGGGCGGGGTCGGTGGTGATGTGCGCGACGTAGGTGCCGGAGCCGTGCCTGCCCTCCAGCCAGCCCTCGGCGTACAACTGCTCGTACGCCTCGGTCACCACGGTGCGGCTGACGCCGAGGACGCCGGCCAGCGTCCGGCTGGAGGGCAGCCGCTCCCCCGCGGTGAGACCGCCCTCGCGCATCACCGTGCGGAGCTGCCGCGTCAGCTGCGCGCTCAGGGATTCGTCCGTGTCCCGGACGACGGCCAGCGGGAGGTCCAGGTGGGCGGGCAAGTGGTCTCCGAGTCTTCGCACGAATTGGCCATTTGGAACAGGCCACTCGTCTTCTAGCGTAGTCGTCATGACGCTCTCCTCCACCGAACGCACCCGCCTCGGACGCCATCGTGAGCGTGCCCGGAGCGACCGGGCCGCCCTCTACGACGTCCTCGACGCCGGGATGGTCTGCCACCTCGGAGTGCTCGTCGACGGCACGCCGCGGGTGATCCCCACCGGATACGGCCGGGACGGGGACACCCTGTACCTGCACGGCTCGACCGGCGCCGGCAGCCTGCGCACGAACACCGAGATCTGCGTCACCGTCACCCACCTGGACGGCGTCGTGCTGGCCCGCTCCGCCTTCCACCACTCTCTGAACTACCGCAGCGCGATGATCTACGGCCGGCCCCGTACGGTCACCGACGCCGCCGAGAAGCTCACCGGCCTGCGCGCGATCACCGAGCGACTGGCGCCCGGCCAGTGGGAGGTCGTGCGGCGGCCGAACGCCAAGGAGATGGCGGCGACCACCGTCCTGGCGCTGTCGCTGGCGGAGGCGTCGGTGAAGGTACGGCAGGGACCGCCGGCCGACGACGAGGAGGACCACGCCCTCGACCTGTGGGCGGGGGTCCTCCCGGTCCGGCAGGTCTTCGGCGAGCCCGTCCCCGACCCGCTGCTGCGCCCCGGCCTCCCCGTCCCCGGCCATGTGAGGTCGCGGACGGCCGATTCACATGGCCAGGTGACCATGTCGTGACATCTCGGCCGTAGTCTGTTCGCCATGACCGGCCAGACACCGCCGGGTTGGTATCGCGACCCCTACGGCACCGCCGGCCTCCAGCGCTGGTGGGACGGCAGCCAGTGGACCCAGGCGACCCAGCCGGCCGACGAGTGGGACGAGACCGACGCGGCGTCCGACAACGCCTCCTTCACGCCACCCGGAGCCGGCCAGGCCGCTCCCGGTTACGGCCAGCAGCAGGCCGACCAGCAGGGCTACGGCCAGCAACCGGCCGACCAGCAGGGTTACGGGCAGCAGCAGGCCCCCGGCTACGGGCAGCAGGCGCCGGGCTACGGCCAGCCGCAGGCCGACCAGCAGGGTTACGGCCAGCAGCAGGCCCCCGGCTACGGGCAGCAGCCCGGCTGGGGATGGAGCGGGCAGCAGGCCCAGCCCGCCTACGGCCAGGCTCCCGGCGGCCAGGCCCCGGGCGGGCAGCCGCCCCCGCAGGCTCCGCCCAAGAGCAACAGCGGCCTGTTGTGGGCGCTGGGCGGCGGCGGAGCGGTGGTCGTGGTGCTCATCGTGGTGGCGGCGCTGTTCGCCACCGGGGTCTTCGGCGGCGGCGACCCCGACCCCACGGAGAGCCCGACGGCCGCCGTCAGCAGCCCGGCCGTGCCCACCACCGGCGGGCAGTCGCCCGTCATCGGCACGATCTCCGACAGCACCTCGGGCCTGTCCTACCCGCAGCTGGGCGGCAAGTGGTACCCCGCCACCATCACCAGCGGCGGCGGCCTGTCGGCCCTGGGCTTCGGCCGGGGCGAGGAGGCGCACGTCCAGGAGAACTACAAGAGCGAGAGCGGCCAGTACGGGCCGTACCTGGCCAACGCCTACTCCGGGACCCTGGCCCCGACCGTCACGAGCACCACCGACCTCGAGGCGGCCGCCAAGGGCCAGTTCAGCGCGGTGGAGCCGGGCTCGTATCCCAAGAACCACACCAAGCAGGACCTGGAGTCGAAGTCCTACACGGTCAGCGGCAAGCGGGCCTGGTACTACAAGGTCAAGCTGAGCTACCCGGACGCGACCACCAACGGCTGGAACTTCCAGACCGAGACCGCCGTGGTCATCGCCGTCGAGCGCGGCGCCGGGCTGCGGCCGGCGATCATGTACGTCTCGATCCCCGACAGCCATCAGAACCAGGGCGATTTCGACGTCCTCGTCGGCTCCCTCAAAGCGGAGTAGTCGTCCGGTGGCCTTAGGGTGAAGACCATGAACGACCGGCTCGTATGGATCGACTGCGAGATGACAGGGCTCGATCTCGGCCGAGACGCGCTGATTGAGATCGCCGCCCTGGTGACGGACGGCGAGCTCAACATCCTCGATGAGGGCGTCGACGTGGTGATCAAGCCTCCGGAGGAGGCGCTGCTGCAGATGTCGAAGGTGGTGCGCGACATGCACACCGCCTCGGGCCTGCTGAAGGCGCTGCCCGACGGCGTCACCATGGCCGAGGCGGAGGAGCGGGTGCTGTCCTACGTCCGCACCCATGTGCCGGAGGCCAACAAGGCTCCGCTCTGCGGCAACTCCATCGCCACCGACCGCGCGTTCCTCGCACGTGACATGCACGCCCTGGACGCCCATCTGCACTACCGCATGGTGGACGTGTCGTCCATCAAGGAGCTGTCCCGGCGCTGGTACCCGCGGGTCTACTTCGCCAGCCCGGAGAAGAAGGGCGGCCACCGCGCCCTGGCCGACATCACCGAGAGCATCCGGGAGTTGCGTTACTACCGCGCCGCCGTGTTCGTCGCGCAGCCCGGGCCGGACTCCGAGACCGCCCGCGCGCTGTCCGCCGACATCGTCGCGGCCTCTGGTTGAGCATCGCCCAGGAACCGCTACACTTTCCAGGGCCGGGTGATCCCGGTGATGGTGGGTGTAGCTCAGCTGGTAGAGCACCTGGTTGTGGTCCAGGATGTCGCGGGTTCGAGTCCCGTCACTCACCCGTTCGCAGTCACATTCAGAAGGCCGGTCCCCTGGTGGGGACCGGCCTTCTGAATAGTGAGCGTTCCCGGAGTTCCTCCGGCCTGACCGGCTGAGGCGCCGGACGCCTGGAGTCAGCCCCAAATCTGGCCACCGTCTCCGTTGACGGCCGAGGCCCAGCCCGCGCCGTAGAGAGAGTGCTGGAGAGCGCCTTCCCGTCCGGGCGCGCTCATCCATTTCACCGAGTCGAGAACGGCCATGGCTCCTCGGACGGAGCAGCGCCGGCCGCAACGGACTTCACGGAGATCAGACATGATTCAAATCCCTGCCTTTGCAATTGGCTGCCCTGACATGTACAAGTCTGGGTGAGCAGTCATGCAGGAACCAGGCATATCAGGATCAGGTAGATGTCCGGCGGCAACAGCTTCCTGCAACGCGCCCGGGTGCGGCGCGCCCGCCCGCTGCCGCGCCGGACCGCCGGGCCGATTCCGCCGGGCCGCGGCAACGCCAAGAGGCCGCCTCACCGGAGGCGGCCTCTTGGCAGGTGGAACGTGACGCGGTCGGAGCTTAGCGCCCCCGGTGCTCCCTTCCCGTCGCCCTCGCGCCCGGCTGGACGGGCGGCCCCTGCATCTTGGTCATCCAGCCCGCCACGTGGACGCGCGAGGAGCAGTCCAGCTTGCGCATGATCTTGCGCAGATGGTTGACCGCCGTCCACTCCGCGATGCCCAGCCGCCTGGCGATCTCGCGGTTGGTCATGCCGCAGGCCACCAGCTCGGCGACCTCCATCTCCCGCTGGGTCAGCGGGTTGTCGACGCCGGCGCCGCGCAGCCGCCCACTGGGCGGGGCCTGGACCGGGGCCAGCGACTCGGCGATGGCCGTCTGCGGGGCGAGGTCCCGGCCCGCCGCCCAGGCCTCCTCGAACACCTTGTCACCCAGCCGGACCCGCGCCTCCTCGGTCACCTTGCCGACGGGCTCGCGGGCGGGTCCCGGCGCCACGCACCCGGTCCGGGTGCGCAACGCCGCCGCCGCGCCGAGGCCCCGGGTGGCGCGCCGCCAGCTCTCGGTCATCCGGCCGTGCTTGGTGGCCATCGTGATCGCGAGCGTCTCCAGGCCGGTCGCCGTGGCGGGCAGGTCACCGAGGTCGTGCAGCAGGAGCAGCGCCTTGCGGCACAGCTGCTCGGCCTCGTCCAGATCGCCCGTGCCGATCGCGATGTCCGCCAGCACGTAGCGGGTCAGGGCGATGTTGCGCGAGTCCTGCTGCCGGCCGAACTCCTGCATCGCGGCCTCGGCCAGCTTCTTGGCCGCGGGGACGTTGCCCCGGACCCGGCGGCACTCGGCGAGGTCGCGCAGGGCCAGGGCGTGGCCGCGGGCGGCGTCCACCGAGCCCAGCGCCGCGACGCTCTCCTCCAGCAGCCGGTCGGCCACGGGCAGGTCTCCCCGGTGGTAGGCGAGCCGCCCGAGCTGGCGCAGCGAGACGGCCGCGCCGCCGCTGTCGCGCAGTTCCTCGTACATGGCGCGGGCGGTGCTCAGCCGCTCCTCGGCGGCCCGCATCTCGCCCTGCCACATCGACAGCTCACCGAGCACCTCGTGGACCTTGGGGGCGATGTGGTGCGGTTGCTCACCGAGCGCCAGGCTCTCCTCCAGCCAGCGGGCCCCCTCACGCAGGGCCCCCCGGACGATCCAGTGCAGGCGCAGCGAGGCGGCCAGGCTCGCGACGGCGGCCCACTCGCCGGTGTCGAGCAGGAAGCGCAGCGCGGCGTCGATGTCCTGGTGCCAGTAGCCGAGCTGGTCCAGCCACCACGCCTGGTCGGGCCCGGACAGCTCCGCCTCGGCGGTCTTGGCCATGGCCGTGAAGTAGTCGGTGTGGTTGCGCATGACCTGGTGGTAGTCGCCGGTCTGCCGCAGCCACTCCAGCGCGTACCGCCGGGTCAGTCCGAGCATCCGGAAACTGACCTCGCCGTCCGGGCGTTCCCCGGCCATCAGCAGGTTCTTGTCGACGAGCGCCGCCAGGAGCTCCTGGGTCTCGGCGGCCGAGGTCCGGCCCACTCCCTTGGCCGCGACGAACCCGAACTCGCCGGTGAACACCGCGAGCCGGCCCAGGAAGCTCTGCTCGACCCGGCGCAGCCTGGCCAGGCTCCACTCGATCGCCGAGGACATGTTGTGGTGCTGCGACATGGTGTCGGCCCGGGTGCCGGACAGGACGCCCAGGTCCTCCTCCAGCTCCGTCAGCAGCGCCTGCGGGGAGGACAGCTTCAGCCGTGCCGCGGCCAGTTCCAGGGCGAGCGGCAGTCCGTCGAGCCGTACGCAGAGCTCGGCGACGGCCGCCCGGTTCTCGCTGGTGAGGACGAAGCCGGGGCGGACCGCACGGGCCCGGTGCACGAACAGCTGGACCGCGGGGATCCGCTCCAGCTCGGTGAGCTCGCGCGGCAGCGGCGAGGCGGGGAACGCCAGCGGCGTCAGCCGCAGCAGCCGCTCACCGTAGGCCCCCATCGGCGCGGGACTGGAGACCAGCACCGACAGCCGGGTGCAGCCCGACACCAGACCGGTGACCAGAGGCACCAGGTCCTTGAGCAGGTGCTCACAGCCGTCCAGCACGAGCAGGAAATGGCGGTCGCGCAAATAGGCCGCGAGGCGTTCCGCGGGCAGGAGACTGTCGTCACCGGAAAAGCCGAGTGCGGCGGCGAATACCGCCGTCAGGTCCTGTGTCTCGTCGACCGAACTGAGGTCGAGAAAGCGACCGCCGTGTGCGAATTCCACGGCCACGTTCTCGAATAGCGCAGAAGCCAGCCGGCTCTTGCCGACACCGACCGGTCCGGTCAGTGTGAGCATCCGCACGGCCGGATCGAGCACCTTGTTGCGCAGATCGGCGAATTCCGTCTCACGACCGACGAGAGGAGTTGGCCCATAGATCATCGGTGCACTCACCCCGTCGACGAGTACGGGACCGCGCTGCGCAGGATTCTGATGAGAGGTTTGCAAGGTCTGCCCCTTTCGCTGGCGCCGACCGAGGAAATCCACCGGCACAGATAACGATAGGTTTCAACCGAACAGCTCCTATCAGCTCCTAGTGTCCGAAATCTGCAATCAGGTGGCAGCAACCTGCAGAGGCCGGTCACGGGTTGTCAGCCCGCGGCGAGCCCGGCGACGATGCGGTCCACGTCGCCGCGGCAGGTGCCGCAGCCGGTGCCGCAGCGCGTGACGGCGGCCACCGCGTCGGCGTCGGCGGCACCGCCGAGGTAGGCGCGGCCGATGTCGCCCATCGTGACCCCGTTGCACCGGCACACCGTCGCCTCGTCCGCCAGGGCCGCCGGGCCGCCCGCCGGGGCGGACGCCGCCAGGCCGCCGAACAGCAGCACCTTGGGGTCGGCGGGAACGCGCTCGCCCCGGTCGAAGATCTGCGTGACCGTGCCGTTGGTCTCGTCGTCCCCCAGCAGCACGGCCCCCACCAGCCGCTCGTCGCGGATGACCAGCTTCTTGTAGGTGCTGCGATGGGCGTCGCTGAACAGCACCACCTCCGCGTCCTCCGGGTCGGCCAGGGTCTCGCCCATCGCGACGAGGTCGACCCCGGCCGCCTTGAGCCGGGTGAGCGCCGGCGAGCCGGTGTAGACGGCCTGCGGGTCCGGCCCGGCGAGCCGGGTGGCCAGCACCCTGGCCTGCTCCCAGGCCGGCTCCAGCAGCCCGCCGACGGTGCCCTTGTGCTGCGCGCAGTCGCCGATCGCGTGGATGCGCGGATCCGACGTCCGCAGATCGTCCCCGACGACCACGCCGCGGTCGACCTCGAGGCCGCAGCCCGCGGCCAGCGCGGTCCGGGGACGGATGCCGCACGACACCACGACGAGGTCGGCGGGCACCCGGTCGCCGTCGTCGAGCAGGAGCCCGTCCGCGCGCTCACCGCCGGTCACGGCGACCGCGAACGCGTTGACCCGCGCCTCGATGCCGAGCTCGGCGTAGGTCCGCTGCAGGATCCGCGCCGCCGACGCGTCGAGCTGGCGCTCCATCAGGCGCGGGGCGGCGTGCAGGATCGTCACTGCCATGCCCCGGCCGGCCAGCCCCCGCGCGGTCTCCAGCCCCAGCACGCCGCCCCCGATGACCACCGCGTGGCGCGCCCGCCGCGCGGCCCCGGTCAGGGCGGCGCAGTCGTCGAGCGTCCGGAAGACGAACACGCCCGGACGCAGGCCGCCCCCCGGGGTCCACAGGCCGTCCATCGGGGGCAGCGCCGGGTCGGCTCCGGTGGCGAGCACCAGCGCGTCGTAGCCGGTCGCGCTCCCGTCGTCGGCGAGGACCCGCCGGGCGTCGCGGTCGACCGCCGTGACCGTGACGCCGGGGCGCAGGGCGTAGCCGCGCTCGGCGTACCAGCCCGGATCGGTCATGACGATGTCCGCGGGGGCCGCCTGGCCGGCCAGCACGTTGGTCAGCAGCACCCGGTTGTAGGGCGGGTGCCGTTCGGTGCCGAGGACCGTCACGTGGACCCGGCCCGCCGGGTCCCGTTCGCTGATCTCGCCGGCCAGCCGGGCTCCGGCCATGCCACTTCCGATGACGACGACTCGCTGGCGGCTCACGGCTGCTCCCGCTCCAGGCGTACGGCACAGACCTTGAACTCCGGCATCCGGGAGACCGGGTCCAGGGCCGGGTTGGTGAGGAGGTTGGCACGCTGGGCACCCGGCCAGTGGAAGGGCATGAAGACGGTGTCCAGCCGGCTCGTGCCGGTGATCCTGGCCGGCACGGTGACCGCGCCGCGGCGCGACACGACCCGTACGCCCTCGCCGTCCGAGACGCCGAGCCGCGCGGCCGTCGCCGGGTGCATCTCGACGAAGGCCTCGGGCGCCGCCCGGCTCAGCTCCGGTATCCGGCGGGTCTGCGCGCCGCTCTGGTACTGCGCCAGCACCCGGCCGGTGATCAGGTGGTAGGGGAACCGGGGGTCGATCTCCTCGGCCGCCGGCCGGTGCTCCGCCGCGGCGAACCGGGCCCGGCCGTCCGGGGTCGGGAACCGCTCGGTGAACAGCCGCGGCGTGCCGGGGTGCGGCGTCCCGTCCGGGCAGGGCCAGTACACGGCCTCCTCGGCCGCCACCTGGTCGTAGCGGACACCGGAGTAGTCGGCCGGACCCCCCGCGCTCGCCCGGCGCAGCTCGTCGAAGACCACCCGGGGATCGGCGGAGAAGCCGTCCTCGTGCCCGAGCCGCGCCGCCAGCGCCGAGATGATCTCCAGGTCGGTACGGACCCCGGGGGGCGGGAGGACGGCCCGGCGCCGCCGCAGCACCCGGCCCTCGAGATTGGTCATCGTGCCGTCCTCCTCGGCCCACTGGGCGGTCGGCAGCACGACGTCGGCCAGCTGGGCGGTCTCGGACGGCACCAGGTCGCAGACGGCGAGGAAGTCCAGCGCCGCCAGCCGTTCCTGGACGTGGCCGGCGCGCGGCGCCGACACGGCGATGTTGCTGCCGAACACCAGCAGGGCGCGCGGCCCGTCCGGGGTACCGAGCGCGTCGAGGAGTTCGTAGGCTGGCCGGCCGGGTCCGGGCAGCTCCCCGGGGTCGATGCCCCAGACCCCGGCGACATGGCGGCGGGCCGCCGGATCGTCGATCCTGCGGTAGCCGGGCAGCTGGTCGGCCTTCTGCCCGTGCTCGCGGCCGCCCTGGCCGTTGCCCTGCCCGGTGATGGTGCCGTACCCGCTGTGCGGCCGGCCGGGCAGCCCCAGTGCCAGCGCCAGGTTGATGAAGGCGCGCACCGTGTCGACGCCCTTGCTGTGCTGTTCGGCGCCGCGCGCGGTCAGGATGACCGCCCCGCCGGCCGAGCGCCCGGCGGCGAGCCGCCGCACCGCCGCGCGCTGCGCGCTCGCCGCCACGCCCGTGATGCGCTCGACCCGCTCCGGCCAGTAGGCCGCCGCCGTACGGCGGGCCGCGTCGAAGCCGGTGGTGCGGGCGGCGATGTAGTCCTCGTCGATCAGCCCCTCGGCGATCGCTATGTTGAGCAGCCCGTGAGCGAGAGCCAGATCGGTGCCCGGCGTGACGGGCAGGTGCAGGTCGGCGATGCGCGCCGTCTCGCTGTGGCGCGGGTCGACGACGATGAGCGTACGGGGGTCGTCGCGACCGGGCAGGTGCCCGACCAGCGGCGGCATGGTCTCCGCCACGTTGCCGCCGACCAGCAGGATCGTGTCGGCGCCGGCCACGTCGGCCAGCGGAAAGGGCAGCCCGCGGTCGACGCCGAACGCGGCACCGGCCGCGGCCGCCGCAGACGACATGCAGAACCGGCCGTTGTAGTCGATGTTGGCGGTGCCCAGCGCGACCCGGGCGAACTTCCCGAGCAGATAGGCCTTCTCGTTGGTGAGGCCGCCGCCGCCGAAGACGGCGACGGCGTCCCGGCCGTGGGCGGCCTGGGTCCGGTGGATCTCGTCGGCCACCCGGCCGAGTGCCTCGTCCCAGCCGGCGGGCTCCAGGGGCGCCCCGCGCCGCCGCCGGAGCAACGGCGTGGTCAGGCGAGCCGGGGACGACAGCAGGTCCGCCGAGGTCCATCCCTTCCGGCACAGCCCGCCGCGGCTGGTGGGGAAGTCACGCGGTTCCACCGTGACGCCGCCGTCCGGCCCGCCGCGCAGCGTCATGCCGCATTGCAGGGCACAGTAGGGGCAGTGGGTCGGGACGGCGGCGACCGGAGGCGCACTGATCATGATCTTCCTTCGCTGGGGGCTGCCGGCGGCGGAGCGCCGGCAGCCGTCGGTCGGTCAGACCGCGACCACGACCGGCCGCGCGGCGGGGTCGGCCTCGTCGCCGTCGCCGTCCACGTCGACCCCCATCTCCTCGGCGATGCGCACCGCCTCCTCGATGAGGGTCTCCACGATCTGCGACTCCGGCACGGTCTTGACGACCTTGCCCTTGACGAAGATCTGGCCCTTGCCGTTGCCGGAGGCCACTCCGAGATCGGCCTCCCGGGCCTCTCCCGGGCCGTTGACCACGCAGCCCATCACCGCCACCCGCAGCGGCACCGGGAAGTTCTCCAGCGCCGCCGTGACCTGCTCGGCGAGGGTGTAGACGTCCACCTGCGCCCGGCCGCACGACGGGCACGACACGATCTCCAGGCCGCGTTCACGCAGCCCGACCGACTCCAGGATCGCGGCGCCGACCTTGACCTCCTCCACCGGCGGAGCCGAGAGCGAGACCCGGATGGTGTCGCCGATGCCCTGGGAGAGCAGGGCGCCGAAGGCCACCGCCGACTTGATGGTGCCCTGGAAGACGGGACCGGCCTCGGTCACGCCCAGGTGCAGCGGGTAGTCGCACCGGGCCGCCAGCTGGCGGTAGGCCTCGATCATCACCACGGGGTCGTTGTGCTTGACCGAGATCTTGATGTCCTGGAAGTCGTGCTCCTCGAACAGCGAGCACTCCCACAGCGCCGACTCCACCAGCGCCTCCGGAGTCGCCTTCCCGTACTTCTCCAGCAACCGCCGGTCCAGCGAACCGGCGTTCACCCCGATCCGGATCGGAACACCCGCGGCCTTCGCCGCACGGGCGATCTGCCCGACCTTGTCATCGAAGCTCTTGATGTTGCCGGGGTTCACCCGGACCGCCGCGCACCCGGCATCGATCGCCGCGAACACGTACTTCGGCTGGAAGTGGATATCGGCGATCACCGGGATCTGCGACTTGCGCGCGATCGCCGGCAACGCGTCCGCGTCATCCTGCGACGGCACCGCCACCCGCACGATCTGGCACCCCGACGCCGTCAGCTCCGCGATCTGCTGCAAAGTCGCGTTCACATCGGAGGTCAGCGTCGTCGCCATGGACTGCACGGACACCGGTGCGCCGCCGCCCACCAGCACGGCGTTCTTGCCGTGGCCCACCGAGATCTGCCGGGAGACGCGGCGCGCCTGCGCCGGCCGCGGCCGTACCCGCGGCATGCCGAGTTCGACACTCATAGCTCCTCCTTGTTGCCCTGCGCTCCGGTGGCCATTCCGTTCGCCATGGAGCCCACGAGGTTGTCGGGCGATGACTCGAGGCCGGCGATGTACTCGACGACGGCCAGGGAGATGTCCTGCGCGGTCAGCCCGCAGGCGGCCAGGACGTCGGCGCGCTTGCCGTGGTCGAGGAAGCGCCGCGGGATGCCGAAGTCGCGCAGCGGTGTCCGCACCCCGGCGTCGCGCAGCGCCTGGGCGATGCCCGAGCCCACGCCGCCGGTGCGGCCGTTGTCCTCGGCGGTGACGACCATCCGGTGCCGGGCGGCCAGCCCGCTGAGGGCGTCGTTGACCGGGACCACCCAGCGCGGGTCGACCACCGTCACGCCGATGCCCTGGTCGGCGAGCCGGTCGGCGACCTCCAGGGCGAGCCCGGCCATCGCGCCCACGGCGACGACCAGGACGTCGAGGTCACCGGAGCGGTGCAGGATGTCGAGCCCGTTGAAGGTCGCCACCGCGGGCAGGTCGGGGCCTGTCGGGCCCTTCGGGAAGCGCACCAGGGTCGGGCCCTCGTCCCAGCCGACGGCCTCCCCCAGCAGTTCCCGCAGCCGGGCCCCGTCGCGCGGCGCCGCGATCCGCAGACCGGGGACCACCTGCATGATCGACATGTCCCACATGCCGTTGTGGCTGGCCCCGTCGTCGCCGGTCACGCCCGCCCGGTCCAGCACGAACGTCACCGGGCAGCGGTGCAGGGCGACGTCCATCAGCACCTGGTCGAAGGCCCGGTTGACGAACGTGGCGTAGATCGCCACGACCGGGTGCATGCCGCCCATGGCCAGCCCCGCCGCCAGGGTGACGGCGTGCTGCTCGGCGATGCCGACGTCCAGGACGCGGTCCGGGAAGCGGGCCTGCAGCGCGCGCAGCCCCGTCGGCTCCAGCATCGCCGCGGTGATGGCGACCACGTCCGGCTGGGCTTCGGCGATCTTCACGATCTCGTCGCCGAACACCGAGGTCCAGGAGGGCGCGGAGACGCCCACCGGGACACCGCTGACCGGGTCGGCCGGGCGGATCGAGTGGGCCCGGTCGAGCTCGTTGTTCTCGGCGTGGACGTACCCACGGCCCTTCTCGGTGACGACGTGTACGACCACGGACTCGCCGAGCGCGCGGGCCTTGCGCAGCGCGGCCTCGACGGCCTCGAGGTCGTGTCCGTCGACCGGCCCGAGGTAGGCCAGCCCGAGCTGCTCGAAGACGCCCGGCCCGGTCCGGCCCGCCCGCAGGTCCGCGAAGTGGTCCGCGAGGCCGCCGGCGGTGGGCGCGTAGGAGCGCTCGTTGTCGTTGAACACGATGATGACCGGGCAGCGCTGGGCGCCGGCGATGTTGTTCAGCGCCTCCCAGGGCATGCCGCCGGTCAGCGCCCCGTCACCGATGACCGCCACGACCGCGCGGTCGGTGACGCCGAGGAACTCGTAGGCGCGGGCGAGGCCGTCGGCGTACGCCGGGGCGGTCGAGGCGTGGGAGTTCTCGGTGACGTCGTGGCCGGACTCCGCCCGCGACGGGTACCCGGACATGCCGCCGGTCTGCCGGAGCCGCCCGAACCCGGAGCGCCGGCCGGTGAGGATCTTGTGCACGTACGACTGGTGCCCGGTGTCCCAGACGATCCGGTCCTTGGGCGAGTCGAACACCCGGTGCAGGGCGATGGTGAGCTCCACCACCCCGAGGTTGGGGCCGAGGTGCCCGCCGGTGCGGGACACGCTCTCGATCAGGAAGTCGCGGATCTCGCCGGCGAGCTCGGTGAGCTCGCCCATGGTCAGTTGCCGTAGGTCCTGGGGGCGGTCGATCTTCTCCAGCAGAGCCATCTGGCCCTCCTTTGTGGCTGGCGGTTTGCTTACGCGGTGGCGGGGCGGAAGAGGATCTCTGCCTCGGGTTCCAGCCCCAGATCCGGACCGGCCAGTGGCCGATCAGCGGTGATCAGCACGTTGTAGTGGTTGGGGAAGTGGCAGGCGTCGAAGCCCAGGACGGTGCCGACGAGCTCACCGTCGATCCAGACCTCGTCGCCCCGGTCGATGACGCCCGCGGTGCCCAGCTCGGCGAATCCCAGGAATCCCACCCGGTCGATGCGCGCGCCCGGCTCGGTCTCCCGGTGGTCGGTGGTCACCAGCTCGTGGACCTCGCCGGCGCGCACGCAGCGGCTCGCGAAGGGCTCCAGCCGCATGCCGCGATCGTCGCGGCGGTGCCGCAGGACCTTCACCAGGGCGCCCTCGACCGTTCGCTTGCGGCCGTTCTCCAGCGCCGCCGTCACGACCGGCTCCCGGCGGGGGCGGGCCGTGACCGCGCGGCGTCGTAGGCGTGGTGGACCAGCTCCAGGGCGACCAGCCCGCCCCACGAGGAGTCCGTGGCGGAGCGCACCGCCTGCTCGAAGTCGTCGAGGATGCCCGCGTACTCGTGCCACAGCGAGCCCTTGAACTCCAGGTGCCCGGCGAGCATGTCCGCCGAGTGCCTCGTGCCGTCGGCCAGCACGACGTCGACGTCCTTGCGCTCACCGTGGGGGTAGGACCAGTCGAGCTCGACCCGGGCCACGGCACCGGCGGCGGACCGCAGGGTGACCACCGACTGCCGGTCCACGCCCTGGTCGTCGTAGTCGACCTCGGCGTCCTCGACCTGGACCTCGCCGAGGAAGAGCCGGACGACGTCGAAGGCGTTGGGGCCGTTGTCGGCGACGCAGCCCCCTCCGCAGCGGTCCGGGTCGAGGTACCACCGGTCCTTGCCGACGTGCTCCTCGATGCGCTCCAGGTAGCGCACCGTCAGCGACTCGATGGGCGCCGCCGCCGCGAGCCGGTCCCGCAGCGCGAGGAGGTTGTCGTTGTAGCGCCGGTGGAACGCGGTGAACAGGGTGACGCCCCGCGCGGCGGCCGACCGCGCGAGCTCCCGGCCGTCGGCGACCCGGATGGCCAGCGGCTTCTCCACGCAGACCGCGACCCCGGCCTCGACCGCGTCCCGGCACACCTCGGCGTGCACGTCGTTGGGGACGTTGACGATGATGGCGTCGATCTCCGCATGGGCCAGCAGCTCCCGGTGGTCGCGGAAGCACTCGACCGTGCCGCGGTAGGGCTCCAGCGCCTCCTCGCGCAGGTCGCAGACCGCGGCCAGCCGTACCGACGGCGACTCCTCGATCGCCGCGAGGTAGAACCGGGAGATCACACCGAGCCCGACCACACCGACACGAAGCTGTTTCATCAGTTCTCTCCGATCTCGCCGATCTCACCGGAGGGGGTGAGAGGGACCAGTCCGAGCCGCCGGGCCACGCCGGCGAGCTCGTCGTGCAGGGAGGCCGACAGGGGCACGCCGTCGGCACGGTGCCGGCGCGCGCGCTCCGCCTCGTGCCAGCCGGGATAGCGCACGGGGGCCTGCTCGCTGAGCGGCGGGCAGGCCAGCAGGCTGCCGAACAGCGAGGTCGCGTCGGCCTCGAACTCCTCGGCGGGCCGCAGCGCGCCGGGGGCGACGGCGAGCGCCACGAACCCGATGTCGTCGTCGCGCCCGGGACGGGTGCCGGCGGCCTCCAGCGCCTCGGGCGCCGGGCCGAGGCCCGCGCCGGACAGCAGCGCGCCGAGGACCTCCACCAGCAGGCCCAGTCCGTATCCCTTGTAGCCGCCGGTCTCCGGGCGGCCGCCGAGCCACATCAGGTGCGCCTCGCCGCGGTCGAAGGCCGCCGCGTCCGTCACCGGATCGCCGTGGTCGTCCTCCAGCCAGCCCTCGGGTGCCGGGACACCGGCGCGCGCGGCGGCGCGCACCCGGCCGGTCGGCACGACGGTGGTGCTCATGTCCAGCACGTATGGGTGGTGGGCGCCCGCGGGCGAGGCGATGCTGAACGGGTTGGTGCCGAGCATCGGCACCGCCCCGCCCGGCGGCCGGATGATGCGCTGGTGCCCGCAGTTGGACGCGATGAGGCCGATCATCCCCTGGGGGACGGCCCGCGCCGCGTGGTAGCCGGCGCAGCCGATGTGGGTGCTGTCGAAGACCGACACCAGCCCGACGCCGTACCGCGACGCGCGTTCGGTGGCCAGGGCCATCGCCTCGCTCGCCACCCACAGGCCGAGCCCGCGGTCGGCGTCGAGGAGCACGGCGGCGCCGCGGTCGGTCACGATCCTCGGCTCGGCGTCCGGCTTGACCCTGCCGTCCTCGAACAGCTTGAGATAGAGCCGGGTCAGGTTGGTCAGGCCGTGCGAGGTGACCCCGGTCAGGTCGCCGTGGCACAGCGCGTCCGCCGCGGCGCGGGCGCGCTCGCCGGGAACGCCGAGCGCCTCGAACACCCCGGTCGTGAAGGCGATCAGTTCGTCGTGGTCCACGCGGACCACCTCGGACCGCGTCGCCGTCGTCGTTTGCGTCATGAGGCCTCATTCCAGATCTCGTTGCGGGCGAAGCAGTGCAGCAACCGGGCGATGTCCCTGGCGAACAGCTCGAGCTCGGCCAGGTCGGCGAACTCGCCGGCGGCGTGCGCGTTGTTGTGGCCCAGCGAGCCCGGGCCGAACACCGCGGTGGAGGTGCCGGGCACCCCGTGCATCCAGATGGCGTCGCAGGTGAAGGCGGGCACGTCGTCCGGCCAGCGGGCCAGCCCGGCCTGCCGGACCAGCAGATCGTCGACCCAGCGGTCGCCGCCGGTGAGCGCGGGCAGCCCTCGTTTGAGCCACTCCAGCCGGGTCACCAGCGCCGCCTCGGCCGCCGTGATCTCGAAGTCGCGGGTGTCGCGGAACCGTTCGCTGAACTCCGCGACCCCGGACCGGACCGCCTCGCGCAGCGTGCCCTCGAGCCGCCGGCCCGCCTCCTGCGAGCCGTAGGAGAGGTTGAGCAGCAGCCGTCCCGACCCGTAGACCTTGTTGTGCATCGGCCCGGTCTTGATCCCGGCGATGCAGACCTGCCCGTCGGTCGCGTGCGGGGGTACGGCGGTGGCCAGCCGCTGGGCGAGGAAGCCGAGCAGCACGGTCGCGTTGTGCCCCTTGCCGGGGTCGTCGTCGATGGCGTCGCGGCCGGCCACCTCGATGGCCGCGGTCATCGCGGCGGTCGAGCGGGTGAGCACGCGCAGCCCGGTGGGCTCGCAGAAGACGTTGAGCCGGCCGACGTAGCCCTGGTCCACCAGCGGCCGGGTACCGAAACTGCCCATGGCCCCGCCCTCCTCGCCGGCCACGGCCTGGATCAGCACGCCGATCTCGGTCCCCAGCGCGGGGGTGGCCGCCAGCGCGGCCCGGATGCCGGCCAGCAACCCGACCGCGGGTCCCTTGGCGTCGATGGCGCCGCGGCCGTGGAACCGGGCGCCGTCGAACCGGCCGGGCTCCCGGCCCTCGACGGTGTCGAGGTGCACGTTGAACATCACCGTCGACCTCCGGGGCAGCCGCGGCCCGAGCCGGAGCACCAGGCTGGGCTGGGAGTCGAGGAAGTCGGGCAGGATCTCGGCGCTCTCCTGGACCGCCCGCGGAACGTCGTCACCGACCAGGCAGGAGCGGTCCGCGGGCGCGTGCCGTACGACCTCGAAGCCGAGCTCCGCCGCCGCGTCGGCGTAGGCGCGCTGGGCCTCCCACAGCCGCACCGGCTGCCCGCCGCCGGTCTCCAGCGGGCCCGCGGTCGGCAGGTCCAGCAGGTGCAGCAGCAGCGCGCGGTCGTCCTCGGTGAGCCTCGCCGCGGATTCGGGTACGCGGCGCAGCGCCTGGCGGGCGGCCATCACGGACCTCCCCTGCGCGGCGGGAGGACGCTCTCCTCCACCAGCCGTTCCAGCCGCCTGCCGTAGGACACGAACTGGGTGAGCCCGTCCGGCCCGGGGTCGGTGCGGTTCTCGTGCGGCCGTACGTGCAGGTGCGGCTCGATCGAGAGGGCGCCGTGGTAGCCGTGGTCGAGCAGCAGCCGCAGGCAGTCGGCGACCCGGCAGTCGCCCTCACCCGGCAGCGTGTAGACGGGTGCGGCGGCGTCCCCGCGGCCGTCCTTGACGTGCACGTGGGCGACCAGGTCGACGATGCCGGTGAGCACGTCGTAGGCCTCGTAGCCGTGGGCGATGCCGTTGCCGGTGTCGAACAGCAGCCGCAGCGCGGGGCTGCCGACCTCCTCGACCAGCCGGCGCATCCGGGCGGGGTCGTGGGCGGCCCAGCCCGCGCAGTTCTCGTGCAGCAGCACCAGATCCGCGTCCTCGGCCTGGGCGGCGAGCTCCCGCATCCGCGCGATGACCCGCCGTCCCCAGTCGGGCTCGTCCAGGCCCGCGTTGGGATAGGACATGACCCGTACGTTGCGGGTGCCCAGGGCGGCACAGCGCCCGGCCAGCACGTGCAGCTCGTCCAGGTCGTCCTCGAACCGGCCGCTGATCGGCCGGCCCCAGTTGGCGATCCGCGAGTCCACGCAGGTCACCGAGATCCCGGCCGCCGAGAGGACCTCGGTGAGCCGGCCGAAGGCCCGGTCGTCGAGCTCCGCGATGGCGACGCCGTCGACGCTGCGCAGCTCGATCGTGTCCCAGCCGAGGGCCGACAGCGCGGCCACCTGGTCGGCCAGCCGGGGCGCGGCCTCGTCGGTGATGCCCGCATAGGTGATCTGGTCAGACACGGGACATCACCTCGGCCACCCGCGGCGCGGGCACGATCAGAGCCCCGCTCCGGCACCGGCTCTTGGCCGTGCCCAGCAGCTCCACCACCCGGCAGGCCAGCGCGAACTCGGCCTCCGAGGGCACTCCCCGGTCGAAGTCCTCGTAGACCCGCCGGAAGAACGAGGCGAGGGAGTCGTCGGCGAAGACGCTCGCTCCCGGGTGCCGCCCGCCCTCGACGCGCAGGTGCGCGTAGTGGTCGTTCTCGCTGCCCGGGAAGTGCCCGACGGCGCGGCCGTCGGTGAAGGTGAGCTCGATGCGGCGTTCCAGCACCGGGGAGACCAGGTCGGAGAAGATCTCGGTCCGGGCTCCGGCGTCGTGACGGAGCACCAGCCGGGCGGTCCCCATGCGGGGGATCACCACGTCGCCGACCCGCATATCGGTCAGGTGCGCGCCGGCGACCTGCGCGTCTCCCGCGATGCGCAGCGCGACGCCCACGGAGTGCGGCAGTTCGACGTCGAAGGCGGTCGGATGGCCTTCCGCGGTGAGCGTGCGCCGCACCCGGGGCTTGAGCTGCGCGACCGAGATGGACAGCAGCTCGCCGAGCTCGCCGGAGAGGGTCAGCTCGGCGAGCCGGCGGGTGAGCCGGCTGTCGAGCCAGTGCGCGACGACCACCATCTGCAGCCCGTGCTCCCGGCGCAGATCGTCGATCTCGCGCAGCGTGCCGGCGTCCGCGGCCAGCGGCTTCTCCACCAGGATGCGGCGGAACCCGAGCTCGGCCAGCTCCCTGAGCAGTTCCAGCCGGGCCACCGGCGGGGTGCACAGATGGACGACGGTCTCGGCCGGGTCGGCCAGCCGCCGGGCGTGCGCGAGCGAGCGGACCGGGAGCAGTCCCGCGTCCTCCGCCTCGGCGGTGATGTCCCGCTGGTCCCAGGCGAGCGCCGGGGCGTCGGAGAAGGGCCCGGCGCCGGCCTCGCGCAGCCGGTGCAGCACCCGCCAGTGCAGCCCGAGCCCCGCCCGGCCGAGACCCACGATGAAGGTTCGCAGCATGGTCGCTCCTCAGCGATTCCGGTAGGCGACGTCGATCGCCATGTCGGCGAGCTCCTCGCGCCAGGCGTGGTCGATGGGCGCCCTGCCGATGGCACGGCGGGCCCGGCCGGCGAGCTCGTCGATGTGCCGCTCGATCTCCGCGGCCGCGCCGATCTCGACGAGCAGGTCCCGCAGCGCCAGCGGGTCCCAGTCGCCGCCCGACACCAGGGCGCGTACGCGCTCGTCGCGCTGCGCCGCCCGGGTCAGCAGCAGGGTCATCTTGTGCTGCTCGAAGTCGAGGCCGACCGGCTTCCCGGCGGCCGTGCTGTCCCCGAAGGCGTCGATGAGGTCGTCGCGGAGCTGGAAGGCCTCGCCCAGGGCGGCGCCGTACTCCTCGAAGGCCGGTGCCAGGTCGTCGCGCCCGGCGAGGGCGGCGCCCAGGACCAGCGGCTGGTGGATGCTGTAGCGGCCGGACTTGCAGACCGCGATCCAGCGCGACAGCTCGGGATCCACGACGAACTCGGCCGCGACGGCCACGTCGAGGTACTGCCCGATGATGATCTCGGTGCGCAGTTCTCCCCAGATCTGGCGCGCCCTGGGCGGCAGGTCCTGGGCGAGCCGGTCGGCGTAGACGTCCGCGAGGTCGCCGGAGAGGATGGCGACCCCCTCGCCGTACCGGCGCGACTCGCCCTGCCAGCGACGGGCCGCGTGCACGGTCGTGTAGTGCGCGTGCACGGTCGCCGCCCCGCGGCGCAGCGCCGAGGCGTCCAGGACGTCGTCGTGGATGAGCGCCGCGACGTGGACGAGTTCGAGCCCGGCGGAGGCGTCCACGATGAGCTGGTCGGCGGGGTCACCGCCGGCCGCCAGGAATCCGCTCAGGCAGAAGGCCGGGCGCAGCCGCTTGCCGCCGGCCGCGACGAGGTCCGCGACCGCGTCGACCGGGCGGGCGGCCCGGACATCGACGGCGGACCAGCGGGCGTGCTCCCCCGCGAGGAACGTGCTGAGCCGCTCCTCGACCCGGGTCATCAGGTGGACGCGCGTCGCGCGCGCGGTGGGTGCCACCGTGTTCATCGTTGATCGCCCTCTTTCTCCGGACGGGACGCACCGGCCGGCGTCAGGTGTGGAAGCTTCTTGGTCAGCCGGGCCGGCGGCTCGAAGACGACGTTCTCCGTCGCGGTCCGTTCGATCTCGACGTCGGCGTATCCGAGCTCGGCGAGGCGGTCGAGGAGCTGCTCGACGAGGATCTCGGGGGCACTGGCCCCCGAGCTCACGCCGACCGTGTGCACCCCGTCCAGCCAGCTCTCGTCGAGCTCTCCGACGTCGGGGACGAGGTGCGCCGGGGTACCGAGCTTCTTCGCGACCTCGACCATGCGGATGGAATTGCTCGAGTTGTGCGAGCCGACCACCAGGACGAGGTCGCTCTGGGACACGATCGCCTTGACCGCGTTCTGCCGGTTCTGGCTGGCGTAGCAGATGTCGTCGTCGCCGGGGCCCGCCAGGTCGTCGAACCTGTCGCGGAGCACCCCGACGATGTCGCGGGTGTCGTCGACGGACAGCGTGGTCTGGGTGAGGAAGGCGACAGGGGTGTCCGCGGCCAGGTCCAGCCGCTCGGCGTCCTCGACCGACTCGATGATCAGGGTCTGGTCCGGCGCCTCACCGTAGGTGCCCTCGACCTCCTCGTGGTCGGCGTGGCCCACCAGCAGGAGCGTGCGCCCGTCCCGCGCGAAGCGGCGGGCCTCCTGGTGCACCTTGGACACCAGCGGGCAGGTCGCGTCGATGACGTCCAGCTCACGCCGCCGGGCGTTCTCCCGGACCTCCGGCGCGACGCCGTGCGCGGAGAACACGCACACCGCGCCCTCGGGGACGTCCTCCTCGGAGTCGACGAAGCGGGCGCCGCGCCGCTCCAGCAGACGCACGACGTAGTGGTTGTGCACGATCTCCTTGCGCACGTAGACGGGCGGGCCATGGCGTTCCAGGGCGAGCTCGATGATGGCGATCGCGCGGCGCACCCCGGCGCAGAAGCTGCGGGGCTCCGCGAGAACGACTTTCTTTTTGATCTGCATCACCGCTCCGGATTCGTCTCTCGACAGCTTGATGTCAGCGGACTTTCAGCTTGTTGCAATTAGCTCGAAGATGACGAGAGCGCCGTACCGGGGTCAAGTACGGAAAGGCCAGTTGGCAAGGAATAACTGCCCGAGCTAGCCGGATCTGGCTGGATATTGCCACGCGATTTTCTGCAATCCTGTCATCGCTCTGCTATTTATCGGCCGGATCACCGCCCCTTACCGTGGCAACGCAGGCAGAAACGCATGCGGAGCCGAAAAAGGAGCGCCGTGAGAACCGTCAGCGACCAGCCGCCCGGCGACACGGTCATCGCGAAGCCGGTCCCGTTCTTTTCCCAAGCCGCGACGTTCAATGACCTCTGGCCCGAGATCTCCCGCCACGTGCACGAGCTCATGGACCGGGGGAAGTACTCGCACGGCCGCAAGGTCGCCGAACTGGAGCGGGCGATCCGGTCCTACACCGGGGCCGAGCACGCGATCGCCGTCAACAACGGCACCGACGCCCTGGTGATCCTGCTGCGCGCGGCGGGGATCGAGCCCGGCGACGAGGTCGTCGTGCCGGCCTTCACCTTCGCCGCCTCCGCGACGTCGGTGGCCCTCGCGCAGGGCCGCCCGGTCTTCGCCGACATCGATCCGCAGACGTACTCGATCGATCCCGGCTCGCTGCGCGTGGCCATCACCCCGCGCACCCGGGCCGTCATGCCGGTCCATCTGTTCTGCCAGCTCGCGGACATGACCGCGGTCTCGGCGGTGGCCGGGGAACACGGCCTCACCGTGCTCGAGGACAGCGCCGAGGGAATCGGCATGCGCTGGAACGGGGTGCACGCCGGGCTGCTCGGCGCCGGCGGCGTGCTGTCGTTCTTCCCGACCAAGACGCTGGGGGCCCTCGGCGACGCCGGGATGATCCTCACCGACGACCGGGAGATCGCCGAGGTGGCGGGCACGCTGCGCCACCACGGGCGGATGGGCAAGACCATCGACCACATCGCCGGCATCTCCAACCTGTCCGGCGCCTCCGGGACCAACAGCAAGATGGACGACCTGCAGGCGGCCGTCCTGCTGGCCAAGCTGGCCCGGCTGGACGACGACATCGCCCGGCGGGCCGAGCTCGCCGCCGCCTACACCGAGCGCCTCCAGGACGTGCCAGGGATCCTCCGGCTGCCCACGGTCGTCCCCCGGGACGCCGACACCACCGCGGTCTTCTACGTCTACCTGATCGAGGTGGAACGGCGCGACGAGCTCGTCGGCCACCTCGCCCGGGACGGCATCGGGACCGAGACCTACTACCCGACCCCGCTGCACCTGCAGCCCTGCTTCGCCGACCTCGGCCACGTCCGCGGGGACTTCCCCAACGCGGAGGCGGCCTGCGAGCGAACGGTCGCGCTGCCGCTCTATCCGGATCTGACCACGGACGAGCTGGAGCGGGTCTGCCAGTCCATTCGGGACTTCTTCTCCGGGAGCCGGCGATGACACTGCCGTTCTTTCCGCCCGACCTCTTCGAGGCCGACCGCGGCGCGCTGCTCGAGATCCTCTACGAGGTCGGTACGGACCCGGAGCAGAAGTTCATCCTCGGCCGGCGTACCGCGCGGCTGGAGGAGGCACTGCGCGAGATGACCGGGGCGGGCCACGTCATCGCCTGCGGCAGCGGGACCGGCGGGCTCAACCTCGCGGTCGCCGCGCTGGACATCGGGCCCGGCGACGAGGTGATCGTGCCCGCCTTCTGCTGCCAGCCGGTCGCCAGCAGCGTGGCCAACACCGGGGCGACGCCGATCTTCGCCGACGTGGACCCCTGGACGATGGTCCTCGACCCCGCCGAGACCGAGCGCCTGATCACCCCGCGCACCCGGGCGATCATGCCCGCGCACCTGTTCTCGATCATGGCGGACATGCCGCGGATGATGGAGATCGGCCACCGCCACGGGGTGAAGGTGATCGAGGACGCGGCGGTCGCGCAGGGGGCGGTGCTCGGCGGCACGCCCGCCGGTCGCTTCGGTGACCTGGGTGTGTTCTCGTTCTTCCAGGTCAAGGCCTTCGGCACGGCGGGAGAGGGCGGCGTGGTCCTCACCGACGACCCGGCGCTGGCCGACGCGGTCCGGCGGCTGCGCAACCACGGGCAGGACGGGGTCAACCGCTTCCTGCACCACCGGATCGGCCACAACAGCCGCTTCGACGAGGTCATCGCGCAGTTCCAGCTGCACCGGCTGCCGACCTTCCCGGACCGGCTGGAACGGCGCGCGCAGATCGCCGACTACTACACCGAGCGGTTCGGCCCGCTCCGCGACCGCGGGGTGCTGGCTCCGCCGCCCGGGCGCGACGGCCGCTGCTACTACGTCTACTCCCTGCTCGTCGAGCGCCGCGAGGACCTGCGCGGCTACCTGACCGAGCGCGGCGTCGGCACCCACATCTACTACCCGGTGCCGCTGCCCCATCAGCCCGCCTTCTCGCGGTACGCACCCGAGGGCCGGACCTGGCCGAACTCCGAGCGGGCGAGCCGCCGGAACCTGGCGATCCCGATCTGGCCGCACCTGCGCGACGCGGACGTCGAGTACATCGCCGACGCGGTCTGCGACTTCTTCGACTGACGACGGCATGCGGCGGACGGCATGCGACCGACAAGGCATGACGAGACAAGGGACTGACGACCATGACCGTGCAGGACAGCGCTCAGGAGTACGTCTTCGACCCCACCTGGGACCTCGAGACGGAGCGGTTGATCACGAACGAGGCGATCTGGGATCCCGGGACGATCGAACGCCTGGAGCGCCTGGGCGTGGCCCCCGGCTGGTCCTGCCTGGAGATCGGCGCCGGGCACGGCGGGGTGGCCGAGTGGCTGGCCGACCGGACCGGGCCGCAGGGCCGGGTGGTCGTCGCCGACCTGGAGGTCGAGCGCCTGGAGCGGCTGGCCGAGAAGGGCGTGGAGGTGCGGCGGCACGACCTGCGGACCGACGACTTCCCCGCCGCGGCCTTCGACCTCGTGCACGCCCGGATGCTGGTCCAGCACCTGCCCGACAAGGAAGCGGCGATCGCCCGCATGATCCGGGCGCTGCGCCCGGGCGGTCTGCTGTTCCTGGAGGACACCGACTCCCTGCCGCTCTTCCGCAGCCACCGGTCCGAGCGCTTCCTGTCCGACATCAAGGCGGCCGGCTACGGGATCATGCGCCGCGCCGGCCATGACCCGCGCGGCGGCCACTTCGACCTCGAGATCGCACTGAACAGCGAGCTGGTCGACGTCTCCGCGGAGGGCCGGGTGGTCATGGTCCACGGAGGCTCACCGCAGGCCCGGCACTACCAGCTGTGGCTCGAGTTCATGCGTTCCAAGATCGTCGGCGAGGGGCTCCTCGACGACGCGCGCATCGATGAGGCGGTCGCCGAGATGGGCGACCCCGCCAACCGCTGGCTCAGCCAGGTCCTGATCTCCACCTACGGCCGCAGGCCGGAAGTCCCCTAATCATCCGCAGGGAGAAGCAACCATGACGAAGAAGCAGGGGAGACAGCCCAAGAACATCGGGCTGGTGTTCGAGCACTTCGCCGGCGCCAAGACCCCGGTGTTCCACCTGGACCGGCCCTTCGATGTCGCGCCCGACGAGGGCTGCCACCACACCGTGGCCGACCTCGCCGACCTGGTCGCCCGCCTGTCGGCGGCGCTCTACCAGGCCGGGCTCCGCAAGGGAGCGCATCTGGCCATCATCAAGGACAACCACTTCGACACGGTCCTGCTGGCCGCCGCGGCCGCCCGGATCGGCGCCGTCGGGGCCATGATCTCCGCCACCATCCGGCCCGAGCACCTGAAGACGATGATGGGCCGGCTGCGGCCCCGGGTCCTGGTGGCCAGCCCCGGCACGCTCGCCGCCGCGGGCCGGGCGGGCGTCGCCCTGGTGGAGCCCGAGGTCTCCGTGATCGCCGCCGGGGCCGGCGACGTCAGCCCCGGCGTGCAGACCTTCGCCGACCTGCTGGACGCGCCCGTCCCCCCGGCGCAGCCCTGCGCTGACGACGAGCCGATGATCTGCACCCACACCTCCGGGACCACGGGCGTCCCGAAGCTGGTCGTGCACTCCCCCAACACCCTCCTCGGCGTGCTCGCGCGCCTGGAGACCCTGCCGCTCCCGCGGCTGTCCATCCGCAAGGACGACGTGGTGGCCTCGTGCATCTCGTTCGTCCACGGGCGCGCCATCACCTGGACGGCGGCCCAGCTGGCCCGGCCACCGGCAAAGGTGGTCATCCTCTCCGACTCGGACCCGGCCGACGTGGTCACCACCCTGAGTGAGCATCCGCCCACCACACTGGAAGCCTGCCCCAACATCTTCCAGCGGTGGGAAGGACTCTCAGCCACCCATCCACACCTGTTCGGCCGGGTCCGTACCTACTTCAACACCTTCGACGCCATCCACCCCCGGACCGTGCGGACCTTCCTCGAGGCGTCCGACCACCGCGGCCCGATCTGGGTGCAGGTCTGGGGCCAGAGCGAGGTCGGCCCGGTCAGCCCGGGCATCTACTCGCGGCGGAAGATCCGGCGGGCGGCGGGCGCCGCGTCCTCGGTCACCAGCGACGTCGGCCGCCCGTTCCCCATCCTGACCCGGGTACGGGTCGTGGACGCCGTCACCCGGGAGCGGCTGCCCCGCGGCAAGGAGGGCATCGTCCTGGTGAAGACCAAGGGACTGTGCATCACCTACCTGGGCGAGGACGACCGGCACCAGGAGAAGCTGTGGGACGGCTGGTGGAACACCGGTGACATCGGGATCCACACCCGCTCCGGCGGCGTCCGCATCCTCGACCGCGAGGTCGACATCATCCCCGGGATGAGCGGCATCGAGCTGGAGAGCCTGCTGCTCGAGCGCATCCCGACCTCCACCGAGGTCATCGTGCTCGGCGTGCCCGGCCGCCGGCCGGTCCCGGTGATCAGCACCCAGGACGGCCGGCTCGACCCCGCCGTCTGGCGCGAGGCCGCCGCCGGGCTTCCCGGGCTGGACGACCCGATCATCATCGGCTGGGACGAGTTCCCCCGGACCGCCACCTGGAAGGTCCGCCGTTTCGAGCTGCGCGAACAGCTCCTCGGCTCCACCCAGATCTATGGCAGCGGCCGCTGGACCTGACCCGCCACCGACGCCGTTTCGCGGCCGAACCCTAACGCATGTCTGCAGTTCCTCTGCCGTGGCTCTGATACGCGATCAGTTGAACTGGTCAGTAGAGGCGAAAACGCCTCACTACGGCAGAGGACCCATGACACCCCCGCCATTTATCAGGAGGGAAGCGAGATGTTGGCAAAGCTGACCGGCTTTACACTTCATCGTCCCAAAACCGTTCTGTTGATCACACTGTTCGTCATCCTCACCGCGGGAGCCCTGGGATCGGGGCTGCAGAAGCGGGTGACCGCAGGAGGTTACGAGAACCACGGATCCGAGGCCACCAAGGCGACGGCCTATCTCGAGCGCACCTTCGGCCAGAGTGAGAAGAACCTGGTGCTGGTGGTCTCCGACGGCCGCGGGGTCGACGAACCTGCCGTGGCCGCCGCCGGTCAGGCCCTGACCCAGCGGCTCTCCCGCGAGCCCGGCCTCACCGACGTGACGTCGTACTGGTCGCTGGGCAAGCCGCCGGTCCTGCGCAACAAGACCGGGGGACAGGCGCTGGTGCTCGCCCACGTCAGCGGCGAGTTCGACAAGATGATCGACCGGGCCGAGGAGCTCAGGCCCCGCTACACCGGGACCGTCGACGGTCTGCAGGTGCGGATGGGCGGCTCGGCGCTGATGTGGCAGGAGAACATCGCGCAGTCCCAGAAGGACGTGACCAAGGCCGACGGGCTGGTCTTCCCGATCACCCTGGTCGTGCTGGCGATCATCTTCGGCAGCATCGTCGCGGCGTGCGTGCCGCTGGCGGTGGCCTTCGCGACCATGCTCGTCGCGATGGCGCTGATGTTCGGCCTGACCTTCGCCACCGAGCCCTCCAACGTGGTGATCAACCTCACCACGTTCCTGGGCCTGGGCCTGGCCATCGACTACAGCCTGCTGATCGTGTACCGCTACCGGGAGGAACTGCGGCGCGGCAAGGCCATCAACGAGGCGATCACCACCGCGGTCCGCACCACCGGCCGCACCGTGATCTTCTCCTCGACCACGATGGCGATCGCGTTCACCGCGCTGCTGGTCTTCCCCTACGCCTTCCTGACCTCCATCGCGTGGGCCTGCATGGCCACCGCACTGACCGCCGCCGTCGCCTCGATCGTGGTCGTGCCGGCCCTGCTGGCCTGGCTCGGCCCGCGCATCGACAAGTGGCGGCTGGTCCGCCGCAAGGAGCAGCCCGGCGGCGCGAGCGAGAACGGCTTCTGGCACCGCACGGCGACCTTCGTCATGCGCCGGCCGGTCACCGTCTCCGGCCTGGTGCTCGTCCTGGTGGTGCTGATCGGCATGCCGGCGCTGGACATGAAGATGCGCCTGCCGGACGAGCAGATGCTGCCCAAGTCGGCCCAGTCGGCCGAGGTGGCGCAGACCATCCGCACCCAGTTCAACACCCGTGAGCTCGACGCCGTCCAGGTCGTCGTACCGGACACCGCGGGCCGCACGGGCGACCTGCCCGGCTACGCGCAGCGCCTGTCCGCGCTGCCGAACGTCTCCCGGGTCGACGCCCTCGTCGGCAGCTTCGCACGCGGCCAGAAGGTCGCCGAGCCGACGGCCGCCTCGCGGCAGTTCAGCGCACAGAACTCCACCTACCTGACGGTGGTGCCGTCCGTGGACGGCTACTCCGAGAAGGGCAAGGCGCTCGTCGACGACATCCGCGCCACCTCGGCGCCGTTCGGCGTCATCGTCGGCGGCACCCCGGCCGTCAACGCCGACACCTTCAGCACCCTCTACGACCGGCTCCCGATCGCCGGCGCCATCCTCGTGATCGGCATGTTCCTGCTGCTGTACCTGCTGTCGGGCAGCGTCGTGCTGCCGCTGGTGGCGATCGTGCTGAGCGCGCTGAGCCTGTCGGCGACCTTCGGCGCCGTGGTGTTCATCTTCCAGGACGGGCACCTGCAGTGGCTGGTCGGTGACTTCATCACCACCGGGGCGCTGATCTGGCTCATCCCGATCACCATCTTCGGGATCGCGTTCGGGCTGTCCATGGACTACCAGGTCTTCATGCTCTCCCGGATCAAGGAGGAGTACGACCGCACCGGCGACCACACCAGGGCAGTCGCCGTGGGACTGGAGCGCACCGGCCGGGTCATCACCTACGCCGCGCTGCTGCTGTCCACGGTGTTCGTCGTCTGGATCAGCTCCGGCCTCAACTACATGAAGGCGTTCGGGGTCGGCATCCCGCTGGCCATCCTGATGGACGCCACCGTCATCCGCGGACTGCTCCTGCCCGCCATCATGAAGCTGCTCGGCAGGGCCAGCTGGTGGGCACCCGCACCGCTCCGCGCTCTCCACGCCCGGCTCGGGCTCCGCGAGGCGCCCGACGAGCCGACCACCGCGCCTGACCCCGCAGGCCCCAACCCGATCAAGGTCGCCCCGTGAGCAAGGTCGTCGTCATCGGCCAAGGGTACGTCGGGCTGCCGCTCGCAGTGGCGGCAGCCCGCGCCGGCCACACCATTGTCGGCTACGACGTCGACCTCCACCGCGCGAAGCGGCTGGCGGCAGGCGAATCGTACGTGGAGGACATCACCAGCGAGGTCCTCCAAGAGGTCATCGCGGCCGGTAGCTACCGGCCGTCGTCCGACGAGGCGGATCTCGCGGACTTCGACATCGCGGTGATCACCGTCCCGACGCCCCTCAAGGAGGGGGTCCCGGACCTGTCCCACATCGAGTCCGCGGCGGGCGCGCTCGCCCGCCACCTGCGGCCCGGCGCGACGGTCGTCCTGGAGTCGACCACCTATCCGGGCACCACGGAGGACCTCCTGGCGCCGCTGCTGGAGGAGGGCTCCGGGCTGACCGCGGGCACCGACTTCCACCTGGGCTACAGCCCGGAGCGGATCGACCCCGGCAACCAGAAGTTCGGGCTCAAGGAGACGCCCAAGGTGCTGTCCGGGATCAACGAGAAGTCCACCCAGATCATCCAGGACTTCTACCGCGAGATCGCCGACACCACGATGGCGGTCAGCTCACCCAAGGTCGCCGAGCTGGCCAAGCTCATCGAGAACACCTTCCGTCATGTCAACATCGCCCTGGTCAACGAGCTGGCGATGTACGCGCACACCCTGGACATCGACATCTGGGAGGCGATCGACGCCGCGTCCAGCAAGCCGTTCGGCTTCATGCGCTTCACCCCCGGCCCGGGGGTGGGCGGGCACTGCCTGCCCATCGACCCGGTCTACCTCTCCTGGCGGGTGCAGCGGACGGTGGGACGGCTGTTCCGCTTCGTGGAGCTGGCCAACCACATCAACGGCCACATGCCGCAGTACGTCGTGCAGCGGCTGCTGACCGCGCTGAACGCCCGCCGGCGCACCGTGAACGGCTCACGGATCCTGCTGCTCGGGCTCGCCTACAAGCCCAACACCGGCGACGCCCGCGAGTCGCCGGCGCTCCGGGTGGCCGAGCTCCTGCTGGAGCTCGGCGCCGACGTGCACGCCGCGGACCCCCACGTCGTGGAGGCCGCGCCGGTGGACGAGCGGGTCACCCGGGTGGAGTTCTCCACCGCGGAGCTGGAGGCGGCGGACGCCGTCATCATCCTCACCGACCACAGCGAATTCGACTACGAGCTGGTCGCCCGGCACACGTCGTACGTCCTCGACTGCCGGCGCCGGCTCACCGCCGGCCCCGGGGTCGAAATCCTCTGACGATCACTCGCACGTCACCCGAAGGGTGGTGAACTTGACATGGCCGAACCCGCCGTCCTGCCCGACCTCAAGTCCCTCATCGGATTCGATCCGACCGACCCGGGCTTCCGGGCGGACCCCTACCCCCACTACGCCCGGCTGCGCCGGGAGACCCCGGTGCTCCGCAGCCCGCTGGGCTTCTGGCTGCTGACCCGCTACAGCGACTGCTTCCAGGTGCTGCAGGACGACCGCTTCGGTTACCCCGAGGGCGATCAGGGCGACAGCTTCTTCGTCGCGGGCTTCGACAAGCAGCGCAACTTCCTGTTCTTCATGAACCCGCCGGACCACACCCGGATGCGCCGTACGGTCCGGGAGGGCCTGACCCCCAAGGTCGTCCACGCGCTGCGCCCCTACGTCCAGCGCGTGGTGGACCAGCTGCTCGACCAGGCCCTGGCCGACGGCACGGAGTTCGACCTGGTGTCCGAGCTGGCCCACCCGCTGCCGTTCGGAGTGATCTGCGAGCTGCTGGCCGTCCCCGAGTCGGACCGGCCGATGATCCATCGGCTGGCCCAGGAGTACCTCGCCGGCATCGGGGCGAAGTTCTCCGTCACCGCCGAGCAGGAAGTGGCCCGCGACATCGCGCTGGAGGAGCTCAACGACTACTTCGGGGCGCTCGCGGCCGAACGGCACACCACCCCGGGGCACGACGTGCTCACCCACCTGGTGAAGTCCCGGGAGGCCGGCGGCCTGAGCGAGGACGAGCTGCTCGGCACCTGCGTGCTGCTGTTCGTCGCCGGCCACGGCACCACCACCAACATGATCTCCAACGGCGCGCTGGCCCTGATGCGCAATCCCAGCCAGCTCGCCCGCTTCCGGAGCGAACCGGAGCTGGAGTCGAACGCGGTCGAGGAACTGCTCCGCTACGACGTCTCCACGCACCAGTCGTTCCGCATCGCCCGCACCGACGTGGAACTGCCCGACGGCCAGGTCATCCGCCAGGGCGAGCAGGCACTGGTGGTCCGCGCGGCCGCCAACCGGGACCCGGCGGTGTTCGACGACCCGGACCGGCTGGACCTGGGACGCAAGGACATCCGCCATCTGTCGTTCGGCACCGGGCGGCACATCTGCCTGGGCTCCGCGCTGGCGCGGATGCAGATCCGGGTGGCCCTGCAGACCCTGTTCGACCGGGCGCCCGCGCTGCGCCAGGCCACCACCGACCTGGAGTACTACCCGAGCCTGCTGCAACGCGGGCCACGCTTCCTGCCCGCCGTGCCGTAACGAACGGCCCGAGGAGACCCGAGGAGACCTCATGGTGCACGCGGCGAACCCCGTCGCCCCCATAGCGGCACACCAGTTGCTGATCTTCCTGTTGCAGGCAGGTCTGCTGCTGCTGCTCGCCCTGCTCATGGGCCGGCTGGCGATGCGCTACAAGATGCCCGCTGTCGTCGGAGAGCTGTCCGTGGGCGTGATCCTCGGGCCGTCGCTGCTCGACCACGTGGCGCCCGGCCTCACGCACTGGCTGCTGCCCAAGGAGCCGGGGCAGTTCCACCTGCTCGACGCCTCCGCGCAGATCGGCCTGCTGCTGCTGGTGGGCCTGACCGGGATGCACATGGATCTCGGGCTGGTGCGGCGCCGGGCCGCCACCGCCGCGGGCATCAGCATCGCGGGACTGCTCATCCCGCTGGGCCTGGGCATCGGCGCCGGTTACCTGATGCCCGCGGAGTTCCTGGGCACCGGAGGGCACCGGTCGGTCTTCGCCCTCTTCCTCGGGGTCGCGATGTGCGTCAGCGCGGTCCCGGTCATCGCCAAGACCCTGCTGGACCTCAAGCTCGTCCACCGCAACATCGGGCAGCTGACGCTGACGGCAGGGATGGTCGACGACGCGGTCGGGTGGGTGCTGCTGTCGGTGGTCGCCGCCATGGCCACGACCGGAGTGCGGGCGGGCGACCTCACGATGTCGCTGGTCTGGCTGGTCGTGGTGATCGCGTTCGCGGCGACCATCGGCCGCCCGATCGTCCGGATCACCCTGGGCCTGGCGGCCCGGTCCCGGGACGCCGGCCCCACCACCGCGGTGTGCGTGGTCATCGTGCTGCTCGCCTCGGCGGCGACCCAGGCGATGAAGCTGGAGGCCGTCTTCGGGGCCTTCGTGGCCGGCATCCTCATCAGCTCGTGCGGAGGCATCGGGCCGGCCCGTCTCGGCGCCCTCCGGACGATGGTGATGGCCGTGCTGGCGCCGCTGTTCTTCGCCACCGCGGGACTGCGCATGGACCTCACCGCGCTGGGCCGGCCGCGGGTGCTGGTGGCGACACTGGCCCTGCTGTTCATCGCCATCGCCGGCAAGTTCGCCGGCGCCTACCTCGGAGCGCGGCTGAACCGCCTGAACCGGTGGGAGGCCCTCGCCCTGGGCGCCGGGATGAACGCCCGGGGAGTGGTCGAGGTCGTCGTCGCGATGGTCGGCCTCCGCCTCGGCGTGCTCGGCACCGAGACGTACACGATCGTCGTCCTGATCGCGATCGTGACCTCGCTGATGGCCCCGCCGATCCTGCGGACCGCCATGTCGCGGGTCGAGTACACCGCAGAGGAGCAGCTGCGGAAGAACAGCCACGAAGGTTCCCTCTCCGCGGCCGACGGGGATCGCGAGATGGCCGCGTGACGACCGTCCGGCCCTTGTCTCCGCACAACGATTGGAGCAGCTGATGCCGAAAGATTCATCCCCGGCCGCCCGCCGGCCGGAGACCGATGTGGTCATCCTCGGCTCGGGCATCGCCGGGACCGCGCTCGCGGCCGTGCTCGCCCGGGGCGGCGCGAAGGTCCTGATCCTCGACGCGGGCAGCCATCCGCGGTTCGCCATCGGCGAGTCGACGATCCCCTACACCTCCATGCTCATGCGGCTGGTGGGCGAGCGGTACGACGTGCCCGAGTTCAAGCTGCTCACGACCTTCCACAACGCCCAGGCCAACATCACCAGGAACGGCGGGATCAAGAAGAACTTCGGGTTCCTCTACCACCGTGAGGGCGAGGCGCAGATCCCGGAGGAGTCGCACGAGTTCCCCATCCCGAAGATCACCCACACCGAGAACCACTTCTTCCGCCAGGACCTGGACTCGTGGCTGCTCACCGTGGCGATGCGGCACGGCGCGCAGGTCCGGCAGCAGGCCAAGATCAGTGACGTCGACTTCGACGACGACGGCGTCACCGTCATCTCCGACAGCGGCGAGACCTTCCGGGCCCGGTACGTGGTGGACGCCAGCGGCTTCCGGTCCCCGGTCGCGGCCAAGTACGACCTCCGCGAGACGCCGAGCCGGCTACGCCACCACTCACGCTCGATCTTCACCCACATGATCGGTGTCACGCCGTACGAGGAGACCGTGGCGCCCGGCACCTTCAAGACCTTCAACAAGTGGAGCGAGGGCACCCTGCACCACGTGTTCGAGGGCGGCTGGATCTGGGTGATCCCCTTCAACAACCACGCGCGGGCCACCAACCCGCTGGTGAGCGTGGGGCTCCAGGTCGACCCGAGGATCCACCCCCAGCCGGAGGGGCTCACGCCCGAGCAGGAGTTCCGCCAGTTCATCGAGCGGTTCCCCAACGTGCGCAAACAGTTCGAGAACGCGCGCTCGGCCCGGGAGTGGATCGCCACCGGCCGGCTGCAGTACTCCCCCAAGCAGACCGTCGGCTACCGGTACTGCCTCACCTCGCACGCCGCGGGCTTCATCGACCCGCTGTTCTCCCGCGGCATGTCCAACACCTTCGAGATCATCAACGCCCTCGGCTGGCGGCTGCTGGACGCGCTGCGCGACGACGACTTCTCGGTCGAGCGGTTCGCCCCCGTACAGCAGCTGGAGCAGGGGCAGCTGGACTTCAACGACAACCTGGTCGCCAACGCCTACACCGCCTTCTCCGACTTCGGGCTGTGGGACGCCTGGTGCCGGGTCTGGGCGCTGGGCCAGTTCCTCGGCACCATGGAGATCAACCGGGCGTACGCGAAGTTCCTCCACTCGCACGACCTGTCGGTGCTGGAGCCGCTCGAGCGCATCGCCCCGGACGGCGCGGTGCCCGAGTACGAGCCGCTGCGCACGATGTACGCACAGGTCAGCCAGGCGGCCCGCGACGTCGCCGAGGGCCGCAGGGACGCCGCCTCGGCGACGAAGAAGATCATGGATCTGCTCGCCGCCGCGGACTACGTCCCGCCGGTGGGCCTGAACGATCCGGCGTGCCGCTACTTCGGAGTGACGTTCTCGGGTGCCCGTACGTCCATGCAGTGGGCCAAGCGGGAGGCTCCCGAATTCATCGGGCAGCTCATGCACGAGGGCCTCACTCTCTTCATCCGCCACCGGCTCGACCGCAAGGAGTACAACCTCGCGGAAGAGCTCAGGTACGCCGTCGCGGCCCGCAAGCACCTCGGCAAGCGGCTGCGCGTTCCCGCGCCGCGCTGACGCCGGCCCGAACTGCCACAGGGAGAGACCATGAGCCCCGACCAGAAGACCTACGACATCATCATCCTCGGCTCCGGCCTCGCCGGGTCCATGCTGGGGTCCGTCCTCGCGCGGCGCGGCGCCGACGTCCTGATCCTCGACGCCCGCTCGCACCCCCGGCCCGCCCAGGGCGAGACCGTGTCACCGCGCGCCGCCGCCGCGCTGCGCGCGCTCGCCGAGCGGTACGGCGTGCCGGAGATCAAGACCCTGACCACCTACGACAACTGCAGCCAGATCATCAACTGCACGTTCGGCGTGCGCCGGCACTTCGGGTTCATGCTGCACGAGGCGGGCCGGCCGCAGGACCCGCACAAGGTCAACCAGGCCACCAACGGCCCGCTGGAGGACCCCGCGCACCTCTACCGGCAGGACAGCGACGCCTACCTGTTCCACGCCGCCGTCCGGTACGGGTGCGACACCCGGCAGAACTACCGGGTGTCCGGCATCGACGCCGACGCCGCGGGTGTCACGGTCCACGGCGCCGACGGCAGCTCCTACCAGGGAAGTTACCTCGTGGACACCGCGGGCCGGCAGTCGCCGGCGGCGAAGGCGTTCGGGGTCCGCGACGAGACCCCGCGGTTCCGTCACCGGTCCCGCTCGCTGTCGACGCACCTGATCGGGGTACGCGACACCGACGAGGTGTACGCGGGCCGGCGGTCCGGGGACGTCCCGCCGAAGCCGTGGCACTCGGGCACGATGAGCCACCTGTTCGACCACGGGTGGGTGTCGGTCGTCCCGTTCGACAACGAGCCGCGCTCGCGCAACCGGCGGTGCAGCGTGACCCTCACGCTCGACCCCCGGCACCACCCGAAGGACCCCGGGGTATCCGCGGCGGAGGAGTTCGCCGCGTACACGGCCCGGTTCCCCGACCTGGCCCGGCAGTTCGAGCACGCGCTGCCGGTCCGCGAATGGGAGGTCACCGAGGAGGTGCAGTACTCCTCGAGCCGGGTCACCGGCGACCGGTGGTGCCTGATCGGCGAGTCCGCCGGCTTCGTCGACCCGCTGTTCGCCCGCGACCTGTCCGACACCGCCGAGGTCATCAACGTGCTGGCCTGGCGGCTGCTGCGCGCGATCGGCGACGGCGACTTCTCCGCCGAGCGTTTCGCCTACGTCGAGCAGCTCCAGCAGGGCCTGCTCGACTTCGACGACCAGCTCGTCGACTCGGCCTACAGCGCCTTCTCGGACTACCCGCTGTGGAACGCGGTCTTCCGCATCTGGGCCTGGGGCACGGGCGCGGGCACCTTCCGGCTGCAGGAGGCGATGGCCAGGTTCCTGTCCGACGGGCGCGACGAGCACTTCACCGCGCTCGAGGACGTGCCGTACCCCGGCTTCTTCTGGCCGGACCACGACGGCTACAAGAAGCTGTTCGAGGAGATGGTGGCGCGCTGCCAGGCCTACGACGCCGGGCTCGTCCCCGGAGGCGAGGCGGCGGCGGAGCTGTACGACGCCATCGGGCAGTCGAACTTCTTCCCCAAGTACCTCGGGTTCGCCGAGCCGGAGGTGCGCTTCCTGCACCCGACCCCCAAGGCGATCGTCAAGTCGCTGCGGTGGGCCTCCCGGCAGGCCGACCCCGAGCTCAAGCGGCTGCTCGTCGGGAACATGAAGCACGTCGTCAGGTCCAAGCTGCGCCGCCGCCTGGGAAGCGCCTGATGGTACCGCTGAGCCTGATGCCGTACCGCACCGAGATCGAGATGCCGGGGCCGGCCGTGCCCAGCGACCAGTTCCGGCAGATCATGAAGATCTTTCCCAGCGCGGTATCGGTCGTGACCACGCGGGACGGCGAAGGCCGTCCCCGTGGTCTGACCTGTAGTGCGATCTGCAGCCTGTCGATGGATCCGCCGACCATGCTGATCTGCGTGAACCGGCGCAACGGGAGCCTCGCCGCCATCCGGGAGAGCGGGGGGTTCGTCATCAACCTGCTGCGCTCCGGACGGCGGGGCATCTCCGAGATGTTCGCGTCCGCCTCATCCGACAAGTACGCGGAGCTCACCTGGCGGCCCGGCCCCAGCTCCGGGATGCCCTGGCTGCCGGACGACGCCCTGGCCTACGTCGAGTGCCGGCTGATCGCCGATCTGGCGGCCGGCTCGCATGCGATCCTGCTGGGCCTGGTCACCGGCGGCCAGGCCCACCCGGCCGGCGAGGGGCCGCTGGTCTACTGGCACCAGAGCTACGGCCGCTGGGCCGACGACCTCGAGCACCCATCGCCTTGAGCCGCGCCCCGACCCCCGCCACCGTCCTCCGCACCCTGCCACCACCCCGGCCGCGGGAACGTCCCGACCATGTCAGAGCCTGGTCGAGACGTCCCCGCGGCCCTTTCACGAGCCCGGCCCCTCAGGAGCCGATGGACTGCTGGAAGTGGAAGAACCCGTCCGGGTCGTACCGCCGCTTGACCTGCACCAGCCGCCGGTAGTTCTCCCCGTAGTAGGCCTGCCGCCAGTCGGCGAGCGACGGGTCCATGAAGTTCTGGAAGGACTCCCCGTTGGAGTACGGGTCCATCGCGGCGAAACCCTGGTCCAGCACGCCCAGCATGGCCGCCTTGTCGTCCGCGGTCGCCGCCGGGTCGATCAGCACGTACGCCAGGCCGAGGTAGAACTTCGAGGTGCGGTGCACGAAGGCGGTCTCGGTGCGCGACTTCTCGTTCACCTTCCCGCCCATCGCGCGGAACGACAGGACGCGGGCCTGCCCGGCCCGGCGGGCGCCCTCGAAGGCCGTCAGCAGGCTCGCGATCCCGTCCTGCGGGATCGAGCGGCCGAAGAACCGCCCCCGGTGCATCGCGAAGATGTTGCGCGGCAGCTCGGCCTCGGGGTTGTGCCCGACGCGGTGACACTGCGCCGGTGTCTTGGTGGGGCATCCCCACAGCGCCATCATCGTCTGCCGGTAGGGCTGGTCGAGCACGGCGCGGGCGGCCGGCGCGGTGCCGACCAGGGCGGCGAGCTCGTTCAGCTCGGTCTCCAGGTCGGCCTGGGTCCCCAGGGACGTGCCCGACACCTGCACGATCGGCACCACGCCCGGGGCGGCGTTGGGCAGCGTGATGAGCAGGTTGGCGGCCACGTCCGGGGAGAGCGCGGTGAGCCAGTCCTGCCAGGCCCTGATCACCTGCGGGGCGGCGTCCCACGGCCAGGAGAGCAGGTAGCTGACCATGGTGGTGACCGGGACCGGCCGGATCCGGTACTGGGTCACCACGCCGAAGTTGCCGCCGCCCCCGCCGCGCAGCGCCCAGAACAGGTCCGACTTCTCGTACGGGCTCGTGGAGATGATCCGGCCGTCCGCGGTGACCACCTGCGCGCCGACGAGGTTGTCGCAGGCCGCGCCGTACTTGCGGGTCAGCGGGCCGATCCCGCCGCCGGTGACGAAACCACCCGCGGCGACGGTGGCGCAGGTCCCGTTGGGAGTCGCGAGCCCCTGCGGCGCGAGCACGGTGAGCGCGTCGACCGCCTGGGTGCCCGCCCCCATCGCGACGGAGGTCGATCCGACGGCCACCTGGTCGAGCCGTGACACGTCGACCACCATGCCGGTCGTGGTGGAGTAGCCGGCGTTGCAGTGACCACCGCTGCGCAGGGCCACCTGCAGGTCGAGATCCTGGGCGAACAGCAGGCAGTCGCGTACGTCCGAGGCGGTCTCGCAGTACACGATGCCCTGCGGCCTGATCGTGTCGTACGCGGCCACTTGGAGATGGGTCGCCTCCTCGTAACCGGCGTCACCGGGCAGGAAGACGTCACCGGACACGGTGGCCCGCAGGACGTCCCAGCTCGCCAGCCGGGTACGGACCGGTCCAGGGCCCATGGAGGCGGGGGCACGGCTCAGCTGGCTGGCGACGGCGGCCGAGGCACCCAGCCGCAGGAAGGACCTTCGGTCCACGGACATGGCAGACTCCTTGTGGCTTCAGGGCGTGGCATCAGGGCGTGGCATCAGGGCGTGGCATCAGGGCGTGGCATCAGGGCGTGGCAGCGGGACGCGGCTTCGGGTGGTGGCCTGGGGCCTTCGAGCGGGACCTTCGAGCGGGGCCTTCCGGGGCGGGGTATCCGGGGCGGGGTATCCGGGGCGAGATGGTCTCCGGCGGACGGCCCGGCGACCCGGACCGCCCGCCGGAGGTGCGCGACCCCGCAGGAGGAGACGAACCCGCCGGGGTGCGCGCCGGCCGCGCGGCGCTGCGCGCCCGGCGGCGTGGTGCCGTCCCTCCGTGATCATGCAATCGATCGTCGATCGATTGCATGATCACGGAGGGAACGGCCCGGGGGAGGAACGGCCCAGGGGAGGGAACGGCCCGCGGAGGGGAACGTGGTGGGGATCCGGGCTCCTGGGCGCGGGGTCAGGAGACGAACAGCGAGTTGTTGTGCGGCAGCACGTCGGGGACCTCGCCCACCGTGTCCCAGTGCTCGACGATCTTGCCGTTCTCGAGCCGGAAGAGGTCGTTGAAGGCGTACGGCTTGCCACCGACCTTGCCCTCGGACTGGGCGTAGACGAAGTTGCCCTCGGCGACGAGCAGGTGCAGCCGGTCGTACTGCCGGGTCTGCCGGACCAGGGAGAGCAGCCCGGAGACCCCGTTGGGCACGTTGGGGCTGTGCTGGATGAGGTTGTCGCCGTCGAACAGGTCGCCGGGCTCCGGGTCCTGGCCGCCGATGAAGATCTCCTCCATCACGCGCCGGACGAGCTCGCGGTTCTCGTCGGTCCGCTCCTTGTCCGCCACCAGGGTGGGGCCGTCGACCAGGCCGTTGCCGTTCACGGTGTCGGCGATCGCCGGCTGCACGACCTCCCAGTGCTCGATGATCCGGTCATCCTGGACCCGGAAGAGGTTGAAGGCGACCAGGTGCTGGGACACGCCGTCGCAGTGCGCGTGGAACACGACCCATTCGCCGTCCGCGATGGCCCGGTCGATGTGGTACCGGAGGCCTACGGTCTTGAGCTGCACGATCGTCGACCTGAGCCCCGCCCGGTCGTCGGGCACGATGGGGCTGTGCTGCACCAGGTTCTCGTGCCAGTGGCGGTACACCGCGTCGGGATCGAGCTGGACGAACAGTTCGGTGATGCCGTAGACGACGCGACTCTTCGGGTCCATGTGCTCCTCCAGGAGTAATGGTTGGTGGCCGGATTTCACTGAAGCGGGGCACTGAGGCCGATTTATGCTCACTTGTCAGTACACCGGATGGGCGGTAAGAACCTCTGCAGCGGAACCGCAGAGGGACGTCAAAGTTGCCGCTGATTAAGGAAACGGCGCTCCTCGCCTTGCGGGGCGAAAAGCGCCGTTCCGGGAGCGGCCGAGCCGATGGTCAGAACACCCCGTTGTCGTGCGGCAACTGAGCGGGCACCTCGCACGCGACGTCCCAGTGCTCGGCGACCTTTCCGTCGGCGACCCGGAAGATCTCGTAGAAGGAGTGCGGAACGCCGCCCAGCTTCCCCTCGGACTGGGTGAGGACGAAGTTCCCCTCGGCCACGATGCGGTGCAGCTTGGTGTACTCGACCGTCCGGCCCTCCTGCGCCAGTTCGTCCAGCGCCTTGGCCAGTCCCGACACGCCGTCCGGGATCAACGGGTTGTGCTGGATGAGCGCGTCACCGTCGAAGTACTCCCCCAGCGCCTGGGCGTCGCCGCCGACGAAGACGTCCTCGATCAGCCGCCGGACCAGCTCACGGTTCTCGTCCGTGCGGTCCAGATCGGTGGGCTCGGTCGGGCCGTCGACCATCCCGTTGCCGCTGACGGTCTCGGTGGCCTCCGGCTGCATCCCCTCCCAGTGCTCGGCGATCTTCCCGTCCACGACCCGGTAGAGGTTGATCAGGATGAGCGGCACCGGGGCGAAGCCGATGACCCGGGCGTGCAGCACGGCCAGGTCGCCCTCCCCGAAGGAGCGCAGCAACTCGTACGTGGCGCCCTGCTGCTTGGCCTGGTTGATCGAGGCCTGCAGGCCGTCGTGGCCGCCGGGAAAGACCGGGCTGTGCTGGATGAAGTCCTGTGAGTAGTAGCGGCCGGCCGCGGCGGCGGTGTCCGGACCGCCGGTCAGCTCGAGGACGCCCTCCGCGACGAGGGCTGAGATTTGCGTCATCTTCTGTCCCGTTCCTTCCAGAGCCGGATGTCGCATGAATGAGGTCAGCCTGGCAGTGCGGGCCGCGCCGCCTCCACGGCACGGAAATGACATCTTCCTGCTCATTGCCAGGGCAGGGCAGATCCCTGCCCTATCAGCCGTACGCAATTGATTGCCATCGTCGTGCCATTTTCCCAGGAATGGCGCCGGACGTACGTTTATTTCCTCACCACATATGCAGGGAAGCTCCATCCGAAGGACGGCGACTCATGGCGACGACCCTCATGCCCGCGGCCTCCAAGCAGCGCATGGGCGCCTACGCGAGACTGGCCAACCTTTATTTCTACGACTATTACCTGTGCGTGCTGGTGGTATGGAGCCTGGTGGCGGCGACCGCGCGCTTCCAGGGCGACACCCTCGTCACCCTCCTGCTGGTCGATCTGGGCTGGGTGGGGGTCGTGGCCGCCACCGTCACCTTCGACGACGTGACCGGCTATCGCGACGGAAGCGACGACCGCAACTACGCGCCCGAGCAGGCGACGCTGCGCAACCGCGCCAACAAACCGCTGCTGGCCGGGGATCTCACCGTCGGCCAGGCGGTGCGCTTCGGCTGGGCGGTCTCCGCCTTCGGCGCCGTGATGTGGGGCCTGTCGATCGCGGTGGCCCCGCATCGGCCCGGCTGGGCGATCCCGGTGGCGCTGTTCGTCCTGCTGATCAGCGTGCAGTACTCCTACGGCCTGAAGCTGAGCTACCACCGGGCCCAGGAACTCGTGCTGCTGCTGAGCCCCGGCCTGCTGGTCCTGCTGCCGTACGGCCTGCTCACCGGCCGGGTGACGGGTCTGGTGCTCCTGGAGAGCTACCTGTTCGGGCTGTGGAGCCTGCTCGTGTCGGTGTACTCCAACATGAACGACATGGCCGGCGACCGGGCCGCGGGCCGCCGGAACCTGGCGACCACGTGCTCGCCGCGCGCCTACCGCGCCGTGGTCGCGGCCATCAGCGCCACCGAGGCCGCCGCCATCGCGGTCGCGCTCGCCGCCGGAGCCGTCTCGTGGTGGTTCCTGGCGTTCGTCGCACCGGTCCTGGTGATCCGAGTCCGGCAGCTGCGGGCCGGCCTGCTCCGGGACGACTTCCTCACCGCCCGGAAGCTGGGGATCACCGCGCACCGGGTCGGGACCGTCGTGCTCATCATCGCCAATCTCGCGCTCGTCAACTAGCGGACATCCCGGAGGACCTGAGCTCATGAGCGACAAGCAGGGGAAACGGCCCAACAACATCGGCCTGGTGTTCGAGTACTTCGCCGGCTCCCGGAACCCGGTCTTCCACCTGGACCGGCCCTTCGACATCGCGCCCCGGGGCGGCACCCGGTACACGGTCGGCGAGCTGGCCGGGCTGGTCGCCCGCGTCTCCGCCGGCCTGCACGAGGCCGGGCTCCGCTACGGGGACCGCCTGGCGATCATCAAGGACAACCACTTCGACGTGATCCTGCTCGCCGCGGCGGCCGCCCGCATCGGCGCGCTGCCCGCGATGATCTCCGCCACCATCAAGCCGGAGAACCTGCAGATCATGATGGAGCGGCTGGACCCGGCGGTGCTGGTCGCCAGCCCCGGCACGCTGGCCGCCGCCGGCCAGGCCGGGATCTCCCTGGTCGGCCCCGACGTGGCGATCATCGCCGCGGGGGCCGGCGAGGTGCCCCCGGGCCTCCGGACCTTCGACGACCTGCGGTCCGGTCCCGTACCCCCGGCGAACCCCCGCCCGGACGACCAGCCGATGGTCTGCACCCACACCTCGGGGACGACGGGCGTGCCGAAGTTCGTGGTGCACTCGGCCAACACCACCGTCGGCGTGAACACCAAGCTGGAGACCGCGCCCATTCCGCGGCTGTCCATCCGCAAGGACGACACCGTCGCCTCCTGCATCGCGTTCATGCACATCCGGGCGATCACCTGGACGGTCGCACAGCTGGCCCGGCCGCCGGCCAAGGTCGTCATCCTGGCCGACCCGACCCCGGAGACGGTGATCAGCACGCTGGCCGAGCACCCGCCGACCACGCTGGAGGCCTGCCCGAACATCTACCAGCTCTGGGAGGCACTCACCCGCAGCCATCCGGACCTGTTCACCCGGGTACGGACCTACTTCAGCACCTTCGACGCCATCCACCCGCCGACCGTCCGCAGGTTCCTGGACGTCTCCGGCCGCCGGGGACCCCTGTGGGTGCAGAGCTGGGGGCAGAGTGAGGTCGGCCCGGTGAGCCTGGGCGTGTTCAACCGCCGCATGGTCGCCCCCGGGCGGGCCGGCTCGGCGGAGAACAACGTCGGCTGGCCGGTCCCCTTCGTCACCCGCTTCCGGATCGTCGACCCCGTGACGCGCCGCCGCGTCCGCCGCGGCCAGGAGGGCATCGTGCTGGTCCGCACCCGGGGCCGCTGCCTGACCTACCTCGGCGAGGACGAGCGGCACCGCGAGAAGGTCTGGCAGGGCCGGTGGAACACCGGTGACATCGGCGTACGCACCCGTAACGGGGCCATCCGCATCCTGGACCGCGAGGTGGACGTCATCCCCGGCACGAGCGGCATCGAGCTGGAGAGCCTGCTGCTCGACCGGATCGAGAGCGCCACCGAAGTGATCGTCCTCGGGGTGCCCGGCCAGCGACCGAAGCCCGTGCTGTCCACCGAGGACGGAACCCTCGACCCGGCGGTGTGGCAGGCGGCGACGGCGGGGCTGCCGGAGCTCGACGACCCCGTCGTCATCCCCTGGGAACAGTTCCCCCGCACCGCGACCTGGAAGGTCCGCCGCTTCGAGCTCCGTGAGCAGCTGCTCGGGTCGACCCAGACCCACGGCAGCGGCCAGTGGACCTGACGGCGCCCTCCCGGGCGCGGACCGGAGACGGCAGATGAACAAGATCGAACCGGGCATGACCGTCATGGTCACCGGCGCCACCGGCTTCGTCGGCGGCGCCGTCGCCCAGGCCCTCTGCGCGGCCGGCTACAAGGTGATCGCGGTCGTCCGCTCCCCGCGCCGGGCGGCGCACCTGCCGCCCGAGCAGACCATGACGCTGATCGGCGACATGCTCCGGCCGGAGACGTACCAGCCGATGGTCGAGCAGGCCGACGCGGTCGTGCACGCCGCCCAGCTGCGGGTCCCCGGGCGGATGACCCGGACGCGGCTGGCGCGGCTGGACGCCGCCGAGGAGACCATGACCGCCGCGCTGGTCAGCGCCTGCACGCGGGCCGGGCGCCGGCTCGTCTACACGAGCGGGTGCTTCGGCTACGGCGATCGCGGCGACGAGTGGATCACCGAGGAGACCCCGCTCTCCCCCTCCCCGCTGGGCGTCGGCCACGCACGGCAGGTCGAACTGCTGCGCGCCCTCCGGGGCGGCGGGCTCGACGCCGTCGTCCTGCATCTCGGCTTCGTCTACGGCCCCGGCGGGAACTTCGCGAGCGCCTTCCACGCCCAGGCGCGGGCCGGCCGGCTGAGGTGCATCGGCGGTGGCGCCAACCACTGGAGCTGTGTCCATGTCGACGACGTGGCCGCCGCCTATGTCGCCGCGCTGGAACGCGCGCCCGCCGGTGCCGAGTACAACATCGTCGACGACGCCCCGGTGACGCTCCGGAACTTCGTCGACGCCATCACCGGCGCGATGGACCTGCCCCGGGTGGGGAACGTGCCGGCCGCGCTGGCCAACGTGATCGTCGGCCGGCCGGCGGTGCGCTCGCTGGTCACCTCCTATCGGGTGCGCAACGCCAAGGCCCGCGACGAGCTCGGATGGACGCCTGGATTCCCGACCGTCGGCACCGGTCTTCCTTCAGTCATCGCCGACCTCGATAAGACCGCATAAGAGCTTTTACTATTCCCTGACAAATCGATGTAAAGCCACTGGATTAAAGGTGATCCACGGCTCCATGATGGCATTACCCGACGATTCCGCCATGGTGGCCAAAGGGTGGCCGCGGAAACCGGAGGTCCGCAATGGACGGCACTTCGCACACCCAGTTCGGAGACCCCACGGCATGGGAGATCTCCGGCGAGATGACCCGCGGGACACTGGCGGTGGCCACCCGGAACGGGCCTCGGACGGTCGGCCACGTCTCGAGTTTCTGGGGCTCGTTCTATGTGCGTCACTGCGGCCGCCTGGCGGGGTTCTCGATCCATCTGGGCCTGACGCCCGCCCCCGGCACGAAGCTCGCGACGCGCCGCCCGGCCCCCGACCGTACGCTCTTCTGGGAGGCCGTCGACCTGGCGCTGACGGACGAGCGTGACTTCGCCGGCGAATGCCGCCTGCAAATAGCGGAACGCAAGATAATGGCCAGGACGTACGGGAAAGTGGTGACGGCGGCCACGCCGTATTCGAACCACCCCTATCTGAAGATAATCCTGTCGACCGACTTCCGCGGCCTGCAGCTGAACTGGCCGGCGGACCATCGCTACCTGTGCAGCCGAGTGGAAATGCGCTTCTTCACCGAGATCCACCAGAAGCGGGCTACCCGGAGTGCCTGACGTCCGGGCCCGCGCACGCGAGCCGCGGGATTCCTACTCGCCGGGGCGCGCGCCACGGACGTCGCGCCACTGCCGCTGCAGGCGTGTGATCCGCTGGAGCGCCGCCTTGAAGCCGGTGTAGTCCTCTGCGCCGAGCGCCTGCTCGTGACGGCGCTCGATCGCCGCGAGGATGGCGCGGGCTCGCGTGATCTCGTCGAGGCCGTGGGCGGTGGGGACGACGAGTTTGGCTCGGCGGTCACGGGGATCGGGCTCCCGTGAGACGTAACCCAGGTGGACGAGTTCGTCGACGATCGTGCCGACGATCTGCTTGTGCAGGCCCGATCGCCGGGACAACTCGGTCGCCCGAGCCCCGTCGCGATCCAGGAAGGCCAGCACCGAGCCGTGCCGCGGCCGCACGTCCGGATGTCCCTGTTCGGCCAGGGTCGCGAACAGCTCGTCCTGCACGGCACGCATGAACGTGCCCGTCAGCATGCCCACGTCCGGTTCCGGCCGGTCGTCGCCCATGAGCCCTCCTAGTTAGTCACGATGATTGACGATCACGATGTTTGACTATACAGTCCTCATCAGTTGATCACCACGGCCACGACAGGGGAAGCCTGAAATGCGCAAGATCATCGCTTCGACGTACGCCACCCTCGACGGCTTCATCGACAACCCGCACCTGTGGTCCATGCAGCACAACAGCGAGGACGCCATGGCGTACGCCCTGAACCTCACGCTCGGCTGCGACGCGCTACTGCTCGGCCGCGTCACCTACGAAGGCATGGCCCAGGCATGGCCGAACATGAGCGGCAACCCCTACGCCGACCACGTCAACGCCATGGCCAAGTACGCCGTGTCCTCGACCCTCGACAAGCCGGCCGCGTGGGACAACTCCCACCTCATCCCGGGCGACAAGCTCGTCGAAACCGTGACCGCGCTGAAATCCGAAGACGGCAGGGACATCCTCATCTGGGGCAATGGCCGACTCACCGACGATCTGGCCGAGCACGGGCTCCTGGACGAGTACAAGGTCTGGATCTACCCCGTCATCAAAGGCGGCGGCGAGACCCTCTTCCGCCCCGACAGCGCCAGCACCGTCGAACTCGTCGACAGCACCACTTTCACATCGGGCGTCGTCGTCCTGACCTACCGCCCCACGCGCCCCTGAGCCCAGCCGCCCGTGTCCCGACGAGACACTTTCCCCCTGCAGTAGCGATGATCGTTTCGCGGTCCACCCATGGACCGTCAGTTTCGGCAACGACGTGAAGGAGAACACCATGAATGACGAGGTCACCCAGTACATCAACAAGGCACAGCCCTGGCAGATCGAGGTGTGCGAGAAACTGCGTGCGATGGTCGGCCAGACCATTCCCGATGTCGAGGAGCGGCTCCAGTACGGCAAGCCGCACTACCTCAAGAACGGGCACTACGCGGCCGTCATCGCGGTGGGCAAGGACAAGATCTCGTTCATGGTGTTCAACGCGGCGGACATTCCGCCGGTCAAAGGGTTTCTTCGGGCCTTGGGTAACGGTGACCGCAAGGCCGTCGACATCAGAGAAGGGCAAGCCGTCGACTACAGCGCACTCGCCGGCATCTTGAAGGAGACCGCGACCGCCCTGTAGCCGGCAGGGCCGAACACTCCCCCGGGCAGGCGCCAAGCGCCCCCGATCCGCCATCAAGGACCCCTCGCCGTTCGTTCGTCGTCCAGCGGCGTCTTCCCCTCGCGCCCCATACTCAGGGTGGCGAAGCGGCTACCTGACGTAGGGAGAGAGATCCATGGCGGGACGTCCCAAGCCCCTCAACCCGGGGAGTTCCGGTCTGGCCGTGTTCGGTTCCATGCTGCGCATGTACCGGGAGTCGGGCGGTTACAAGCTCGTGGAGTTCGGCTCCATGATCAACAATTCGGCCGGCACCATCAGTGACACCGAACACGGGAAGTCACGGTGCGACCGGTCGCTGGCGGAGAGCGCCGACCGTGAGCTCCAGACGGGCGGCGCGCTCGCGCATCTGTGGGATCTCCTGGTGAAGGGCGCCGTCTATCCCCGGTGGTTCGACTGGCCCATGTACGAGGCTCGGGCCACGACCCTCCGGACCTTCCAGCTGTTAGCGATCTACGGCCTACTGCAGACCGACGACTACGCCAGGGCTCTCCTGCATGGCGACGAAGCGGCCGTCGAGGCCAGGATGAACCGCCAGGCGATACTGACCCGACAGGAACCCCCGCCACCCTTCATTATCTGCGTGATGAACGAGGCCGCACTGTGGTACCAGGTCGGAACACCGAAGGTCATGCATGACCAGCTGATGCACTTGGTAGCGTCCGCCAGCGACAGAATCTGTATCCAGGTGGTACCGAACGGCGCTGATCGGCCCGAGGTAACAGGTGCTTTCGTACTCGCTACGCTGGAAGACCGGAGCGAGGTGTCTTATATAGAGACGGCCGCGCGTGGAATCAGCACGGGCGATAAACAAGATCTCACGACCCTTAGTGAGTCGTTTGATAGGATCCGCGCTCAAGCACTGCCCGCGCAAATGCCGCTTGAGCGATCGCTAGAACGGCGGATGAACGATGGACCTGAGTAATGCCGTGTGGCGCAAGTCAATTCACAGTGGCCAGAACGACGGTGACTGCGTAGAGGTCGCGAGCCTTCCCGGCGCCATCGCCGTCCGGGACAGCAAGAACCCCAGGGGTCCGGTGCTCGCCTTCTCCCCCGGCGCGTGGCGTGGCTTCACCGAGGCGATGAAGAGCCGCTAGAGCGGCTCGTCCGGGATGATGGTGTGCGCTCCCGGTACCGGGCCGTACCCCCAGCCCGCGGCGGAGCAGTCCGCGGTCGCCGAGAGCGTCGCCGCCAGGTCCAGCGCGTGGCCGCGGTCGCGTGCCAGGAAGGCGCAGGTGGGCCCGGAGCCGCTCACGATCGCGCCCAGCGCGCCGTGTTCCCGGCCGGCGGCGAGGGTGCCCGCGAGTTCCGGCCGGAGGGCGAGCGCGGCGGCCTGCAGGTCGTTGTCCAGCGCCGCCCCGACCGCCTCGACGTCGCCCGTGCGCAACCCGTCGAGCAGCCGCGGTGCGGCACTGAGCCGGCGCACCCGTCCGCCCTGGCGGCGGTCGTACTCCGCGTACACCGCCGGGGTGGACAGCCCGCCGCGGGCGTAGGCGAACACCCAGTGGAACCGGCCGCCGACCTCCACCGGGGTGAGCGCCTCGCCGCGGCCGGTGCCGACGGCGGTGCTCCCGACGAGCGGGAACGGGACGTCGCTGCCGAGCGTCGCGGCGATGTCCAGCAGCCGCGAGTGGGACAGGGGCGCGCCCCACAGGTGGTTGCAGGCCAGCAGTGCGGCGGCCGCGTCGGCGCTGCCCCCGGCCATCCCGCCCGCGACGGGAATGCACTTGTCGATGGAGATCGCCACCTCGGGCTCCCTCCCCAGCGCCGCCGCCAGCGCCCGCACCGCCCGCGCCGCGAGATTGTCGGCGCCGAGGGGCACGGCCTCCAGGGGCAGGACGGGGTCACCGGTCACCCGGATGGTGAGCTCCTCGGCGGGCGCCACGGTGACCTCGTCGAAGAGCGAGACGGCATGGAAGACCGTCATGAGCTGGTGGTAGCCGTCGCGTACCGGGCCGACCTGCAGCAGCAGGTTGACCTTCGCCGGCGCCCTGACCGTCACCGCGGTACGCGCCGGTGCCATCGCCCGTCTGCCGTTCATCGTCCCGCCTCCACCCGGGCCGGGAGTCGGGTGAGCTCCCGGGCCCGCTCGCGTGCCCATTGATCCGCCGCCAGCACCGCCTCCAGGGTCGGCGCGCCGGACTCCCGGTGTTCGGCGACCACTCGCGCGATCGTGTCGACGATCCCCGGGAACGGCAGCCGGCCGGCGCGGAAGGCCTCCACGCACTCCTCGTTCGCCGCGTTGTAGACCGCCGGGAAACCGCCTCCGCGCTCCCCCGCCTCCCGCGCCAGCGCCACCGCCGGGAACGCCTCCTCGTCCAGCGGGAGAAGCTCCCAGGTGTGCGCCCGGGACCAGTCCACCCCCGGCGCCGCCGCCGGCACCCGGTCCGGCCACGCCAGCCCCAGCGCGATCGGCAACCGCATGTCCGGCGGGCTCACCTGTGCCAGCGTCGAGCCGTCCGTGAATTCCACCATCGAATGAATCACGGACTGGGGATGCACCATGACCCCGATCCGGTCGAAGCCGATATCGAACAGCAAATGCGCCTCGATGACCTCCAGGCCCTTGTTCACCAGCGTCGCGGAATTGATCGTGACCACCGGCCCCATGTCCCAGGTCGGGTGTGCCAGCGCCTGTTCCGGCGTCACCCTCTCCAGCTCCGCCCGCGACCATCCGCGGAACGGGCCCCCGCTGGCCGTCAGGACCAGCCGCGCCACCTCGTCCCCCGAGCCGCCGCGCAGGCACTGCGCCAGCGCCGAATGCTCCGAATCGACCGGCACGATCTGCCCCGCCCGCGCCCGCGCCTTCACCAGCGCGCCCCCCACGATCAGCGACTCCTTGTTGGCCAGCGCCAGCGTCCGCCCCGCGTCCAGCGCCGCCAGCGTGGAGGCCAGCCCGACCGCGCCCGTCACCCCGTTGAGCACCACGTCGCAGGGCCAGGACGCCGCCTCCATCACCGACTCCGGGCCGGCCACGATCTTCGGGACCCGGAAGGCCCCCGAGGAGAACCCCCGCCGCTGCGCCTCGGCGTAGAACGCCAGCTGGAGGTCCTGAGCCGCCGAACCGCGCGCCACCGCCACCACCTCGGGCGCGAACTCCAGCGCCTGCTCCGCCAGCAGCCCCACGCGCCCCCCGCCGCCGGCCAGCCCGACCACCCGGAACCGGTCCCGGTTACGGCGGATCACATCCAGCGCCTGAGTGCCGATCGAGCCGGTCGAGCCGAGCACGACGACGTCGAGGCGTGACGGGGTCTCCGCAATCATGTTCACCATTTGATTATGCCGATCGTTCGCCGCCGGGATATCTCGGCGGGGAGGGCAATTTCGTGCCATTCCGTGCTGACACCCGCGGGCAGTTAATTGCCGTAGCGTGCAGATCTTCGCGACCGTAATTTGAAGAAGATGGCGGGTGAATGACCAAGCGCTCGCGGCATGAGGAGGTACGGATGACGACAGATGAGAGCCGTCCCGGAGGCACCGGCCATGCGGTCGTCCTGGGCGCGAGCATGGCCGGGCTGCTCGCCGCGGCGGTGCTCGCACGGCACATGGACCGTGTCACCGTCGTCGAACGCGACCGTCTTCCCGAGGACCCGGCCTGGCGCCGCGGCGTCCCGCAGGCCCGCCACGCGCACAACCTCATGACCGCGGGGCACGAGGCGATGGAGCAGCTGTTCCCGGGAATCCGCCAGGAGCTGCTGCGGGCGGGCATGGTCCGCGTCCGGATGCCGGAGGACATGTTGCTGCTGACCGCGGGCGGCTGGATGCCCCGCTTCCCGACCGACCTCGCGATGCTGACCTCGTCCCGCGACCTGATCGACTGGGTCGTCCGGCGGCGGGTGCGGGCACTGCCCCAGGTGGAGTTCCTGGAGGAGACCGAGGCCCTCGGCCTGCTCACCGAACCGGACGGGTCCGTGGTGCGGGGGGTCCGGGTACGGGCCAAGGACGGCGCCGACGGTGGGCGGCCGCAGGAGCTGCGCGCCGACTTCGTCGTGGACGCCAGCGGCCGCACCTCGCGCGCACCGGAATGGCTGGAGGCCCTCGGCTACGGGCGGCCCGCCGAGAGCGTGGTGGACGCCCAGACGTCCTACTCGACCTGCGTCTTCCAGCCGCCGCGCGGCCACAGCGCCGACTGGAACTGCATCCTGCTGCAGTACTCCCCGCAGGCCCCGCACCAGGGCATCCTCAACCCCATCGAGGGCGGGCGCTGGATGGTGTCGCTGGCCGCGCTCGGCAAGGAGCGGCCGCCCACCGACCTCGAGGGCTTCCTGGCCTTCGCCCGCAAACTGCGCTCGCCGGTGCTCTACGACGCCATCCGTGACGCCGAGCCGCTCACGCCCATCCACCGCTCGGGCCGCACCGAGAACCGCCGCCGGCACTACGAGAAGCTCCGCCGGTGGCCGGACCGGTACCTGGTCATGGGCGACGCGGCCGGAGCGCTCAACCCCTCCTACGGCCAGGGCATGTCGGTGGCCGCCCGCAGCGCCCTCGCGCTCGACACCGCGCTGGAGTCGGCGCGATCGCTGGACGGCCTGGCCGCCGGGCTCCGCCGCTCCGTGGCCAAGTGCATCGACCTGGCCTGGAGCATCGCGGCCACCGCGGATCTCGCCTACCCGTGGGCCGCCGACCGGGTGAGCCTCGCGGCCCGGATCCAGCTGAGCTACCTGTACCGGGTCATCGCCGTCTCCCCGGAGAGCCAGGCGGCCTCCCGGGCCCTGCTCGACATCAACCAGATGGTCGCGCCCCCGCAGGCGGTGGGACGTCCGCGGGTGCTGGCCGCGGCACTGCGCGGACCGCTGCGTTCCCGGCTGCCCGTCGGCCCGCCGCCGGTCCTGCGCTCGCCGTCACCCGACCTCGTCCTTACGGAGGATTGATGAATTCCCGGCCCACGCCCACCGGATCACTGGTCCGGCTGAAGCGCATCCCGGTCACGCTGGAGATCCGCCCGCACCAGGACCGGGACACGGTATGGCACGTGTCCGGCGACCTGCACCAGGCCGCGGGGACGACCCCCGGCGTGGTGCAGGTCCTGGTCCCTGGACTCACCTACGACCGCCGGTACTGGACCCTCCCGGGGCGGTACAACTTCGCCGAGTACATGGCCCGCGCCGGGTACGCGGTGCTCACCTTCGACCGGATCGGCACCGGCACGAGCAGCCGGCCGCCGGCCGACGAGGTGACGGCCGACGCGCACGTCGCCGTGCTGCACCGGATCGTCCAGTCGCTGCGCACGGGCGAGCTGGCGGGCCGGTCCTTCGACCAGGTGGTGGTCGTCGGCCACTCGTACGGGTCGGGGATCGGCATCATCGAGGCCGGCCGTCACCAGGATGTGGACGCCCTCGTGGTGAGCGGGATGCTGCACGCGTTCACTGACCTGTACCAGCAGGTCATCGACTTCTTCCACCCGGCGGCCCAGGACCCGATCGTGGGCCCGACCCAGCCCCCGCCCGGCTACCTGACCCAGATGCCGGGCTACCGGGTGCGCATGCTGGAGCACCCGCCCAACGTCGAGCCCGACATGTCGGAGTACAACGAGCTGATCAAGTCGACGGGCGCGCTCGGCGAGGGCGACACACTCCCCCAGACCTACCTGCCCACCCACTCGCTGGCCGTCCGGGCGCCGGTCCTCATCGCGGTCGGCCAGTACGACGCGTTGTTCTGCGGCGAGGCGGTCGGCTTCGGCCGGGACTCCGCCTCGGTGCACGCCTACGAGGAGGCCTTCTACTCGCCCGAGGCCCGGCTGGAGACCCGGGTGATACCCGACGCGGGTCACTCGCTGAACCTGCATCGCAACGCGACCGACTGGTTCGAGATCGTGCTGGACTGGCTGGGCCGCCGCGTCTCCGGCACCGGCCGGCCGGCCGCCGAAAGCCGGCAGGCATGACCAAACACGTCCGGCAGCTCGACCGCGTCATCATCCGGTTCGCCGGGGACTCCGGTGACGGCATGCAGCTGACCGGGGACCGGTTCACCGCGGAGACGGCGTCGTTCGGCAACGACCTGTCGACGTGGCCGAACTTCCCGGCGGAGATCCGCGCCCCCGCCGGGACGCTGCCCGGAGTGTCGAGCTTCCAGCTGCACTTCGCCGACCACGACATCGTGACCCCGGGGGACGCCCCGAACGTCCTGGTGGCGATGAACCCGGCGGCGCTGAAGGTGAACCTGGGCGACCTGCCGCGCGGCGCCGATCTGATCATCAACACCGACGAGTTCACCTCCCGTAACCTCACCAAGGTCGGGTACACCGCCAACCCGCTCGACGACGACTCCCTGGACGCCTACCACGTGCACGCGGTGGCCCTGACCTCGCTCACGGTCGGTGCGCTGGCGGGGCTGGACGTCTCCAAGAAGGACGCCGAGCGGGCCAAGAACATGTTCGCCCTGGGACTGCTGTCGTGGCTGTACCACCGGCCGACCGAGGCGACCGTGGCGTTCCTGGAGCGCAAGTTCGCCGCCAAGCCGGCGATCATGAAGGCGAACATCACCGCGTTCCAGGCGGGCTGGAACTACGGGGAGACCACCGAGGACTTCTCGGTGTCGTACGAGATCAAGCCCGCGGCGCTGCCCGGCGGCCTGTACCGCAACATCACGGGCAACACCGCACTGTCCTACGGGCTCATCGCCGCCGGGGTGCGCAGCGGGCTGCCGCTGTTCCTCGGCTCGTACCCCATCACCCCGGCCTCGGACATCCTGCACGAGCTGTCCAAGCACAAGCGGTTCGGGATCCGTACCTTCCAGGCCGAGGACGAGATCGCCGCCGCCGGGGCGGCGCTCGGCGCGTCGTTCGGCGGGTCGCTGGGCATCACCACCACCTCCGGCCCCGGCATCGCGCTCAAGGGCGAGACCATCGGGCTGGCGGTGGCCACCGAGCTGCCGCTGCTGGTCATCAACGTGCAACGCGCCGGCCCCTCCACCGGGCTGCCCACCAAGGCCGAGCAGGCCGACCTGCTGCAGGCCATGTACGGGCGCAACGGAGAGGCGCCCGTCCCGGTCATCGCGCCGTGCTCGCCCAGCGACTGCTTCGGCGCCGCGCTGGAGGCCGCCCGCATCGCCGTCACCTACCGCACGCCCGTCATGCTGCTCTCGGACGGGTACCTGGCCAACGGCTCCGAGCCCTGGCTGCTCCCCGACGTCGACTCGCTGCCCGTCATCGACCCCCGTTTCGCCCCCGCCCCCGCCCCCGCTGACGGTGAAGGCGAAGGCGGCGGGGCGTTCCGGCCCTTCCACCGCGACCCCGAGACCCTCGCCCGGCCCTGGGCGATCCCCGGCACCCCGGGGCTGGAGCACCGGATCGGCGGGCTGGAGAAGGCCGACGGCACCGGCAACATCTCCTACGACGCCGACAACCACGACCTGATGGTCCGCCTCCGCCAAGCCAAGATCGACGGCATCACCGCCGGCATCGACCCCCTGCGGGTCGACGATCCCTCCGGGAGCGCCCGGGTGCTGGTGCTGGGCTGGGGGTCCACCTACGGGGCCATCACCGCCGCCGTACGCCGGGTGCGCGCCGCCGGCGGCCGCATCGCCCAGACCCACCTGCGCCACCTCAACCCGTTCCCCGCCAACACCGCCGAGATCCTGCGCTCCTACGACAAGGTCATCGTCCCGGAGATCAACCTCGGGCAGCTCGCCCTGCTGCTGCGCGGCAGATACCTCGTCGACGTCATCAGCTACAACCGCGTCCGCGGACTCCCGTTCAAGTCCGAAGAACTCGCCGGCGTCATCCAGGATGTGATCGACAGTGACTGACCCCCTCACCGACGGCGGCGGGCTCGCCCTGGTCCCCCGCGACGAGCGTGCGCAGACCGCCAAGGATTTCAAGACCGACCAGGACGTGCGCTGGTGCCCCGGCTGCGGCGACTACGCCGTGCTCGCCGCCGTGCAGGGCTTCCTGCCGGAGCTCGGGCTGCGCCGCGAGAACATCGTGTTCGTCTCCGGCATCGGCTGCTCGTCCCGGTTCCCGTACTACATGAACACCTACGGGTTCCACTCGATCCACGGCCGGGCCCCGGCGATCGCCACCGGCCTGGCGGCCTCCCGTCCCGACCTGTCGGTCTGGGTCATCACCGGCGACGGGGACAGCCTGTCCATCGGCGGCAACCATCTCATCCACGCCCTGCGCCGCAACGTCAACCTCAAGATCCTGATGTTCAACAACCGGATCTACGGACTCACGAAGGGCCAGTACTCCCCCACCTCCGAGCTAGGAAAGATCACCAAGTCCACGCCGATGGGCTCGCTGGACGCGCCGTTCAACCCCATCAGCCTGGCCCTCGGGGCCGAGGGCACCTTCGTCGCCCGCACGCTCGACTCCGACCGCAAGCACCTCCAGTCCACCCTCCGTCAGGCCGCCCACCACCAGGGCACGGCACTCATCGAGATCTACCAGAACTGCAACATCTTCAACGACGGCGCCTTCGAGGCGATGAAGGATCCGCGGACTCGCGACGACGTCACCATCCGCCTCGAGCACCAGCAGCCCATCGTGTTCGGCGCGAAGAAGGACAAGGGGCTGTGCCGGACCTCGACCGGCTTCGAGGTCGTCGACCTGGCCGAGACGGATCCCTCCCGCATCGTCGTGCACGACGCGGGCAATCCCGATCCGTCCCAGGCCTTCGCCCTGTCGCGGCTGGACTCCCCGGCGTTCGAGCACACGCCCATCGGCGTCTTCCGGCACGTGACCCGACCCACCTACGAGACCCTGCTCGGCGATCAGATCAGCGCGGCGGTCGCGCGGCAGGGCAAGGGCGACCTGGCCGCCCTGCTCGGCAGCGGTGACACCTGGCGCATCCAGCGAGACGACCAACCCTTCACCGTAGCCGTTTGAAAGGAGATCCTCGATGCAAGAAATCGGCACTCTTCCGGCACGGCCGGCGCCTCTGACCTCCGCTGACCTGATCGACCGGGAGGACCTCGCCCATCGCGCCCTCGCGCTCCTCGACCTGCTCGACTGGATGACCGAGGAAGAACGCCTCGAACGGATCACCGAGATCAGGGCCGAGCTCCATCAGACCGGCTCGTACACCCACACCTACGACGAACTGCTGCACGGCTCGCAGATCGCCTGGCGCAACCACGCCCGGTGCATCGGCCGCCTGCACTGGCGGTCCCTGCGCGTGGTCGACCGCCGCGACGTGCAGACGGCCGAGGAGGTCGCCGAGGCCTGCATCGACCACCTCCGGATGGCGACCAACGACGGCAACATCCGCTCCACCATCACGATCTTCCCGCCGGAGCGGCCCGACGGCGGCCAGATCCGCATCTGGAACCCCCAGCTCATCCGGTACGCCGGCTACCGGCAGGCCGACGGCTCGGTGATCGGCGACCCGGCGCACACCGAGCTGACCGAGATCGTCGAAGCCATGGGATGGCGGGGATCCGCCGGGCGGTTCGACCTGCTCCCGCTGGTGATCCAGATGCCCGGTGAGGCGCCTCGCATGTTCGACCTGCCACCGGACGTGGTCCTGGAGGTGCCGATCACCCATCCGGAGCTCCCGTGGTTCGCCGACCTGGGGCTGAAGTGGCACGCCCTGCCCGCGATCTCGGACATGAGCATGGAGCTCGGCGGCCTGAGCTACACCGCCTGCCCGTTCAACGGCTGGTACGTCAGCTTCGAGATCGGCGCCCGCAACTTCAGCGACGAGAAGCGCTACAACCTGCTCCCGGTCGTGGCCGAGCGGCTGGGGCTGGACACCGGCCGCACCAACAACCTGTGGAAGGACCGTGCGCTGATCGAGCTCAACCAGGCGGTGATCCACTCCTTCCGGGTGGCCAATGTCCGGCTCGTCGACCACCACGTCGCGGCCCGGCAGTTCGTCACGCACGAGGAGCGCGAGGAGCGGGCGGGCCGTACGACTCCAGCCGACTGGGCGTGGGTGGTCCCGCCGATCTCCGGGAGCACCACGCCGACGTTTCACCGCCCGTACTCGACCGAGCCGGAGCTGTCCCCCAACTTCCACTACCAGCCGCCGGCGTGGCGATCGGACGCGTCGCGGCCCGGAGCGGTCTGTCCGTTTCCTCACGACCTGTAGGGAGCGGCGCCGCGGAAGCGCCTGAGGTGCCCAGAGCCGTGCGCCTCAGACGCTTCCACGATGCCGGCCGGAGCGGTCCGTCACCTGTCCACCCCGCCGAGCAGCGGATCGACGGAGGCGATGGCGGCGATGGTGTCGCCGACCTGCCCGCCCTCGCACATGGCGGGGATCGCCTGCAGGTTGGTGAAGGAGGGATCGCGGAAGTGGATGCGGTACGGCCGGGTGCCGCCGTCGCTCACGACGTGCACGCCGAGCTCGCCGCGGGGCGACTCCACCGCCGCGTACGTCTGCCCGGCGGGCACCCGGAAGCCCTCGGTGACCAGCTTGAAGTGGTGGATGAGGGACTCCATCGACGTGCCCATGATGTCCGCGATATGGCCGGGCGAGTTGCCCAGACCGTCCGCGCCGAGGGAGAGCCGCGCGGGCCAGCCGATCTTCTTGTCCTCGATCATCACCGGCCCGCCGGTCCCGCGCAGCCGGTCCAGGCACTGCTCGACGATCTTGAGGGACTCCTCCATCTCCGCCATGCGGACCAGATGCCGGCCGTAGACGTCACCGGTCCGCTGGACCGGCACGGCGAAGTCGTAGGTCTCGTAACCGCAGTACGGCTGGGTCTTGCGCAGATCCCAGGGCAGCCCCGCCGACCGCAGCACCGGGCCGGTGACCCCCAGCGTCATGCATCCGGTCAGGTCCAGGTAGGCCACGCCCCTGGTCCGGGCCAGGAAGACCGGATTGGCGTTGAGCAGCTTGGCCAGCTTGGCGATGCCGACGCGCAACTGGTCGACGGTGGTCCGGGCCTGGTCGATCGCCCCCGAGGGGAGATCCTGGACGACCCCGCCGGGCCGGATGTAACCGTGGTTCATCCGGACTCCGGTGATCAGCTCGAAGAGCTCGAGGATCCGCTCGCGGTCCAGGAAACCGTTGGTCATCACGGTGGTGGCCCCGAGTTCGAGACCGAACGTGGCGATCGCCACCAGGTGCGAGGAGATGCGGTTCAGCTCCATCATCATCACCCGGATCACCTGGGCGCGTTCGGGGATCCGGTCGGTGATGCCGAGCAGCTTCTCGACCGCGAGGCAGTACGCGGTCTCGTTGAACAGCGGCATCAGGTAGTCCATGCGGGTGCAGAACGTCACCGCCTGCGTCCAGCTGCGGAACTCCATGTTCTTCTCGATGCCGGTGTGCAGGTAGCCGATGACCATCCGTACGTCCTCGACGGTCTCCCCGTCGAGGGTGAGGATCAGTCGCAGGACACCGTGGGTCGAGGGATGCTGCGGCCCCATGTTGATGACGAGCCGGTCCTCGCCCTCCTCCACGCCCGCCGCGGTGATCGAGTCCCAGTCCTGCCCGGCGGCGAGGTAGACCCGCTCCTGCTGCCGCTCGGCCGTCACAGCACGGCCCTTCCGGTGACGCGCATGGCGCGGGTCTCCAGCTCCTGGACCCGCTCCGCCCCGTGCGCGCCCAGCCCGGTGAGGCGGACCCTGTCGTGCAGCTTGATGACGGCGTCCAGGAGCATCTCCGGCCGGGGCGGGCAGCCCGGCACGTACATGTCGACCGGCAGGATCCGGTCCACGCCCTGCACGACCGCGTAGTTGTTGAACATGCCGCCCGTGGAGGCGCACACGCCCATGGCGATGACCCACTTCGGCCCCGGCATCTGGTCGTACACCTGGCGGATCACCGGTGCCATCTTCTGGCTCACCCGGCCGGCCACGATCAGCAGGTCCGCCTGGCGGGGGGTCGCCGAGAAGCGTTCCATGCCGAACCGGGCGAGATCGTGCCGCGGGTTCCCGGCGGCCATCATCTCGATCGCGCAGCAGGCCAGCCCGAACGTGGCGGGCCACATCGAGCTCTGCCGCGCCCAACCCGCGACCTGCTCGATCCTGGTCAACAAGAACTCGCCGGGCAGTTGTTCTTCGAGGCCCACGGCGAATCGCCTCCCTATTTCCTCATACCGGGTACGGACGTCATCCAGTGGCATGGCACAATGGAGAATCCTCCACCAATAAAGTCCGTCATGACACGTCCATTTGCAAGACGGGGAGATGGGCTGTGAGGAGCCTCACAACTGAACACGCAATTCCATGGCAGGATCTTGCCAAGGAATGGAAAGCCACACTGCAGAGCCTCGTCCGCGTCTTGACAAATGCCCTGATCGGCAAGGGAGCTCGCACTTTCTCCGACCGCGAATCGGCGCCTTGGCCCGGCCGCAGAGACGAAAGTAGGATGGCGTAGTAACCGTGGACGACCCATCTGCGGTTCCCGAAGGTCCACTGCTGAACGCGACACCGTGTTGCGGAGCTGAGATCCGTACTCCGGCACGGCCGCCGGCGATCAGCGAGAGGAAACGGCATGGATCTCAGCTGTCTCGGTATTTCGCCCGACGAAGAGACCGTCTACCGGTACTTCCTCCGGTATCCCCATCAGGGGGTGCCCTCCGTCGGGACCGAACTCGGCCTGGACCGTGACACCGTCGAAGCGACCGTCGAGCAGTTGGAGAGCCTCAACCTGCTCGACCTCAGCGACGGGCACGGGGTGCTGCCGACCGACCCTGCCGTGGGCATCGAGCGTCTGGTCGAGCGCCGGTTGAACGAGCTCAACGAGGAGATCAGGCGCGTCCTGGCGGCACGGGCGGCCATCACCTCGTTCCAGGAGGACCACCGGCGCGGGGCACGCTCCCAGTCGGTCCTGAACATCGAACGGGTCGACGGGGTGGACCGCATCCGCCAGCGCATCGACGATCTCGCCTTCTTCTCCTACCAGGAGACGCTGTGCCTGCAGCCCGGCGGGCCGCTCGCCGAGGGCGCCATCGAAGCGGCGCGGCCACTGGACATCCGTTCCCTGCGGCGCGGCATAGCACTGCGCTCGGTCTACCATTCCGAGGCGCTCGAGGACACTTCGATGGCCGCCTACATGCGGCACCTGGTGAGCCTCGGCGCGGAGATACGCATCACCGAAGGACGGATGGACCGGCTGCTGATCTACGACGGAAGTGTCGCCGTCGTGCCGCTCGATCCCAAGCAGAGCGCTCGGGGCGCATTGCTGGTCCGGGAGCCAGGGCTGGTCTCGCAAATGGTGGCGCATTTCTACGGTGTCTGGGAATCGGCTCAGGACATCGGCGACTACACCGGCACCGAGGATTCCGAGCTCATGCTCAGCGACCTGGAGAAGCTGGTGCTCAACACCCTCTCCAGTGCCGACAAGGACGAGATCGCGGCCCGGCAGATGGGCGTGTCCGTCCGTACCTTCCGGCGTTATGTGGCCGATCTCATGACCAGGCTCGGCGCCTCCAACCGTTTCCACGCCGCCCTCCTGGCGAAGGAGAAGGGCTGGATCTAGCGGGTCCGGCCCGGCGGCGCGGGCGCCGCCGGGCGCCGCCCGCGGGTCCGCCCCGGCGCCGCCGGTACGGCTACTCGCCATCGGCGGAGGCGGTCACTTCGTGCCTCGCCGCCTCGGCCGATGAGTGCCCGTTCTGGCCGCCGTGCCCGTTGCCTCCGTCGGAGTGGCCGTTCGCCGGCAGGTCGCCGGCGTGGTACCCGCGGTTGAGCCAGGCGCGCGTCCTGGTGAGGAGCCGGCGCTCGCCCGGCGAGACGACGCCGTTGGGGTCGGTCCCGCCGGTGGCGACGCTCGGGAACACCTTCTTGCTGTGCACCACGGCCGACTCGTGCTCGCTGAGCGGCCGGGTGCTCTCGGCAAAGGAGCCGTCGGGGCCCTGGACGATGATCCCCGTCTCGACCCCGTGCGCCGACACGGCCAGGTCGCGGCGCTGCAGGCCGAGGGCGATCCGGCGGGCGGCCACATAGGCGACGACCGGTGCCACGAAGATCAGGAAACGGAATGCCCAGGTCGTGGCGTACAGGCTCACGTGGAACTTCGCCGCGATCACGTCGTTGCCCCCGGCGGCCCAGAGCACCCCGTAGAAGGTGACGGCCGCGTATCCGATGGCGGTACGGGTGGGCGCGTTGCGGGGCCGGTCGAGGGTGTGGTGGTAGCGATCGTCCTTGAGCACCCACCGTTCGACGAACGGGTACACCGCCAGTCCCCCGAACAGCACGCCCGGGACCACCAGAGCCGGGATCACCACGCCGAGCGACACCGTGTGGCCGAGGGCCGACACGTCCCAGGCGGGCATCATCCGGAGCGCGCCCTCCAGGAAGCCGAGGTACCAGTCCGGCTGGGCACCGGCGCTGACCGCGGTGGGGTCGTACGGGCCGTACAGCCAGATGGGGTTGATCTGGACGAGGGTGGCGAGCAGGGCGATCACGCCGGCGGTGCTGAGCATCAGCGCGGTGGTCTTGGCCATGAAGACCGGGAAGAACGGGTAACCCACCACGTTCCGCTCGGTGCGCGCCTTGCCGGGGAACTGCGTGTGCTTCACCCGCCAGGTCAGCACGATCCCGTGCAGCGGAACCAGCGCGAGGAGGATGCCCGGGATCAGCAGGATGTGCAGGGAGTACAGGCGGGGGATGAAGTCGGTGCCGGGATACTCGCTGCCGAAGACGAAGAACGTCAGATACGACCCGACCAGCGGGACGGCCTCGAGCACCCCCACGGCGATCCGCAGCCCGGTGCCGGACAGCAGGTCGTCCGGCAGCGAGTAGCCGGCGAAGCCTTCGAGCAGCGCCAGGACCAGCAGCAGAATGCCGATCATCCAGTTGACCTCACGCGGCTTCCGGTAGGAGCCGGTGAAGAAGTGCCGCAGCATATGGATGAAGATCGAGCTGATGAACACCAGTGCGGCCCAGTGGTGAATCTGCCGGACCAGCAATCCGCCCCGGACGTCGAAGCTCAGGTGCAGTGTCGAGGCGTACGCCTCGCTCATGGGAACGCCGTTGAGCTTGATGTACGACCCGTGGTAGACCACCGTGGCCATGCTCGGCTTGAAGAACAGCGTCAGGTAGACCCCTGTCAGCAGCAGCACCACGAAGGAGTACAGCGCGAGCTCGCCCAGGAGAAAGGTCCAATGATCCGGAAACACCTTCTTCATCGCCGACTTGAAGAATGGGGTTCCACCGAATCGATCGTCGACCGCGCGGCCGACGCCGCCCATTGCTTTCTGAGTCGTGCTCATGGTCGCTCGTCTCTCGTCAGCCTGTCGCATCAATGAGTCCGGCCCGTCCCAGGAAATGCCGTACAGAACAGGCGCCGTCAAGGGCATGCGGCATCAGGCCGATGAAGTGCCTTCATCGGCTTCCGACATCCCGCGTTAGTTCTCTCTCTCGACCTTCTACCCGATCGCCCTTCGAGGGCCCACCGCGGGTTGGCCTTCGTTATTACACCGTAACGCACCTGAGCATTCTCTGATGTTGACCTGAGGCACTTTTGAGGTGGTTAGCAATTATCTGCTGGTCACGATACGAGCTATTGACAGACGCGGCGTCGTGTGGTTGATACGGTCACATACATGAGCGAGTCACGAGGACACGCGCCGTCGGAGGCACACGTTCTGGCCGCGGCGATCAACCTTTGCCGGGAGAAGGGCTACGGTGGCGTCTCCATCGAGAAGGTCGCCTCCGACGCCGGGGTCGACGCGAGCGACGTGTGGCGGCGGTGGCCCTCCAAGAGCGCTCTTCTGATCGACGCGCTCCGGGCGGAGGTGGCCAGTGATCTGGCCTATCCCGACACCGGGGACTTCGAAGCCGACATGCGCGTGCAGCTGAGGGCCATCAGCAGGCTGTTCAGCGATCCCTCGATCAGTCCCCATCTCGCCCGGCTGGTAGGGGAGGCGCAGCGCGGTCCCGCGGTGGCCGAGGAGTTCCGGGAGCGGGTCTACACCCCCAACCGCACGGCGGCGCGCCAGCGCTTCTCCAAGGCGCAGCGCGACGGTCAGCTACGGGACGACATCGACATCGACGCGGCCATCGACCTGACCTTCGCCCCGTTCTGGTTCCGCCTGCTCCTGCAGTCCGGGCCGATGTCCGAGGAATACGTCGAAGCGATCGTCGACATGTCCCTGCGGGGGCTACGCCCTTCCTGATGTGTCAGCTCCATGGCAGGGATCAGCCATTCGAATGCCGTGGAGGGCGCGGACCGCACCTTATTAGCCTGGAATCCACTGCCGTCCGGCGCGCGTCCGAGCGCGTCCCAGTGGCGGAAGAGCAGGCCCGCACCCGCGAATGGAGGTCACCGATGTCCGAGGACCTGTCCGCGTCGCACAGCCGGCCTTCCACCGAGCCCGGCGGCGCGCTCATGGACGCCGAACAGGAACTGACCGACCGCGTGTGGCAGGCTCTGCAGTCCGTCATGGCGGAATTGCCGCCGACAGATCGTGCCGTTCTGGCGCTGCACAACAGCTTCGCCTTCACCTATGCCGAGGTGGCCTTGATACTCGGTTTGGAAGAGGCGGAGGTGCATGCGATCGCCGCGCGACTGGAACGGAAGACCTCCGACTGGGGCGCGCAACTCGGCTCGCTCCGCAAGCCTTCCGCGAGTGGTGGTACGGCCTATGCCGGAGAGGTCAGTCGCACGGCGAGAGCGGACGCACCAGATCCGTCCAGACGGCCGAAATGAAGGCGAGGCATTCCTCGACCCGGCCTACCGGCCCGGCGTCCCGCCAGCCGGCGGGGTTCGGCTGGGAAACAGGCCAGGTGGAGTAATGCCCTTCAGCATTGACAAGAACCTTGTACCCTGAACCATTGTCACTGCTCACCGGGAACTCCATTCTTGGAATGACCCCGCAATCACCGGGTTCGCACCGATGATTGCGGGGCCAGGCCTCGGCAAGTTCTTTGTGGCGGCGTCCCCGTGTCGGCCGGCCGCCTTAATGGCAGTTTCTCCGCTCCACACGGCCGGCTCAATACCCAGTGCGGCGTATTTCCTCGTACCACCGGATGAACAGCCGTACTACCCCTAAAGAGGTATGCGCGGGCCGGGCACGGCCGGTGGGCGCGGCCGCCGGCTCATTTCGTCTTGGGCAGCCTGATGTAGCCGGCGGCGACCGACTTGTTCACGGCGTCCAGCCGGGAAACGGCGCTCAGTTTCGTGTAGACATTGCGGAGGTGGCGCTTGACCGTGCCCTCGGTGATGGACAGCCGGGAGGCGATCTGGGCGTTGCTCAGCGCACGGGCGACCAGGGTGAGGACCTCGCGCTCCCGCTCGGAGAGCGGGTTGGACGACGGATCGCTCATCCGGTCCAGGCTCTCGCGCGAGACCGACACCACGACCCGCTGCTCGTCCTGGACGACGCTGCGGACCGCGGAGACCAGCTCGTGCCTGCTGACGCTCTTGATGAGGAACGCGTGCGCTCCCCTGGCGAGCAGGTCGCGGACGAGGTTGTGGTCGTCGTGCATCGTCAGCACGATCACCTTGGTCCGCGGCGAGGACAGGCGGATCTGGCGCAGGGTGGTGATGACATCGTGCTGGGGCATCTCGACGTCCAGGATCACCACGTCCGGCCTCAGCTGCTTGACCAGCGCGATGGCCTCGACGCCGGTGCCCGCCTCCCCCACGATCTTGAGATCGGATTCGAGGGACAGCACCTCGTTGAGACCCTCACGGACCATGGTGTGGTCGTCCGCCAGGACCAACCGGAGCTGCCCGCCGCTAACGGGCATCGCGAGTCCCCGCCAGGGGGATGATGATGTCCAGCCGGGTGCCGTCGTCGGGACGCGACTCCACCACGAGGTCGCCGCGCAGCAGCTCGACCCGCTCGCGCATGGACAGCAGCCCCACATGGCGCAGGGACGTCGACGCCGAGCCCGGGTCGAAGCCGATGCCGTCGTCGGTCACGGTGCACCTCACCTCGTAGGGGGTGATGTGCATGCGCACTTCCAGCGCCCGGGCCTGGGCGTGCTTGAAGACGTTGCGAATGGCCTCGCGCAACGTCAGGAAGAGCTCGTCGCGCACCTCGGGCAGGATCCACGCCTCGTCGCCGGTCACCGAGATCCAGGTGTCGGGCTTGGGGGCGCTGGCCGCCTTGTAGTAGTCGTGCAGAGCGGCCTGCAGGGACTCCTGGGCGATCCGGGTGCGCAGTCCGGCGTTGATCTCCCGGATGGTGTTGAGCGTCTCCTCGAGCCCGTCCTTCGCCGCCAGCAGCTTCTCCTCGGCCCGGCTGGGCTGGTTGACGTAGTAGGCCTCGCACAGTTCGAGACTGCGGAACGCCACGTTGATGCCGTGCGCGACGCGGTCGTGCAGCTCACGGGAGATACGCTGCCGCTCGTCGGTGTGCGCGGAGTGGATGTGCTCCAGGAGGTACTCCACGTACCAGACCGATGCCGTGGTGATCCGCTCGACGAGGCTGCGGTGCAGGGCCCCCAGCACGATGGGGACGAGCACCGCCGAGTCCTCGCGCTCCACGAGTTCGCTGACGAAGATCCGCGCGGCGATGTCGAAGAGCACGGTGGCGGCGCTGAGCGACTCGTTGGGATGCACGCTGCGTGAGGCCCGCGAACGCCCTATCTCCTGACTCAGCGTGCCGCCTACGGCCGCCATCCGGGTCCGGGTGCCGCGCAGCGTGGAGAAGACGTCTTCGAGGATGCCGTTGGCCTGGGCGTTGAGCTGCGCGCGACCCTCCGGGCTCGCCACCAGCCTGCTCCCCGTCTCCATCAGGGCACGCTCGAATTGATCGACGACGTCGACCCTGCGTGTTTCGAGCAGTTCTGCCGCGGCGATGCCACCTCGGCTCTCGATGCCCCTGGTATTCGACATGGACTGCCACCCTGCGTCGCCGCCACATCCAGGCTAAAGTGCACCTTAGTCTGCCCAGGTCGATCTTTTTTGGCAAGACGGTCTGCATGAAAAACAAGTTACATATCCAGATGCGGCCAATTTGACCGGTGGATAGATCACATGTTGTCGCCCGCGCCGGGCCTCGTGAAACTGCAGGCCAGGCACGGGCGAGAGTGGTTCGGCGATCGGCGTCACACCATCACATCCGGTGCTGCGGGGTCATCCGGCCAACGCCTGAGCGAAGAGGGTTCCATGGACACCGTACTGAGTCATCATGAAAGCGCGGTATGGGCGACGGCGCCGCTCTCGGTTTCCGTACGACAGCGGGCCTGAGACCAGGAGCGCCACGACGCAGGCACCGATCATCAGGACCACCGCCTCGGGCGTCAGCGCGGGGGCCAGGACCACCGACGCCACCAGGAAGACCGTGCCGAGGCCGAGTGCCGCGAAGGCGATCAGCAGTCGCGCGCGCCGCTCACCCCAGAGAAGTGATCCGGGGCGCCGGCCGGCCTTGACGTCGCCCTCCAGGTCGGGCAGGTCCTTGGCGGCACCCACGAGGCCCATCCACAGCGACATCACGCAGGCCAGGATGGTGAAGCCGGCCGTGTGGTGCAGTGCGCCCGCCGCCTCGTGCCCGGCCGCGTAGGTCAGGAGCCCCCCTCCGGTGGCGACCACGAACAGCCCGCCCGGGTGCCGCTTCCAGCGGAAGGGCGATCCGGAGTACAGGTAGCCCAGCAGCAGCATCGCGAGGACCAGCAGGGGCATCCGGCCGCCCTGCAGGAGCCCGAGCAGGAGCGCCAGCGTCGCGGCGATGGCCGCGATCAGCCCGGCGTCGTGCTCGGACAGGTCACCGCGGGCGATGGGCCGGCCGGAGCCGTTGGCCCGGTCCTCCTGCGTGTCGGTGACGCCGTTGAAGACGTAGATCGCGAAGGTCACGAGAGCCCAGGTCACCGCACCGACGGCCACGTGCGCCACGTGCTGGACGGCCAGTGCGGACCCCGCGAGGAGCGCCCCGGTCAGGAAGCGCATCATGAAGATCACCTGGACGATCGGGCGGGACTCGGCGAAGCAGCGGCCGAGCGTCCTGCCCGTCTCCCGGACGATCTCCGACGGGGCGGTGGACGCCCAGCGGCGGGAGCGGGAGGGGTCCCACACCGGCCTCCTTTGCGGGAGCGGGAACCAGGTCCCCGCCGCCCCGCCCGACGAATAACCGTAAGCGGCTGCCACGTTCAACGAACGTCCCATGACTGTCCTCGCAGAGATTGATGAATGCGCCGTATCGAATCGCCGAACTCACAGTGGACGCGCCCCGTCCTTCCTCATTTGGCGCCGCACTTTTATTTTCGATTCGGCAGATATCGATTTGATCTGCCGGACGCGATCGTTAGCGAAGACCGCCGACGGCTCAAGGCTTGTACCTCCAAAGGAGTACGCCGTGCACCCCCCGGGGGGTCACCCCTGTGCCGACTTGGGAATACTGCTCTTGATTAGAGGTAGGCGGGCGGCTAAATAAATCTTGTAGACCTCCATCAGATCCCCGTGATCTACGTGTAAGCACCGAACCCCGGAGCCGCACCGTGAAAGTTCTCATCGTCGAAGACGACACACAGATCGCCGATGCGCTGGCCTTCACTCTCGGGCGGCACGGACACGAAACGGCGCACGCCGCGACGGCCGCCGAAGCTCTTTCCACATTCGAGGGCAATCAGATGATCCTGTTGGACCTGGGACTGCCCGACCTCGACGGCCACGAGCTGTGCCGGCGGCTCAGGGCCCACACCGACACCCCCATCATCGCCGTCACCGCGCGTAGCGAAGAGGTCGACCGGGTCATGGCCCTGCACATCGGTGCGGACGACTACGTGACCAAGCCGTTCAGCTACTACGAGCTGCTCGCCCGGATAGAGGCGGTGCTGCGGCGCACCACCCGGTCGGCGGCACCGGCACCGGCGCGGGCACCGGAGAAGGAGAAGCGCTCGGTGCTCCAGGTCGGCCCGATCAACGTGGACCTGCGCACCCGCCGGGTCCTGGTGGGCGACCGGCTGGTCCGGCTGACCCGCAAGGAGTTCGACCTGCTCACCATGCTCATGGAGGACGCGGGCACGGTCCGGACCAGGGAGGAGATCATCGCCACGGTCTGGGACGAGAACTGGTACGGCTCCACCCGCACCCTCGACGTCCATGTCGGCTCGCTGCGGGCCAAGCTGAAGTGCCCCGGCTGGATCGAGACGATCCGCGGGGTCGGCTACCGCATCGAGGTCTCACCCGGGCCCGATGCCGCGTGAAGAAGACGACCGAGCAGCGGACGCCTCATCTTCCGGGCTGCTCCTGCGACCGCACCGACTGCGTCGACCGCGTTGACCGCGCCGGCCACCCTCCGCTCGGCGGCCTGGCCGTCGCCGCGCACCAGCTGAACAACCCCCTCACGGCTCTCCGGCTGCGGATCGAGGGGATCGAGGCGATGGCGGACGCCGAGCTCCGGCCGCATCTCGAGCACGCGCTCCGGGACGTGGACCGCCTCTCCCGGACGCTCAGCGAGCTGCTGGCCCTGGAGCGCGCGGACCGTGCGCCCGCGTGTCTCGAAGCCGTCGACGTACGGGCGGACGCGCTGGACCGGGCCGGCTTCTGGGAGGCCGTCGCCGACCGGCGCGGTGTCGCCATCGACGTGGAAGGTCCGGCCGCCCTCGCCGCCGCCGCGCCCGGCGCGCTGCTGCAGGTCCTCGACGTGCTGCTGGACAACGCCCTGCACGTCTCACCGGAGTCGGGTCGCGTGCTCGTCCGCATCGTGCCCGCTTCCACGTCCGTCGGTGTGCACGTCATCGACGAGGGGCCGGGCATGACCCGCGAGGAGCGGCGGCGCGCCTGCGAGCCGTTCTGGCGCGGGCCCGAGTCGGCGCGGCGCGGCGGGACGGGGCTCGGGCTCGCGATCGCCTGTGCCTTCCTGCGCTCCGGGGGCGGCCGGCTGACCCTCGCGCCGGCGGGTGCCCGCGGCCTGGACGCCGCGGCCCACCTGGCGCCCTGGCCTCTCCCCGGCGCGGTCCCGGGCCGGCCGGGGTGCGCGTTCGCGGAGGTGAGCGTGCCCGCGTCCCGTCTTCTCAGCACCCGCGACGTGCGGCCCGTACGACGTCGCCGGTGAGCCGGCGTCCGGAGGCGTACCGGCGGACGGGCCGGTGCGCGCCGGGCATCGGCCGACCAGTGGAAAATGGCGTCCCGGTATCTTGACCGGCGCGCCTTTTTTCGCATTGCCGATCTATCCGATGATCGACGATCCCGGTTATGCTCCGGCTTTATCCGAGTAAACGGCATCCCACACCCTCCGGAGGCCGGATGAGTGTTGACGGAACAGCCCCGCTACGGGTGATGGTGGTCGATCGGGACGCGGACACCCGTGCCGGCGTCGTCACCCTGCTGGCCGACGGCACGGAACTCGAGGTGATCGGCGAGGCCGTCGACGGGGACGGCGCGGTCTCCATGGCCGACCGGCTCCAGCCCGACATCGTGTTGCTGGACGCGCATTCCGCCCGCACCGGACTCGCCGCCCCGCTCAGCCGCAAGGCCCGGGTGTTCGTGCTGACCGGAGCCGATGACCGCCCCACGATCGAGACCGCCATCCGAGGAGGAGCCTGCGGCCATCTGGTGCCGGGCGAGTTCACGGTAGGGGACCTGATCCGCAGTGTGCGGGACGTCAGCAAGGCCAGCCTCGGGCTGTCCGCCCGGGAGGCGGAGGTGATGGACCTCATCGCCGGTGGCCGCTCCAACCGCGAGATCGCCCGCGAGCTCTTCCTGAGCGAGAAGACGGTCAAGAACCACGTCAACCGGATCTACTCCAAGCTCGGCGTCAGCTCACGGCCGACGGCCATCGCCCTCTGGCGCGGCATGATGAGCGCCGTTCCCGTCCGCGACTGACCGCCCCGTCCGCCGCGTCACCGCGGCGCCGCCGACTCTCACCGGGCCCCGCTCGGGCCCCGTCCTGATCCGGCCTGGCCCGCGGCCGGGCGGCATGGTGCCGCCACGGCGGAGGACGGGCGTGCGTACGGTCCCGCGTCACGTCCGGCTGTGACCACTCCCCGCCCCCCGTGGCCGCCCGGGCGGTGAAGCCGCCGACCCCGATCACCTCCTCCGGTGCCATGCCCGCAGGGGCGATCGGACTGCTCATCGGCAGGCTCCCCTCGGCGCGCGCACCCGGCGATCACCTCTGCGAACACCGGCAAAGCTGAGCATGATTGTTAGCGCTACCACCCGCACCGGTCAATACCGTGACTACCAGCCCGGTGGGTATTTCGCCGTATACACAGGTGAATGCCGGTACGTCCCGAAGCGTCCGAAGAACTTCCAAGCCACCTCTTGACGCGTGGATTGTTATCGCCAACACTCTGGGAAACCTCGCCGTAACCTGAGCCCCACCCGAAGGGAGGGCCGCGGGACATGGACACCGACGACCAGCCGCCGACGGGTGAGATCGCCGCCGACGGCCCTCCTCCGGCGGCCGTACGGCCCCGGGCGGCGGTCATGGAGGACGTCGCGGAACTCGCCGGGGTCTCGGCCATGACGGTGTCCCGGGTGCTGAACGCTCCGGACAAGGTGCGGCCCTCGACCCGGGCCCGGGTGCTGGCGGCCGTGCGACAGCTGGGCTACCGCCCCAACTCCGCGGCCCGGGTGCTGGCCACCGGCCGCTCCGGAGTGCTCGGCGTGGTCAGCTTCGACACCACGCTCTACGGCCCGGCCTCCACCCTCTACAACATCGAGCAGGCGGCGCGCGGCGAGGACTACCTGATCAGCATCGCCAGCCTCAGCGCGCTGAACCGCCGGTCGATCAGCGAGGGGGTGGACCGGCTGCGGTCCCAGTCGGTCGACGGCATCATCATCGTCGCCCCGCACGAGTCGGCCGCCGAGGGCCTGCACGACCTCCCGCCCGATCTGCCCGTGGTGGTGGTGGACGCCGCCGACGAGCTCCCCCTGCCGATCGTGGCGGTGGACCAGCACGCCGGCGCGGCCCGCGCCACCCGCCATCTGCTGAGCCTCGGCCACCGCACCGTCTGGCACCTGGCCGGACCGGCCAACTGGATCGACGCCGGTGGCCGGGTGGCCGGCTGGCGGTCGGTGCTGAGGGCCGAGGGGCGGGAGATCCCCGAGTGCCTGACCGGCGACTGGAGCGCCCGGTCCGGCTACGAGCTCGGCAAGCGGCTCGCCGCGAACCTCGAGATCACCGCGCTGTTCGCGGCCAACGACGCGACGGCCCTGGGGGTGCTGCGCGCGCTGCGCGAGCATGGCCGGCGCGTCCCGGAGGACGTCAGCGTGGTCGGCTTCGACGACGTCCCCGAGGCTCCGTTCTTCTCCCCGCCGCTCACCACCGTCCGGCAGAACTTCGGCGAGGTCGGGCGGCACGCGTTCCAGCTACTGCTCGACCAGATCGACGGCCTCACCCCGGAGCGCCGGCGCATCGTCGAACCCGAACTCGTCGTCCGAGAGAGCACGTCCGCCCCCCATCGTCCCTGACCCCCGTCCACCCCCGACCATCCGCGACCCACGGACGTCTGCATCAGCCAAAGCAATCGCTAGCTCGAATTCACCCTTTCGAGATACCGGCAAAAGGAGAACACCATGCTCGGCAGAACAAGGATCGCGGCGGCACTAGCCACAGCGGTCGTGGCCTCCGCTCTCACGGCCTGCGGGGGAAGCGGTAGCGGAGGCGGCAAGCTCACTCTCGGCTTCTCCCAGGTGGGTGCGGAGAGCGGCTGGCGCACCGCGAACACCAAGTCCATCCAGGAGGCGGCCAAGGCCGCCGGGATCGATCTGAAATTCTCCGACGCCCAGCAGAAGCAGGAGAACCAGATCAAGGCGATCCGCTCCTTCATCCAGCAGCGGGTCGACGTCATCGCCTTCTCGCCGGTGGTGGAGTCCGGCTGGGACACCGTGCTCAAGGAGGCCAAGGCCAAGAAGATCCCGGTCGTGCTCACCGACCGCTCGGTCAACTCCACCGACAAGACGCTCTACAAGTCCTTCCTCGGATCGGACTTCGTCGAGGAGGGCCGCAAGGCCGGCCAGTGGGTGGTCGACGACTTCAAGAGCACACCGGGACCGGTGAACATCGTCCAGCTGGAGGGCAACACGGGCGCCGCCCCGGCCATCGACCGCAAGAAGGGCTTCGAGGAGAAGATCTCGGCCGATCCCAAGTTCAAGATGCTCGCCTCCCAGCCCGGCGACTTCACCCGGGCCAAGGGCAAGGAGGTCATGCAGGCCTTCCTCAAGGCCCACAAGAAGATCGACCTGCTGTTCGCGCACAACGACGACATGGGCCTCGGCGCCATCCAGGCCATCGAGGAGGCCGGCCTCAAGCCCGGCAAGGACATCAAGATCGTGACGATCGACGCCGTCAAGGACGGCCTGACCGCGGAGTCCCAGGGGAAGATCAACTTCATCGTGGAGTGCAGTCCCCTGCTCGGTGAGCAGCTGATGGACATCGTCAAGAAGGTCAAGGACGGCCAGCCGGTCGACGCGCGGATCGTCACCAAGGAGACGACCTTCACCCCCGAGCAGGCCGCCGCGGCACTGCCCAGCCGCAAGTACTGAGCGATCCCGCCGGGACCGGTCCGCCCCAGGACCGGTCCCGGCGCCTTTCGCACGAGAGGAGTGCGCGTATGTCCGAGCCGCGAGCGGTCCTGGAGATGACAGGCATCCGCAAGGAGTTCCCAGGAGTCAAGGCCCTCACGGACGTGGACTTCCGGCTCTTCCCCGGTGAGGTGCACGCCCTGATGGGCGAGAACGGCGCCGGCAAGTCCACGCTGATCAAAGTACTGACGGGGGTGTACCGCGCCGACGCGGGCGAGGTCACCCTGCGCGGTGAACCGGTACGGATCACCAGCCCCCTGCAGGCTCAGCAGGCCGGGATCAGCACCGTCTACCAGGAGGTCAACCTCTGCCCCAACCTCACCGTCGCGGAGAACATCCTGATCGGGCGCGAGCCGTACCGGCGGGGGGTGATCCGCTGGCGGGAGATGCGCCGTAAGGCGGCCGAGCTGCTCGACCGGCTCGACCTCGACCTGGACGTCACGGCGCCGCTCGGCACCTACTCACTGGCGATCCAGCAGTTGGTCGCCATCGTCCGCGCCGTGGACATCTCCCCCACCGTGCTGATCCTCGACGAGCCGACCTCGAGCCTGGACCGGGGCGAGGTCGAGCAGCTCTTCACGGTGATGCGCCGGCTCCGCGACGACGGCGTGGCGATCCTGTTCGTCTCCCACTTTCTCGAGCAGGTCTACGAGATCTGCGACCGGATGACCATCCTGCGCAACGGTGCCCTGGTCGGGGAGCACCGGACCGACGAGCTCAGCCGGATCGACCTCATCGGCCTGATGACCGGAAAGGAGCTGCGGGTCCTGGAGGAACTCGAGGAGCAGCCCAAGCGGGATCTCGCCACCCTGGAACGTTCGGAGCCGCTGCTCCGGCTGACCGGGACCGGCCGCAAGGGCGCCATCGCACCGTTCGACCTGGCCGTGCACCCCGGGGAGGTGGTCGGCCTGGCCGGGCTGCTGGGTTCGGGCCGCTCGGAGGTGGCCCGGCTGGTCTTCGGCGCGGAGCCCGCCGACAGCGGGGAGTTCGCCGCGGCCGGGGAGCCGGTCGCGCTCCGCTCGACCCGGGCGGCCATCGCCCGCGGCATCGCCTACTGTCCCGAGGACCGCAAGACCGACGGGCTCGTCGCCGACCTGTCCGTACGGGAGAACATCATCCTGGCCGTGCAGGCCGCCCGGGGCTGGACCCGGCCGCTGCCCACCCGGCGACGGGACCAGCTGGTGGCCGACTACATCACCATGCTGCGGATCAGCCCGGCGAACCCGAACGCGCTCGTACGCGACCTCAGCGGCGGCAACCAGCAGAAGGTGCTGCTGGCCCGGTGGCTGATCACCGAACCGAGGCTGCTCATCCTCGACGAGCCCACCCGCGGCATCGACGTCGGGGCCAAGGCGGAGATCCAGCGGCTGGTGGTCAAGCTCTCGGAGGACGGGATGGCGGTGCTGTTCATCTCCGCGGAGCTGGAGGAGGTGCTGCGTCTCAGCCACAAGGTCGAGGTGCTGCGCGATCGCCGGCTGGTCGCCGAGCTGGCCAACACCGACGAGCTCACCGTCGGGCGCATCCTGGAGACCATCGCGAGCGGAGCGGGCGAATGACATCGGCCCAAGTGATCACGTTGCTGAGGAGAACGACCAGGCACCGGCTCTTCTGGCCGCTGGCCGTCCTGGTGATCATGTTGCTGAGCAACCTGGCCTTCACCCACGACTTCTTCTCCATCCGGGTCCGGAACGGGCATCTGTACGGCAGCCTGATCGACATCTTGCACTTCGGAGCACCGCTGATCCTGGTCTCCCTCGGCATGACCCTGGTGATCGCCGCCGCGGGCATCGACCTGTCCGTCGGCTCGGTGGTGGCCATCTCGGGGGCGCTGGCCTGCTACCTCATCAGCAAGGAGCACGGGGTGGCGACCGCGGTCGTGGTCGCCCTGCTCGTGGCCCTGGCGCTCGGCCTCGCCAACGGCGTGCTCGTCGCCCGGATCGGCATCCAGCCCATCATCGCCACCCTGATCCTCATGGTGGCCGGGCGCGGAGTCGCGCAGCTGATCACCGGGGGGCAGATCATCACGATCAACAGCTCGTCGTACAAGCTGATCGGCGGCGGCTACTGGCTCACCGTCCCGTTCTCGGTACTGGTGGTGGCGGTGGTGGTCGCGCTGACCGGGCTGCTGACCCGCAGGACCGCCCTCGGGCTGCTGCTGGAGGCCGTCGGCGGCAACGCCGAGGCCAGCCGACTGGTCGGGATCCGGTCCCGCCGGATCGTGGCCATGGTGTACGTCTTCAGCGCCCTCTGCGCCGGCATCGCGGGGCTCATGATCAGCTCCAACGTGTCCAGCGCCGACGGGAACAACGCGGGCCTCTGGATCGAACTGGACGCCATCCTCGCCGTCGTGATCGGCGGCACCCCGCTCACCGGCGGGCGGTTCTCGCTCAGCGGCACCGTCATCGGTGCACTGATCATCCAGACCCTGAGCACCACGATCTACACGACCGGCGTGCCCCCGCAGACGACGCTCGTCTTCAAGGCGGTCATCGTCACCATCGTCTGCCTGATCCAGTCGCCGACGTTCCGCGCCAAGGTCTTCGGCCGCCGGAGCCGGTCCGGCCGGCCGCCCGTTTCCGCGCCCGCCAATGTGGAGGTATCGGCGTGACCATCCTCTCCCCCACCCGGGTGTCCCTCGCGGGCCCGGTCTCCGGCCTGCGACGCCACGTACCGGTGCTGGTGACGCTGGGACTGTTCCTGGTGCTGTTCGGCACCGGATCGGTCAGGTACGACAACTTCCTGTCCGGTCAGGTCTTCCTCGACCTGTTCGTCGACAACGCCTTCCTGCTGGTGGCGGCCGTGGGGGCGACATTCGTCATCCTCACCGGCGGCATCGACCTGTCCGTCGGGGCGATGGCCGCCCTGTCCACGATGATCTCCGCCGCCCTCGTGCAGAAGGCGGGGTGGCCGACGCTGATCGTCATCCCGCTGGTGCTGGCCATCGGCGCGCTCGCCGGGCTGGCCATGGGCAGCGTCATCCACTACTTCGAGATCCAGCCGTTCATCGTGACGCTGGCCGGCATGTTCCTGGCCCGGGGCCTCTGCTACACGATCAGCGTCAAGTCGATCTCCATCACGGACCCGGTGTTCACCGGTTTCGCGCAGACCCAGATCCCGCTGCCCGGAGATCTCTTCGTCTCCCCCAGCGTGGTGATCGCCCTCGCCGTGCTGGGCGTCGCCTTCTACGTGCTGCACTACACCCGGATCGGCCGCGGCCTCTACGCGGTCGGCGGCAGCGCGCAGTCGGCACTGCTCATGGGGCTGCCCACCGCCCGCATCAAGATCACCGCTTATGTGGTCAGCGGCTTCTGCTCGTCGCTGGCCGGGGTCCTGCTGTCGTTCTACATGCTGTCCGGGTACGGGCTGCACGCCGTCGGCATGGAACTCGACGCGATCGCGGCGGTGGTCATCGGCGGCACCCTGCTCACCGGGGGCTCCGGCTACGTCCTCGGCACCCTGCTGGGCGTCCTGGTGCTGGGGGTCATCCAGACCATCATCAGCTTCCAGGGCACGCTGAGCTCATGGTGGACGAAGATCGTGATCGGCCTGCTGCTCTTCGTCTTCATCGTCCTGCAGCGGGTGATCGGCACCCGGCGTACGCGCACCTGACTCCGGCGGCCGGGGTGCGGGTCCCTCCCGTCCCACCGCCTCGGGGCCGCACCTCGTTGCGCGGCGCCGTGGCGCAGCCCGTAGATTGGCAGGACACCCGGTGTCCGTACCTGCGCGACCCGGCGTGCGCGGTGCCCGACCTCCCGCACCTCACATCGCGGCGCCCGGCACCCCGCCACCCAACCCAGCGGCACTCAGGATCGCGGCGCTCGACGCCGCGGCACCCGAGACCGCGGCTCTCACGAGGAGACAGTCATCGTCATGGAACAACGGCTTCCCAGCAGACTCGGCCGGCCGCTCTCGGTCGTCGGGCTGGGCACCTGGCAGCTCGGCGCGGACTGGGGGGAGGTCGAGGAGAAGGACGCCATGGCCGTCCTCGAAGCCGCGGCGGACGCGGGAGTGACCTTCCTCGACACCGCCGACGTGTACGGCGACGGGCGCAGCGAGCAGATCATCGGGCGCTTCCTCCGCGACCACCCGGGGCTCCTGGTCGCCACCAAGATGGGTCGCCGGGCGCCTCTGGACCCCGGGCAGTACACGCTGTCCAATTTCCGCTCCTGGGTCGACCGGTCGCGGAGCAATCTGGGCGTCGACCGGCTGGACCTGGTGCAATTGCACTGCCCGCCCACCCCGGTCTACTCCTCCGAGGCGGTGTTCGACGCCCTGGACACGCTGGTCTCCGAGCAGCGCATCGCGGCGTACGGCGTGAGCGTGGAGACGTGCGACGAGGCACTGACCGCGATCGCCCGGCCGGGGACCGCCACCGTGCAGATCATCCTCAACGCGTTCCGGCAGAAGCCGCTGGAGCGCGTCCTGCCCGCGGCGGCCGCCGCCGGCGTGGGCATCATCGCCCGGGTGCCGCTGGCCTCCGGCCTGCTGTCGGGCCGCTACCGCCACGACACCGTGTTCGGTCCCGACGACCACCGCGCCTACAACCGGCACGGGGAGGCGTTCGACGTCGGCGAGACCTTCTCCGGCGTCGACTACGACACCGGCGTGGAGGCCGCCGCGCTGTTCTCCGCCTTGGCTCCCTCCGAGGCGACCCCCGCGCAGACGGCGCTACGGTGGATCATCCAGCAGCCCGGGGTGACCACCGTGATCCCCGGCGCGCGCAACGTCGAGCAGGCCACCGCGAACGCCCAGGCCGCCGGCCTTCCCGCACTCCCGGAGACCACCCTCACCGCCATCAGGGACCTCTACGACGACCGGATCCGCCCGCAGGTCCACGACCGCTGGTAGACCGGGAGTCCCTCCCGGTGACATGCGACCGGGCCACGGGCAGGTCAGCGGTATGCGCGGGTCTCCGGCAACGGTGGTTCGCGGTGATCATCCTGCTCCGTGGCCCAGGTCAGCGGCCTGACAGGGGCGAGATCAAACGATTCGCGCAGGCTCACGGGGGCTGCTAAAGTTCAGGACGTCGCGAGGGCCCGGAGGGCCCTGGAGACAAGCGCCGTTAGCTCAATTGGCAGAGCAGCAGACTCTTAATCTGCGGGTTCGGGGTTCAAGTCCCTGACGGCGCACCCCGTCTGATCTGGGCATTCATGGAGTGATCATGAATGCCCAGTGTCGTTTCTGTGGTGGTTTGGAACCCGTGGATGCTCGTTGGTTGCTCGCGGGGCGGATCCGGGGACGATCATGGTTTGAATCGCGTCGTTGAGACCGCATTCCAGCAGGATCGCATGTCTGTCACTCGTCGATCTGGCTAAGGGCCTTAGTTAGGCCGACCCGGGAGCCGACCCCGAGTTTGGCGAACACATGAGAGAGATGGGTCTCCACTGTCCGGAGCGCGCTGCCGTAGCGGCCCATGGAGGTCTCGGCATAACACAACCAGCTGAGGGCATCCATCCCCTCGGCAACGTGCTCGTCAGGAGCGGTGTCGAACAGCCGGTCGGCCGCCTCCAAATAAACAGACGGCGTCTGGGATGCGACCCATGGCCCAGGCGGGCATGACCCGCATCGCAGCGACCGCCAGCGGCAGCGACGGCTCCCAGCCCTCGGCGTCGTCGGGCATCATGTCGAGCACCGCCTGAGCGGCGCGGAAGTCGGTGCGCCACAGGCTCTCGGCGACCAGCCGCAGCCGGAGCAGCACCGCCGCCGCCGACCGGGGATCGGGCATCTGGCGCAGCTCGGCGAGCACCGGCGCCCGGCTCTCCTGCGGCCGGTCCAGCAGCCGCTCGATCATCGCGCGCCCGTTACCCCGGCGTGAGCGACCGCATCCCCGGTCGTCTACATCACTGTCCCGCCCGCCGCGACTGCCGGCTTCGGCCTTCCCCTTTTTCCGGACGTACCTCCATGCGACGAAGGGGCGGGTTCACGCGGGGCTCGCGGCCGCCTCCACCGGACGCGGTCGCATGGCCGACCAACTGGAAGCCAGCGTCACGACGAGGGTCAGCGCGCCCGCCGAGCCGATCACGGTGAGGTATATCCACAGCGGCCCGCGGGGCATCGGCGAGCCGTTCAGGGCGATACCGAAGGGCACGAGCGTCAGCGCCGACACGACACCGCCGAGGAGCACGCCTGCGATGGCGACGACCAGCCCCTCGACGCCCATCATCCGCAGCAGCCGGCCACGATCGGCCCCGATGAGCCGCTGCAGCGCGAACTCGCGACGCCGTTCCGACGCCGCCATGATCAGGGTGTTGACCAGCGAGATCACCGTGTAGCCGGTGATCACTCCGACGAACATGTAGTTCACCCAGGCCCCGGTCTGCTCCTGCTCGGCGTCGGCCGCGATGGCGCCCTCCCGGTCGGTGACCCGCACGCCGGGCCGGCCGGTGGTGAGGCCGGCGAGCGCGGCGGTCAGCCGTTCGTGGTCCACGCCGGGCGCGGCACGCACGAGGATCCGCTCGGGCACGCCGGCCGTGGTGTGCGGGGCCAGCAGGGACGCGGGCAGCAGCACCGTCTCGGGCCCGGAACGCACGGTGAACAGCGCGACCACCCTGAGATCGGCCTTCGAGCCGTCGCCCAGCCGGAGCGTCACCGTGTCGCCCAGGCCCAGGCCGCCGCCGATCCGCCGGGCGTGACCGCGCGCCAGGGCGACCGTGTCGCCCCGTAGCGCGGTGAGCGTGCCGGCGGTCACCGTGACCGCCGTGGTGGCCTCCGCCCCCTCCGGGGTGACCCCGCGCAGCGGCAGGCCCTCCTCGCTCTGGGACCCGAACCGCGGCGCCTCGACGTACCCGGTGCTGGTCACCAGGTCCGATGCCGCCGCGACCCCGGGCGTCCGGCGTACGGCGTCGACGAGGCCGGGCGAGAGCCCGCCGGTGGACGAGGTGACCACGGCGTCCGCCCGCAGGCCGTGAGCGAAGGCCTGCCGCGCGTCGGCCGACTGCGAGGTCTGCAGGTAGATCAGGCCGGTGGCCAGCCCCGTCGCGAGCATCACCGGGGTGATCGCGGCCGCCGTCCGGATCCTTCTCGCCCGGACGTTGAGCAGCGCGAGGTGACCGGCGTTCCCCGACACCGCGCGCAGCACCGGACGCAGGATCGCGGTGATGACCGGCGCGATCCGCGGCGCGAGCAGCGCGAGCCCGGCCGCCCAGAGCATCGCCGACGGCCCGGCGGTGCTCGCCGCGACCGGTCCCGACATCGCCAGCGCCGTGACCAGTGCCAGCGCGCCGGCGCCGGCCAGGCAGATCAGCCCGCAGAGGAGCCGGGGCCATCCGAGCGGCCGGTCCTGCAAGGACGCCTCGGTGAGGGTCTCGGCCGGCCGGGCCGTCGCCGCGGCGCGGGAGGCGATGAGGGCCGCGACCACGGCGGTGAGCAGCCCGACCCCGGCTCCGGTGCCCGCCGGTATCCAGCCCTGCCGGAAGGCGAGCTCGGCCGGGGCCACGCCGTGCTCCGTGAGCCGGTCGAACAGCGCCCTCCCGGCGCGCGCGCCGAACGCCTGCGCCGACGCGACGGCGAGCACGGACACCACGACCGCCTCACCGAGGACCATCCGGCGGAGCTGCCCCGGCGTGGTGCCGATGATCCGCAGCAGCGCCATCTCGCGCTGGCGCTGCTGGACCGAGAGCCCCAGCGTGCTCGCGACGACGAACACCACGACCATGATCGCGAGTCCGCCGAACACCGCCGACATGACGATGAGGACCTCTCCCGCGGGCCGGGCGGCGATGAACTCGGCCCGGCCTCGCCGGCTCCCGGCGGAGACGGTGACGTCGTGTCCCACGAGTGCGGCCGAGATCCGCCCGCGGAGCTCGCCGGAGCCGGTGCCCTTCGCCGGGAAGACGGCGATGGCGTCGATCCGCTCCGGCGCGAACCGCCGTACGTCCGGGTCGGAGAAGAACACCCCGGCCGGCAGCCCGGCGCGCCCGGCGGCCACCCCGACGACCAGGAAGCGTTCGGCCGCTCCGCGTACCACCAGCTCGACACCGCCGCCGGGCCGTACCCCAGCGGCGGCGGCCAGTGGCGCGTCGAGTACGGCTTCGCCCGGAACACGAGGAGCCCGCCCGGCGCTCAGCCTGTAGGGCGCGAGCGCGGCCGACGACCAGCCATGGCCGGCGGGCGGCCCGCTCGCGTCGAGCGGCCTGCGGTCGCGCGGCCCGAGCACGGCGACGGGGAAGGACACGTCCGGCACCGCCCTCGCGACTCCGGGCACGGCCCGTACCGCCGTCACCAGCCCGGGCGCGAGGCGGACTCGCTCCGGGAGCGGCACCCGCTCGGCGTCGCCGTCCTTCGGCACCCGGTACAACTGGTCACCGGTCACCACGACGGGGGCGGCGGCCAGCCGCCGTGGCGGCACGTCGGTACGGATGCCGGTCTCCATCAGCCCCCCGCAGGCCGTCACGATGACGACCCCGAGGAACAGGGCGGCGAACGAGGCGGCGAACCCGCCCTTCCGGAAGCGCAGCGTGCGCAGAGCCAGCCGGAACATCAGGACACCCCTTCGCCGCGGCGGACGGGCTCGGCACCCCAGGCGCCCAGCCGGGTCATCCGCTCGGCGATCGCGTCCGCGGAGGGCGCGTGCAGCTCGCCCGCGATCCGCCCGTCGGCCAGGAAGACCACCCGGTCGGCGTGGGCGGCGGCCACCGGGTCATGGGTGACGATCACGACGGTTCGCCCGGAGGTGCGCACCGCCTCGCGGAGCAAGGTGAGGATCTCCAGAGCGGTGCGGGTGTCGAGGGCACCCGTCGGCTCGTCCCCGAAGATCACGGCTGGACGGGTGATCATAGCGCGGGCGATCGCCACGCGCTGTTGCTGGCCGCCGGACAGCTCGCCGGGCCTGCGGCGTGCCAGCGAGGCGAGCCCGACCCGCTCGATCGCCTCCTGCACGGCGCTCCGGCGGGGCCTGCCGCCCGCGAGCCGGATCGGGAGTGCGACGTTCTCGGCCACGTTCAAGGCCGGCAGCAGGTTGAACGCCTGGAAGACGAAGCCGACGCGCTCGCGCCGCAGCCGGGTGAGGGCCCGTTCGCTCATACCCGCCAGCTCGTGGCCGTCGAGCACGACCGAGCCCGACGTCGGCCGTTCCAGCCCCGCCGCGCAGTGCAGGAACGTGCTCTTGCCCGAGCCCGACGGGCCCATGATCGCGGTGAAGCTTCCCGGCCCGAAGCCGAGGGTGATCTCGTCGAGCGCGACGACGCCGTTCCGCCTGGTGCCGAACGACTTGCGCACCGCCCGCAGGCGGACGACCTCGTCCGTACCAGGGTCCGAGCCTGCGAACCGTTTCATCTTTCCGCTCCCCATGGATCGCCCGGCGCCCGGTCTGGTTTCTCGCGCCGGCTGTCACGACGGCTCGTCACGCGGGCTCGTCCGGTGAGTCGAGTCTCGCGAGCCGAGGGGGGAGCGCGGCAGATGCCGATGTCGCCGGCCGGCGGTGACGAACGTCATCGGTGACGTGTGGACATCGGTATCTACCGGGGCGGACGGCGCCGGGACGAGACTGGTCCCCGATCCTCGGCCGGGACCGGCGGCCGATGACGACGCCCGTACCCGGCGGCCGTGCCGGCGCCCATCGCCGGCGGTCAGCGGCGGACACGCAGAGGAGGCCAGGTGCCCGAGGTCGTCGCCGCGCTGGCAGCGCCGCGAATAGGGCATATATCCTCGCGTACCTGGGGTTCACGGGTGGAGGGCCGCCTGAAGCCACGACGGAGAGCCAACCGGTTCGTCCCGCTCACGACGGGATTCATACCGCTGCTCACTATGGGCACGGTCGCCTACAGCGTGCTCATTCCCACGGTGGAGCTGTGGCGTTATGCCCTGATGTCCACCAACACGACCCACACCCTGGTCGGGGTGCTCGCCACGGTGACGTACTTGCCCCTGCACATCAGGCACGTCCACCACGCCGCCCAGGGCACCCGCCCTCGGAAGGCCGGCTGGACGGTGGCCGCGATGGCCGTGCTGATCATCGGTGCCGTCCCCTATCTGGGGGCCTACTGGCTGGGGCAGTTCCACGCACTCGCCGTCTCGGTGCTCATCGTCCTGCGCCCCCCGTGGTCGTTCGCCCTCTTCGGAGCGATCGTGGCCGCGCAGACACCGCTGGCGATCGCGCTGGACCACCCCGAGATGGCGCCGTTCTTCACGATCGCCGGGGCGCTCAAGGGACTGCCGGTGTTCCTGCTGATCTGGCTCGTCGGCGCGGTGCGGCGGCTGCGCGCGGCACAGCGGGCGCTGGCGGACCGGGCGGTCGCACGCGAACGGCTGCGGATCGACGAGGACCTGCGGCACACGGTGGGCACGGCCCTGGAGTCGATCGCCGCACAGGGAGAGCGGGCGGGCGCGCTGGCCCCGCGCGACGTGCCCGCGGCGGAGGCCGAACTGCGGGCGCTCTCCCAGTCCTCGCGGCAGGCGCTGGCCGGGGCCCGCCGGTTGATCAGGGGCTACCAGCACACCTCGCTGCCCGCCGAACTCGACACCGCGGCGACGCTCCTGGCCGCGGCCGGGATCGAGAGCCGCCTCGTCCTCCCCGACGGTGACCTCCCGGACGCCGTCGACGAGGACCTCCGCTCCAGCCTGCGGGCCGACGTCGCGCGCCTCCTGCAGGACGACACGGTCCGGCGCTGCGTCATCGTGGTCGCCCGCCACCATGGCCGCCTGCGGCTGGAGGCCGGCGCCGACCCCGGCGGCGCGGCCACGGGTGCCCCGTGAAGGCCACGCAGGGCGACTGGTGGGAAGGCCCCGCCTGGTCGCCGCGCCGGGCCCGCTGGTTCCTCGTCGCCGCTCACCTGCCGTTCGTCCTGACGTCCCCGATCTACGCGATCACCGGGCTGGACGGTGCCCCGGCCCGCTACCCCGCCGTCCCGCTGGTCGCGGGGCTCGCCATCGGCGCCCTCCAGTTCCGGCACAGCTTCGCGGCGGTACGGGGCGAACGGCCGCCCGGCTGGCAGTGGACCTTCCTGGCGTTGATCGCCCTGGTCTACCTGCCGATGCCGTGGTTCGCCGGGAACTGGATCGACATGCAGCTGTTCGTCGTCGTCTCGGCCATCATGCTGCTGCGCGGCGCCCTCGCGGTCGCGGCCGCCGTCCTTCCGGTGCTGGGGACCCTGGCCGCGCTGTTCGGCTCGGTTTCCGGCGAGTACTCCGACCTCGGCATCACCGCGGTGGCGGCCTGGGCCGTCTTCTGGCTGTCGGCCGGGTTCACGATCGGGGTGGTGGCCACGTACGGATCGGTGTGGCTGGTGCGCGTCGTCGACGAGCTCCAGGCCACCCGTACCGAACTGGCCGAGGTCGCCATCGGGCGGGAGCGGCTGAGGGTCTCCCGCGACCTGCACGACCTGCTGGGCCAGAGCCTGTCGGCGGTGTCGCTCAAGGGGGACCTGGCCCTCCGGCTGCTGTCCAGGGACACGCCCGCGGCCCAGGCCCAGATCGAGAACCTGACCCTCGTGGCCCGCGACGCGCTGGCCGGGATGCGCGCGGTGACCAGGGACGAGCACTCGGTGTCGCTGGAGGAGGAGACCAAGGGGGTGTCCGCGCTGCTCGGCGCCGCGGGCATCGAGGCCCGGATCGACGTGCGCCTACCCGGCCTCGCCCCGGCGGTGCAGGACGTTCTCGCCTGGGCGGTGCGCGAAGGGGTGACCAACGTCCTGCGCCACAGCGACGCCCGCACCTGCTCCATCACCGCGCGGCGCCGGGGCGGTACCGTGCGGCTGGAGATCGTCAACGACGGCGTGCGCGAGCCGAAGGGCGAGGGCAGCGGCCTGGCCGGCCTGGCCGAGCGCGCCCGCGCGCTGTCCGGCTCGGTGTCCGCCGACGGCGCGAAGGGCCGGTTCCGGATGCTCGTCGAAGTCCCGGAGGAGTCCGCCTGATGATCCGCGTGCTGATCGCCGAGGACGTGCACATGATCCGCGGGGCCCTGGTCGCCCTGATCTCGCTGGAGGACGACATGGAGGTCGTCGCGGAGCTGGACCGCGGCGACCGCATCGTCGGCGCCGCGCTGGAGACCCGGCCCGACGTGGCCGTCGTCGACATCGACCTGCCGGGCATGGACGGTCTCACCGCCGCCGGCGAACTGTACGAGCGGCTACCCGAGTGCCGGGCGCTCGTCCTCACCGGGCTCAGCCGGCCGGGCAACCTGCTGCGCGCGCTCAAGCTCCACGTCCGGGGGTTCATCATCAAGGACGCGCCCGCCGAGACGCTCGCCGACGGCATCCGCCGGGTGGCCGCGGGCGAGCGCGTGATCGACCCCGACCTGGTCGCCGCGGCCCTGGAGACCGGCAACAGCCCGCTGACCCCGCGCGAGGCCGACGTCCTCCGCGCCGCCGAGAGCGGCATCTCCACCGAGGAGATCGCCGTCACCCTCTCGCTGTCGCGCGCGACGGTCCGCAACTACCTCTCCAACGCCATCGCGAAGGTCAACGCCCGCAACCGCATCGACGCCATCCGGATCTCCCGCAACGCCGGCTGGCTCTGACCCCGGCCATTTGTATACAGCGCAGTGAACCGGAGCGGGTAGTGCGACCTGTAATCCCGTATTTCTCCACTTCGAGATTGCCTGGCCGGGGGCCGCCGCTGTGGATGGTCTAGCCGCCGCGAGGTGACGAGCCGCCCGCCGATCTGCGTCGGTGGGTCTTGGCCCGATGGCGGAAGACGTGGCGGTAGGTCTGAGGGGAGACGCTGATCACCCGGCCGAAGTGGTGGCGGAGGGTGGCGGCGGTGCCGAAGCCGGCCTGGCGGGCGATGTCCTCGATGGATATGTCCGTGGTCTCCAGGAGTTCCTGTGCCAGCCGCACTCGCTGCTGGAGCAGCCACTGCAGCGGGGTGGTGCCCAGAGCCTCGCGGAAGCGGCGAGCGAAGGTGCGTTCGCTCAGGTGCGCCACTTGGGCGAGCCGGGGAACGGTCAGCGGCTCGTGCAGACGATCACGGGCCCAGTCGAGCACCGGAGTCAGGGAGTCGTTTCTGCCGAGGTGTGTGACCGGTTGGGTGTACTGCGCCTGACCGCCATCCCGATGCGGTGGTACCACCATGCGGCGGGCCACCTCGTTGGCGATCGCGGCGCCGTGGTCCTGGCGGACCAGATGCAGGCAGGCGTCGATGGCCGATCCGGTGCCGGCCGAGGTGATGACGTCGCCGTGATCGATGTAGAGCGGCACGGGATCGAAGTCGATCTCGGGGAAGCGGTGGGCGAAGTCGCTGCCGTTCAACCAGTGCGTGGTGGCGCGCCGGCCGTTCAGCACCCCGGCGGCGGCCAGCACGTAGGCGCCCGAGCAGATCGACATGATGCGTCTGCCCTGCCGGTGGGCGGTGCGCACCGCCTCGACCAGTTCCTGCGGAGGATCGAGCTGGACGGGGCGCACGACGGCTCCCACCACGATCGTGTCGGCGTCCAGCAGGTCGTCGAGGCCGTACGGGGTGTCGATCTCTAGGCCCGCGGTGGTGCGCAGAGGACCGGGCTCGGCCGCGCACAGCCGCAGGTCGTACCACGGGGCTACAAGGTCGCTACGGTCGGTGCCGAAGACCTCGCAAGGCACGGCCAACTCGAACACCGGGGTGCCATCGGTGACCGCGAGGCCAATGACGTGTCGGCTCATGGCGGTAATTATGCGCAGCATGGCGTTTCTGCCGCTGGCCGCTTCTGGCTGTGCCCGTGACGCTGATCTCCATGAGTGACGTGACCAGGACAGGCTCCCTGACCTTCGGCCAGGGCACCGCGATGTACGTGGGCGCGGTGCTGGGCACCGGCGTGATCGCGTTGCCGGCACTGGCCGCCGAGGCCGCCGGGCCGGCCTCGTTGCTGGCGTGGCTGGCGCTCGTCGTGCTCTCGGCACCACTCGCCGGCACCTTCGCCGCTCTCGGCGCCCGCTATCCCGATGCCGGCGGAGTGTCCACCTATGCCCGGTTGGCCTTCGGGGAACGCGCGGCAGCGGTGGTCGGCTGGTGCTTCTACTTCGCAGTGCCCCCAGGGGCCGCCGCTGCGGCGTTGTTCGGCGGCGCCTATGTCTCGGCCGCGCTGGGCGGCGGGACGACGACCACCACCGTGACGGCCGTAGGACTGATGGTCGTGGTCACCGTGGCCAACGCCGTCGGCCTCCGGGTGAGCAGCCGGCTGCAGTTCGCGCTGGCGGGACTGCTCGTCACGCTGCTGCTGGTGTCGGTCGGGCTGTCGCTGCCGCACGCCCACGCGAGCAACCTGGAGCCGTTCGCCCCGCACGGCTGGACCGCGATCGGGTCGGCGGCGGCGCTGCTGGTGTGGAGTTTCGCGGGCTGGGAGGCGATCACCTCTTTGGCCACCGAGTTCCGCCGTCCGCAGCGCGACCTGCCGAGGGCGACCGCGGCGGCGGTGATAATCGTCGGTGTGCTGTATCTGCTGGTCGCCTTCGCCATCATCACCGTCCTCGGCCCCGGCGCGGCCAGGACCGACGCGCCGCTCGGAGAGCTGATGGCCCAGGGGCTGGGCGGCAACGCCCGCTGGCTCGCCGCCGGGGCCGCGGTGCTGCTGACGTTGGGTGCCATGAACGCCTACTACGCCGGCGCGGCCAAGCTCGGCGCCGCCCTCGGCCGCGACGGAGCGCTGCCGGGCGTGCTGGCCCAGGGAAGCGTGGCGGGCGAGGTGCCGCGGCGCAGTCTGGCCGTCAACTCGGCCCTGTCGTTCGCCGCGCTGGCGTTCGTGGTCGCGACCGGGATGGGGTCCCGGCCGCTGGTGCTGCTCACCACGGGCTCGTTCGTGGCGGTGTATGCGATCGGGGTCGCCGCCGCCGTCAAGCTTCTGCCCAGACGCGGCAAGGGCCGTGCCATGGCGATGGCGGCCCTCGTCGCGGTGGTCGCGCTGCTGCTGATGTCCGGCACCTACCTGCTGTGGCCCGTGGTGGTGACCGGAGCCGCCCTGCTGTACCTCCGGCTCAACCGGGGCCGTCGCCCCGCCGCACAGAGAAGCCCGTCGGAGGACGTCGCGGAGCTGAGCACGTGACCACCGATCACGCAGTACCCGGGCTGGAGAGCCTGACGGATCACAGGGCGGGCGTGAGAGGACGGTGAAAGGTGCGCCGGTACTCCATCGGGGTCACGCCCACCGTTCGGGTGAAATGATGGCGTAGATTTCCGGCTGAACCCATGCCGCAGAGCCGGCTGACGCGCTCGATCGGCAGATCGGTCGCCTCCAACAGGTGCCGGGCCCGCGCCAGGCGCTGGGCGTGCAGCCAGCGCAGCGGAGTGGTGCCGGTGGCCTCATGGAACCGGCGGACCAGGGTGCGTGAGCTCAGCCCGGCACAGTCGGCCATCTGTGCCACGGTGAGCTGCTGATCCATGTTCTCGACCGCCCACTGCAGCACGGGGGCCAGCCCGTCGTCGCCCGCGCGGGGGACCGGGGCCTCGATGTACTGCGCCTGCCCTCCGGGGCGATGGGCGGGCACGACCATGCGCCGGGCGACGTGGTTCGCGATCTCGGCGCCGAGATCGGTCCGGATGAGGTGCAGGCAGAGATCGATGCCGGCGCTGCGGCCCGCGCTGGTGAGCACGTCGCCCTCGTCCACATACAGGACGGCGGGATCGACGCGCACCAGTGGATGCCGCGCGCTCAGGATGTCGGTGTACATCCAGTGCGTGGTGGCCCGCCGCTCGTCCAGCAGTCCGGCCGCCGCCAGGACGAACGCGCCGGTGCACAGGGAGACGATGCGTGCCCCGCGCGCGTGCGCCGCGTTCAGCGCCTGAAGCAGTCGCGGGTCGATCGCGTCGTCCGACAGCACGCTGTCGGGCGGGAGCGCTGGGACCACCACGGTGTCGGCGGTGGCGAGCGCATCGAGGTCGTACGGGGTGTGCAGCGCGAAGCCGTTCTGCGTCGGCGTCGCGTAGGGGTCGGCGGCGCACATCCGCAGCTCGTACCACGGATCGGCGAGTTCGCTGCGGTCGATGCCGAAGATCTCGCAGGCGATGGACAGCTCGAACATCGGCATGCCGACGGTGACGGCGAGGGCCACGATTCCGGTGTTGACTGTCATGTCTCCACGCTAGCGGCAGGATTTTGATGAAGATGGGCAGTTCTGCCACTCGTCACCGGAAGGCCGTCCGGCGAGGCTGATGGACGTGAACAACGAGACCTTCGCTACTCCGTCCGCGCGACGGCTTCGGCCCGGGCTGGCGTTCGCACTGACCGCCGGGGTCATCGGGCTGTGCCTTGCCGCATCCGCCATGCCGTCGCCGCTGTACAAGCTCTATGCGATCAACTGGCACCTGCAGACCTCCACCGTGACCCTGATCTACGCCACCTACTGCTTCGGGGTGCTGGCCTCGCTGCTGGCGTTCGGCCGGGTCTCCGACACGTGGGGCCGCCGGCCGGTCATCGTGGTCGGTCTGCTCGGCCTGCTCGCCTCGATGGTGGTGTTCATGAGCGCGTCCGGCGCCGCCTGGCTCTTCGCCGCCCGTGCCGTCCAGGGGCTTGCCACCGGCATCGCGATCAGCGCGGCCGGCGCGGCCCTGCTCGAGCTGTACCAGGGCGGTAACCCGGCCAAGGCCAGCCTGTACAACGTCGTCGCCAGCGCTCTGGGCGTCGGGGTGGGCGGCCTGCTCGGCGCGGTGCTCGTGCAGTACGCCCCAGGACCGCTGGTCACCCCGTTCATCGTGCTCGCCGCGCTGAACGTCCTGCTGCTCCTCGGCATGCTGCTGGTGCCCGAGTCCGTGACGGGGCGCACCGGATTCCGGATCGCGGCGCCCGGTGTGCCGCGCCAGATCGTCACCCCTTTCGTCCTCGCGGGCCTAGGCATCACCTGCACGTGGTCGATCATCGGCATCTACCTGGGGCTCGTCGGGACGCTGGCCCCCGCTCTGATGCACACCACGAGCAATCTCGCCGCCGGTCTGGCCATCTTGGCCCTCGGCGGTACGTCGGCGCTGCCGCCGCTGCTCACCCAGAAGCTGGCTCCGGCCGTCCAGGTCGCCTGGGGGACGGTCGCGCTCATCGCAGGTGTCGCGCTCATGGCCTGGTCGCTGTCCATCAGCACGGCGGCGGGGTTCATCGCGGCCAGCGTGGTGATCGGGCTGGGCGTCGGCTTCGGGATGTTCGGCGCGCTGCGCACCGTCGGCGCCGCCGCGCCGCCGGACCGACGCGCCCAGGTCATGGCGGCGTTCTACATCGTCGCTTACGCCGCCATCTCCCTGCCGGCCATCGCCGCCGGCTTCACCGTGCGCCACCTGGGGGCGGTCCAGACCTTCCAGATCTTCGGTGCGGGCATCGTCGTGGTCTCGCTCGGCGCCCTGCTGCTGGCCGTGACCCGGCACCGCGCTCAGGTCCGGGCCACCGCCCTACCGGTCGCTCCGGCCCCTGCGGGCGCCGCCGAACGCGGCTGACCTGAAGGATGCAGGTCAGGCAGCCGCCATCCCCCGGCGGCTGCCTGAGTGAGCGGATGAGTGACTTCAGTAGGTCCAGGCGATGGCGCTGGTCGTACATCTGGGGCGTGCTTGATGGGGCGAGGGAGCCGGTCTGTCCGTTTAGGGGAGAACGCCGCAGTTCAGGGTGAGGGGGAAGGAGGTGTAACCGCGGATGGCGAGGCCGGGGCGGCGGGCGGGGGCGTGCGGTGAGGGCTGGAGGTCGGGGAAGCGGGTGAGGAGCCGTTCGAAGGTGATTTGGGCTTCGAGGCGGGCGAGGTGGGCGCCGAGGCAGTAGTGGGGGCCTGCGGCGAAGGCGAGGTGGTCGTTGTCGGTGCGGGTGATGTCGAGGGTGGCGGGGTCGGTGAAGTGGGCGGGGTCGCGGTTCGCCGCGGCCAGGAGGGTGATGACCAGGGAGCCGGGGGTGAGGTCGACCTCGTGGAGGGTGACGGGTTCGAGGACGGTGCGGGCGTCGATCTGGATGGGCGGGTCGTAGCGCAGGAACTCTTCGACGGCGGTGGGGATGAGGGTGGGGTCTGCGCGGAGCCGGGCCAGTTGGGCGGGGTTGGCGAACAGGGCGGCGAGGCCGTTGGCGAGCAGGTTGGTGGTGGTCTCGAAGCCTGCGCCGAACAGCAGGAGGGCGGTGGAGATCATTTCCTCGTCGGTGAGCTGGTCGTCGGCGACCAGGCGGCTGAGCAGGTCGTCATCGGGCGAGCGGCGCTTGTCAGCCAGGAGCCCGACGAAGTGGGCGACGGTCTGGGTTTCGGACTCGATGGCGTGGGCGAGGTCGTCGGCGGAGACGTCGGGGGAGGTGAAGGCGGAGGCCGTGCGGGCCAGCGGGAGCAGCACCTCCCGGTCTTCCTCGGGTACTCCGAGGAGGTCGGCGATGACCTCCAGGGGCAGTGGCAGCGCGACCGAGGCGACGAAGTCGGCAGCGGGGTCGGCGGTGAGCTGGTCGAGGAGTTTGTCGGCGCGCTGGGTGACGACATGGCGCAGAGCCTGGACGTGGCGGTTGGTGAACTGGTCGCTGACCAGGCGGCGCAGCCGGGTGTGGGCGGGCGGGTTCGCGAAGATCATGCTGTGCCCGATGCGTTCGGTGATCCGGGCGAGGATGTCGGGGGCGATGTCGGTGAAGCTCATGCCGAGCAGTTCGTCGCCCTTGCCGAGCGATCGGTGGCGCAGTGCCGCCGAGCAGCCGGCGTGCCCGCTGAGCACGAGGGTCCCGTCGGCGGTGAGCAGGACCGGGGCGGTCTCGCGCAGCCGGGTGTAGGTGGGGTAGGGGTCGTCGTGGGAGGTCACCATCATGGCGTCGTAGAACAGCTGGTCTGCGGTGTCGGAACGGATTGCCTGGGGCGTCATGTGCGTCTCCTTGGACGGGCGGATACCCAGAGGGTGACAGATTTTTTAAAACCGTCAAGGATGGGTACTTTTTTAAAAAGAGTGTCGCGTTGTAGGGTGCGGGCGTGGATGTTTCCGCCGGCTTCCAGGTCCGTGTGCGCAGACAGATGCGTGAGGACGCCATGGACGCGGCGTACCGGGTCCTGGTGGAGTCCGGCTGGTCGGCCGTGCGGATGACGGGGATCGCCGCCGCCGTCGGGGTGAGCAGGCAGTCCCTCTACAAGGAGTTCGCCACCAAGGAAGAGATCGGCGGGGCACTGATCCTGCGTGAGGCGACCAGGTTCAGCGAGGGCGTGAACGCCCAGATCCGTATGGCGGACAATGCCTCGGCCGTCATCGAGGCCGCGATCCGGTTCGGGTTCGAGCACGGCTCGGCCAACCGGGTCCTCATCGCCATCCTGGCCGACCCCGGTCACAGCGGAGGAGGCGGCCTGCTCCCCTTCATCACCACCGACGCCGGAACCCTGATCGACATTGCCGCCGGCCTCCTCGTCGAACCGATCCTGCAACGCGAACCCGGCCTCGACCCCGAGGACGTCGCCGCGACCTGCGACGCCCTGACCCGGCTGATGCTCAGCCACCTCCTGCAACCCCTCGGCGACACCGAAACCGCCATCCACCGCCTCATCCGCATGGCCCACCGCAACCTCGGCCTCCCCTGCCCATAGATCAAGCGGATCACTGCCTGTTCGGCCAACTCAAAGGTGTTCTGGCAAGCCCTGGGCGGCCAGAACAGCTCCGCGCCCATGCGGGAGAGAGCGTCCCCGCGCCCACTTCCGACACGACCAGCCGAGCCGCCATGTCGCGGTGTTCTTCCACCGGCGACCATGGCTCTCACCTGCATGGATGTAGCTTTCGGCAAGCGCAGTGTGACAGGTCCACCCAGCCTGACCTGGGGATTCCGATGCACGCGTCCCCGCCCACCTCCGGTGGGCATTGATCACCCGGCTCGTCCAGTTGATCGAACTGCCGTAGAGGACATCGGAGGATCTGATCGAGCGTGACCAGCCGCACCGGCCCCCGCGCCGCGGGCTTTCACTACGATTGAGCAAGATCGCAACCAAACGCCAAATCCCGCGAAAGAGCGACGTACTGCTACGTGATCGGAAAGCGGTGCGGTCGGCTGCAGGGGACCACAACAAGGAGAGATTCGCCTATGCCGGAATCCCTGGGTTGGGGCCGGGTCATCGTCGCCGCGATCGTGATCGTGGCGGCCCTGGCCCTCGCGATCATCCTGCGCATGGTGATCGGACGGCTCACCAAACGCGCTGGGGACACCCGCGCGGCCTGGGACGATCTGGCCGCACGCCTGGTGCACGACGTGGCCGTCCCGCTGGCGCTGCTCGGCGGCGTCTGGTTCGCGGCGAACATGCTCGCCCTCAAGCCGGGCACACTGCAGGTCACCGGCAAGGTACTGACCGCCGTGACGATCATCGTCATCTCACTCGCCTGCGCCCGGCTGATCTCGGGCATCGTCACCCAGATCGCGATGACCCGCCAGGGCGTGGCGGCCAGCGTGACCATCTTCGCCAACATCACCCGAGTGGTAGTGCTGGGCATCGGCGTCCTGGTGATGCTACAGAGCATCGGCGTCTCCATCACCCCACTGCTGGGCGCCCTGGGCGTCGGCGGCCTCGCGGTCGCGCTGGCCCTTCAGGACACCCTGGCCAACCTGTTCGCGGGCGTGCACGTGCTGGCGTCCAAGACCATCGAGCCCGGCGACTACATAAGACTGAGCAGCGGCCAGGAGGGCTACGTCGTCGACATCAACTGGCGCAACACCTCGATCCGCACCCTGTCCGGCAACATCGAGGTGATCCCGAACCAGCGGTTCTCCGACACGATCTTGACCAACTACCACCGCCCCGCACAAGACATGTCGCTGCTCGTCCAGGCGATAGTGGCCTACGACAGCGATCTCGAGCACGTCGAGCGGGTCGTCATCGAGACCGGCAACGAGATCATGAAAGAGATCGAAGGCGCGGTTCAAGAGCACGAGACCCTGGTCCGCTTTCACACCTTCGCCGACTCCGGCATCCAGTTCACCGTGATCCTGCGCATCATCGAGTTCGGCGAGCAGTTCCGCATCAAGCACGAGTTCCTCAAACGCCTGCATCGCCGCTTCCAGAACGAGGGCATCGAGATCCCCTACCCCCACCTACAGCTCATCCGGCCACCCGCCCTCGCTCCCGACCTGGCCGAACTCGACAACTAACGCGCCGGACCAAGAGTTCGTCGTACGCCCGACGTTGTCCAGAACGCCCTAGCATCACGCCGGTTCCTCATCATCCAGACTCCCCCGCGCACGTCTGCTCTGCGTTGGCACAAGCTCGCGCGATAGCCGCATGGATGGGGAGCGGTAAATCGGTTCACTGCCGGTGGCGCGCCCAAGCCCGCTCTTGTTCCGCGAGTGGCGGCGGCGTTCGGTCTTCGATCACCGATGAAGGTACGCCGGGCGGCGTCGCAACGTTCCCCGATGCCGCATGCCTTCGGCGGCATGCACGCCGTGGTGACCGTCGCCTGATCCTCCGGCCGCAGATTAAGGCCAGGGACCGCGGTGACCGCCGACCGCGGCGAGGACCAGGACGAGGACGTCTTGGCGCTGGACCTGGCGGAGCTCGACGAGCTGCGGTGAGCTGGTCGGCGAGGTTCCTGAGGGCCTGCCGTAGTTCGTCGGGTGATGGATGGTGAAGGGCCATCCCAGAGATCAGCCGAGTCGATCAGCTCGCCGCCGATTCACTCCTATGTCCGGACGTGCAAGCGCCTGCGAGGTGGGCTTCCTTCGCCGGCATTGTCCGGATCAGGTGTTGGAGGTCGCCTTCCGGTCTCAATCACACCTTCTGGCCTCTCAGCGCGACCTTCGACGACGCCTTTCGAGAGAACCGTAGCTCTCTCTACCGCACGCCGCTCCGGTCGAGCTCCCTCGCTCGCCCCGCAGGCTTATGTCCAGAATACTCTCGTCCGTATTGGGCGGATGGTATGAGTAGTGCAAAATCTCGCTGGGGCTCGAGGTTGCGTTCAAGATCGTGATGTACGAGTTTTCCCTGGTGACAGGCGCGGCGTCGTGAACTGAGACGGCCACCGCGCCACCTCTTACCGGCTGGGGTGTCCACCCGGCGGGTCGACAAGCTGGTGGAGCAGCCGCCCACGGGAAGGTTGAGCGCTCTCCAAGATCGTGGACGCGGGCGTCTCGTCCACCCGCGATGATCGCGTGGGCCTGGCCGAACCTGCCCGAAGTCACGGAGTTCGCGACTACCGAGGACGGGGAGAGCTCCAGACCGGCGGCAGCGCAGCGAGCAGCGACGTGCGGGCGTCACGACGTACCGGGCAACAGTGTCGGAACGGATGCCAACCGCGGGAGGAATTGCCGACTATGGGATGAGTTGCCAACGATTTTCTTGATCCACAGCCAGAGCCACCCCCGGATACACCATGATTCAGGCGACAGCAATGACGCCCCTGCAGGCGCTTGGACATCTTCGACGAGGTCGAGAAAGGCCTCGAGAGGAGCCTTGGTGAGATCCACGATGATGAGCGCTCTGGCGGCGGTAGTGACCGTCGCCACGCTCGGCTTGACGGCGACCCCTGCATCGGCATCGCCCGATGGCACCCTGCGCCTCAGCCAGGATGCCGCCGGGCAGGTGGCGATCCAGCAGGGTGCGACGCTCCGTGCCGGGCTCATCAATGTCAACATCACGAGCGCGTACACCAGCGCCGACCCCGAGACCTTCCGGCTCCGGAACGGTGCGACGCTCCCGCAGATGGACGTCAAGATCACCGAGGCCGGCAACTGGCAGGCCGACGCCGCCAAGGCCGCGGAGGCGATGCGGTGGTTCGTGGACAACACCACCTTCTACGGCGGTCTCAGCGCCGTCGGCCAGGTGTCGTACAAGACGGTCCTGTCGGCCGGCTCCTACTATGCGGCGCAGGTCAACAACCCGTCGGCGACGGCCCGGACGTTCCGGGTGGTCGGCAACGCGCACGCCACCCTGCCGGCGACCGACCAGTCCGTCTCGATGCAGGAGCCCGACCGGTTCGTGGTGAGTGGCCCCGGCGGCAAGCTGCACCGCGGTCCGCTGCGGATCTCCAATAACTCGGGTGAGCTGCATTTCGCGCAGTTCGTGCAGGTCCAGCCCGGCACGACGGACGCCGACATCACCGCCTGGTTCGCCGGCGGAGAGAACCCGTCGGTAAACGGCGGCGCGGTGCTGAACTTCGGCACTCAGTCGCCCGGCCGGGCATCCGTGGTCGACGTCACTCTGCCGAGCGGCACATACGCGCTGCTCGACTACATCCCGGACACCACGACGGGGATGCCGCATGCCTTTGGCGGCATGCACGCCGTGGTGACCGTCGCCTGATCCTCAGGCACGAGGCCGAGTGATGGAGCGGGTGTGATGTCGCCCGTGGTGCCGCGTAGCGATCACCATGTTCGCTCGGTGTCTCCCACATGGTGGAGGGTGCGACCTTCAGCCCGAGCACCAGCAGCTCGGGCTGAGCACGCTCCGGTATCACCGACTCGGGTTCTCGCGGACCGGGCGCAGCATCAGGACCCGGACGGAACGCACCGTCGGTGGCCGACCCGGCCGCTTCGGCCGGGGACCGGGCAGCGTACCGACGCCGGACAAGGTCACGGTGCCAACGCGACACCGGGTCCGGACGCACCAACAGCCTCATCCGGCGCAGCGCCTCGGGCGTCAGGCGGTGCAGCAGGGCCACCACGAACGCCCGGTCCGGCGGTGTGAACCGCACCTCCTTCTCGCCCAGCTGGCGCTCCAACCCCGCGAGCTGATGCCCGGGCGGCTGGCGACGCTGGGCGGACCAGATCCTCGAACCGACGGTCGACTGGCGCCGCATGCTCGCGGGCGCCGTACGGGAGGCGGTCGCCTGGGCCGCCGGGGCGGTCGACTACACCTACCGGTGACCGTCCCGCCGCACCGCCGCCCTGCGCGGCATCGTGCCGCCGAGCCTGCGCCGCCACTGCCGGTCGTCGCGATCGTCATCGACACCTCCGGGTCCATGAGTGAGGACGACCTCACGGCGGCCCTTGCCGAGGTCACCGGCGTAGTGCGGGAGGTCGGCGTCGGCGGCGACCGGGTCAGCGTGCTCGCCTGCGACGCCGACGTGCAGACCGCGGCCCGGGTGACGTCCGCGCAGCAGGTCGCACGCGCGGGCGGCGGCACCCGGCGGGCACCTCCCGGAGCAGTGACCCGTCACTGAGCAGTCCAGCCTCAGGGTTCGTCGGCCACGTCGTCGACGTGATCGTAGCCGTAGGTGTGCGTCAGCCCATCGCCCAAGCCGAACGGCGGCGGACATCCGAAACCCGCCACCCACACCGACTGTCGCCGCCACCGGAGACAGGCCCGCCGAGCGCCCACGCGCCGTGTCCCTCCGCAGAGAACCCGGTCATCGGGGTGTCGAGGACGGTGACGTATCCGGAATGTTAACGCGGTAACTGCCACTTGACACCCACCCTGCATTACGAACAGTCCACAACGTGGCAATCGGCCACAACGCAGCAGCTTGCATCGCTGCGAACAATCGAGATCAAAGGACGTTCCCCTATGTCCTGGGAGCTGGAAAATAGAAGGAACCGAGGCGTCATCCGTCCCGAGGGGACGGGCTGGCGCACCGGTTTCCTGACCTCGGAGGGGTCAGGGGCCTACGAGGCCATGGTGAAGAGTCCTCGTGGGTCCGCCCTGATCCTTGACTGTGACGGGACGCTGTGGGCGAGTGGCGTCAAGTGGCCGAACTGGCCTGAGATCGCCCCGCGCCTCCGCGGGACGCTCGAGCAGGCAAAGCAGCAGTTCGGCACAGTGGCGCTCCTCACCGGCAGGTCGGTCGAGCAGCTCAGAAGGCTCGGACTGGTCATCCCCGGGATCACGATCCTGGGGCAGTTCGGGGCAGAGTGCCTCGACCGCGACGGCGAGCTCCTCGAGTTGGTCGCCGTTCCGAAGGAACGGTCCAGGGTCGTCAACGAGCTGCGCGGGAAGCTGGAGTACTTCGGCATTCCCGAGGAGCAGATTGAAATGAAGTCTCACGCGGTCGCCGTCCACTACGCCGGCGACACTGACCCGGAGAAGGTCCTTGAGCTGCATCGCTGGCTCAAGGAGCTGGCTGGGCAGGCCGAAATGGCCTTCCTCCCGGGCGACCGGGTGGTGGAGCTGGGACCGTTCGGCGTGGACAAGGGCCGATCGCTCCGGTGGTTCCTCGACCGCGAGACGCCCGACGCGGCGTTGTTCGCGGGCGACAGCGGACCGGACGCATCAGCCTTCAAGGTGCTCCTCGACCGGCGACGGGACAGGGGCATGAACATCGTCAACGTGTGCACGTCCGATTACGGACCACTGCTCAACGAGGCCGACGTCGCCGTGGATGGCTGGGAAGGGATGCTGGATCTCCTCACCGAGATGTGCATCCTCGCCAGCCGATAGCGATGTGTCGTAGCCAACCGGCTGCGGCACAGTCGTAGTACACCTGTGCCCCGGACGTCGAACGTCCGGGGCACACCTACATGGCCCACGGTTCTTCGAATTGGCTTCTCGCAAAGCTGGTCTGCCATGGAAACCTCACTCCATGCAAACGAAACGTGTGCCGCTCGAAACTAGGATCGAGTCGTGCGCCTGTAGGACGGTCTCCACCGCCTGGAAGTCACACGCGGTGATCGCGTGACCCTGGGCGGTGAGGAACTGCCGCCAGGTCGGACCATCCCGGCGGGGCGCCGGATCGATACCGGCGGCGTGCAGGATCTCCCACACCGTGGAGGCCGCGATCGTGCAACCGAGCCGAGCATCCTGGTGGATCGCCGGCACTGAGCGGGGCTGTGGCGATACGTCCCCGCACCGCATGGCCGTAATGTCACGACAAAGCTTGGTCAAGGTTTACATAACTGCAGGTAGGCGCGGCTATTCTGGGAAATCCGGAAGCAAACTCGTCCCCAACCGGAGATGGGTGATGGCATGAAAGCAGCCGGCAGCCTCCGTGGAGAGGCGACCCCAGCGGTCGCCGTCGTCGACGGCGCCGGCACGGTGATCGGCTGGACCCAGGCCGCCGAGGAGCTCACCGGCTACCCCGCCGCCGACATCCTCGGCCGCCCCATCGGTTCACTCCTCGCGCCCGACGGCCACGACCGCGACGGTGAACGGCCCGGCGCGCACCTGCCCCGGACGGGATTGATGGAGGTGCGGCGGCGGGACGGCGAGGTGGTCATCGTGCGCGCCGAGGCCGCCCCGATCACTCTGGGCGACGACGCGGGGAGCCGGCAGGAATCCTGGCTGGTGTCGGCGATCCCGGCCACCATCGACCTGTCCACCGGCACCGGCGCCCTGCTGGAGTCGCTCATCAGCAGCTTCCCCGTCGCCATGGCCATCTGGGACAAGAACCTGCGCTGCGTCTGGTTCAACGAGGCGGCCGAGCAGCTCAGCGACGGCTACCCGTACTACCAGATCGGCCGCTCCCTGACCGAGGTCATCGCGGGGATCGACACGGAAGCGGTGCAGGACGCGATGCGCGAGGTGCTCGCCGGCAGCCGGCCCACGATCGACCGTGAGGCCCGCTGGTCCCACGGGAGTCAGGAGCGCGCGCTGTCCATCTCGCTGTTGCCTTTGGCGGGCGCGGACGGCCGGCCGCTGGGCGTGTGCTCGGTGGCCCTGGATTTCAGCAACAGCAAGGCGCGGGATCACCTCGACCTGCTGCGCGAGGCCGGCGTCCGGCTCGGCAGCACGCTGGACGTCATGAAAACCGCCCAGGAGCTGGCCGAACTGGCCATTCCGGTCCTCGCCGACTACGTGACCGTCGATTTGCCGGAGGCGATGCTGCCCGGCACAGAGCCGCTGCAGCGGCCGGCCGCGACAAGGACCAGCAGCCCCCTCTTCCGGCGGGCCGGCGTGGCCTCGGTGCACGACGGAGCGCCCGAGTCGCTCTGGGAGCGCGAGGAGACCGTGTTCGTGCCACCGCGATCCCCGTTCACGGAGGTCCTGCACTCGCACCGGCCGCACTTCGAGCCCGTGCTGGACACCTCGCCCGGTACCTGGCTGGATCTGGACCCCGACCGGGCGCGCACCGTCCACGCCATCGGCATGCACTCGCTGATCGTCATTCCGCTGGAGGCGCGCGGCGACGTGCTCGGCGTCGCGACGTTCGCGCGCACCTCCAACCCGGCGCCGTTCACCAGGGACGACCTGCTGCTCGCCGAGGAGCTGGTCACGCGGGCCGCGCTGAGCCTGGACAACGCACGCCAGTACACGATCTTGAACCACAACCTGGAGCTGCTGGAGGTGGCCGTGCAGCGCGAGCGGCGCTTCACCGCCGACGCCTCGCACGACCTGCGCACCCCGATCACCGGCGCCCGCCTACGCCTGGAGGAAGCGCTGATGGACCCGGACGCGGTCGACTGGCCGCGCATGGCCAAGGACCTGCTCAACGACGTCGAACGCCAGCAGGCGATCGCCGAGGACATCCTCACCCTGGCCCGCCTGGACGCCAACCGACCGGGGCAGCACCAGCGCACCGATCTGGCCGAGCTCGTCCGCACCGAGCTGCGGCGCCGCACACCGGGCCGCGTCCCGATCCGTACCGAGCTGGCGCCGGGCGTGTTCGTCTCCGGCGACCGGCTGCTGCTGTCCAGGCTCTTGACCAACCTTCTGGACAACGCCCAGCGCCATGCCGCCACCGGCGTCACCGTTGTCGTCCGGGCCGAGGACGACACCGCAGTCTTGGTGGTCATCGACGACGGCGCCGGTGTCGCTCCCGAGCACCGCGAGCTCATCTTCGAACGCTTCGCCCGGCTGCCGGAATCACGCGCCCGCGATCCGAAGGGCACCGGCCTCGGCCTGGCCATCTGCCGCGAGATCGCCCACGCCCACCAAGGCACCCTGACGGTCGAGGACCCGGGCCATGGAACGTCTCTGGTACTGCGCATGTCCCTGCTGGCCTGATCGCCGGGCTCCCGGGTGGCTCTGCACGGAGCAGAACTCCCCGACCGGACCCAGCCCCATCGGCGCCGACATCAAGGTCACCAGGCGAGACCGGCTCGACGGCCCGGCGGCGGCCGTACCGGCGGGAACGGCGCGATGAAGGTGTCCCAATAACGATCTACAAAGGATCTCCTGATGACTGTCACCAATCTCAATCGAGATACATACCCTTTAGGGGGGTTATCGCCGTTTGAGCGGTTTGCGTAGATGGCGGGGAAAGGGGGAACCGCCATGACAGACAGCGACGGCCTGGAGGACTGGGCGAGGTATGGGTTCAGCGAGGAACTCGTCAGATCCTTGTTCCACGGGCTGCATGTGGGTCTGTACATGATCGACCATACGGCGAAGATCCTCATAGTGAATCCGTATGCCGAGAAACTACTCGATCGCCCCGCACGGCAGTTGATCGGGGCCGACGCCCATGACCTACTGCACCGCAACGCCGACGGGAGCCCGATCCCCCGCGAGGACTGCCAGATTATGGCCGCGATCGCCGAAGGGGCGTACATCCGCACCGAGGAGACGTGGTTTCACGGCTCCGGGGGCCTGCTCCCGGTGGGTGTGATAGCGGCCCCGCTCCAACTGGGCGGGGAGGAGGACACCGGGGCGGTGGTCCTGTTCTACGACCTGTGGCGGCACAAAGCCGTAGAACAGAAGCAGGCGGCCGCCCTTGAGGCATTGGAGAAGCTGACCCACCGGCTGTCCCTGATGGCCGAGACCAGCACCGTGCTGGCCTCCACCCTGCAGGTGGATGAGGCGCTGCGGCGGCTCTCTCATCTGGTGGTGCCCCGCCTGGCCGACTGGGCGATGATCGACCTGCTCGGCCCCGCCGATGGGGTGGACAGGGTGGCGGTCGTGGCCAAGCGGGGCCGGGGCACCGTCGAGTGCAAGCAGTGGGAGGGGCCGCTTCCGGCGTTGTCAGAGACCTCGCGGTCGCCGATGGCGCAAGTGCTGCGCGGGAATCCCACAATGCTGTTCGGCCCTCAGGATCTGGCCGGGCGAATCGACCTGGATGCGGGTAGCGTCCAGCAGCGGCCGTACGACGAGTTGGGCGCCCATTCGGTCATCGTCGCGCCGCTGCGCACGCCGCACCGGGTGCTGGGCGCGCTCACCCTGGCCCGGTACGAGACCTCCCCGGCGTACGACTCGGCCGATCTGTCTCTTATCGGCGACATCGCCGGCCGAGTCGGCCTCGCTGTGGACAACGCGGACATGTTCGAGGAGCAGCGTCGGTTCGCCTCCACCACCTCTCACGAGCTCAGGACGCCGCTCGCCGGTCTCCGCGCCGGGCTGGAGGAGGCGGTGCTCTACGCCGATGACGTCGACCCGCATGAGACCATCAGGGAGGCGCTGGCGGTCACCGATCGGCTGGAGACGATCGTCGACGACCTGCTGGTGCAGGCCCGGCTCCGCCCCGGAGACCCGGGGGCGTACGAGCCGATCGACTTCGGCGCGCTGGTGGTGAAGGAGGCGGCTGCTCTGCCGGGTGGCGTGCCGGTCCACGTCGATGCCGTCCGGGGCGTGAACGTTCTGGGCAACCGAATCCAGCTGATCCGGGTCATCGACAACCTTCTGGTCAACGCCCGGCGGCATGCGGACACGACGGTCGATGTCACCCTGAGACGCGGGGCGGGCTCGGCCGTCATCACCGTGTGCGACGACGGTGCTGGAATCGCGCCGCAGGACCGAGAGCGCGTCTTCGAGCGCTTCGTCCGGCTGGACGACGGCCGGCGCAGGGAGCCGAGAGGCAGCGGCCTCGGCCTCGCCATCTCGCGCGACATCGCCCACGCCCACAACGGGACCCTCACGATCGAAGACTCACCACGTGGTGCCCGATTCGTCCTTAGGCTTCCATCGACGGACGGGCCTCCGTCCGCTCTCCACACCTCCGCCGAGGGCCGACCACTTCGATGACGGTCGTGCGCGCCGGGCGGAGCCGGCTCGTGATCCACCGAACAAATCGGCATCCTCGCTTGGCCGGTCCACGCCTGCCCCTCGTAGGACGACGGGGTCCGCTGCACGCGCGGGCTCGAGTGCGCAGCCGAAGAGGCCGGGCTAATGCCGGACGCGGACGACGAGCTTGCCGGTGGCGCGGTCGTGCTCCATGTCGTCGTGGGCCTGCGGCACCTGCTCCAGGCCGTCGTAGACGCGGTCCACGGGGAAGGCCAGCCGGCCGGCCGCGACCGCGTCGAGGATCTCCTGGAAGGCCTCCCGGGGCAGGTCGGCGGCGTCGCCGAAGTAGCCCGCCAGGCGCACACCTCTCGGCAGGTACTCGTTCGGGGAGAAGTCCCGCACCGTCCACTGGTTGGACAGGCTGCCGCCGAAGCAGGCCGTGCCGTGCACGCGCACCGCGCGCAGAGTGTCGGGCAGAGTCGGCGTGCCGACGAGATCGAGGGCGGCGTCGACGCCGTCCGGGTACAGCTCGCGCACGGCGGGCGCGACTTCGCCGGTGTCGAGCAGGGGGTGGTCGACGCCGTGCTCCTTCAGCGAATCGAGACGGTCGGCCCGCCGGGTGGTGGACAGCACCGTGGCGCCGCGCCAGGTGGCCAGCGCGGCGGCTGCCAGGCCCACCGAGGAGGTGCCGCCGCGGATCAGTACGGACTGACCGGGCTTCAGATCCAGGCCGATGGTGAGCGAGCCGTAGGCGGTCTGCACCATCTCCGGCAGGGCGCCCAGCACCTCCCAGGGCAGGTCGGTGTCGACGGGGATGACCTGAGACAGCGGCACCGACGTGTACTCGGCATAGCCGCCGTCGTAGGTGCGCCCCATGTCCCCCATCATCGCGACGATCTTCTGCCCGGGGGCCAGCCCGCTGCCGGCCGGGGCCGCGTCGACGGTGCCGGCGGCCTCGATGCCCGGCACCCGGGGAAAGCTGACACCCGCGCTCACACCCAGCCGAAGCTTCAGCTCCGAGCGGTTGAGGCCGAACGCCTCGACGCGGATGCGCACCCAGCCGTCCCTTTCAGGCGGGAGCGGGAGCGTGGTCAGCCGCAGGTTGTCCACGGGGCCGGGGGCGGAGAGCCGGACGGCGCGCATGGTGATCGGCGATGACGTCATGGGCCTGCCTTCTTCCCGAAAGTAGGAGTCGTCAGCGACGATCAACATGCAACCGCTACGGCTTCATTCCTGACTCGCCCCGGTTTCCGCCTTGCGGACAGCAAGAAGGAGCGGACCAGCAGGCGCGCGTGATGATTTCTGACTGGTCGGTACGGGAGCCGTTGCTTTCAGTACGAGCTGGTACTGCCATCGATCGTGATGGTCAGGCCGGGGCGTTGCGCTGCATCGATTCGCTCGGTGAGGGTCTGGCGGCAGACAGGGATAGCTCCCGAACCATTCGTTGGTCATACGAGATCACCAGGCTGGAGCGCCGCCAGGGCCTCGCGCGCCTCGGTGGCCCAATGCGTCGCACCCCACAGCTCGGCGATGGTGACCGCCCGGGCGAAGTGGCCGGACGCCTCGTCATCGCGGCCCAGCAGCAGGGCCAGCTCGCCGAGTGTGTGCGCTACCGGGCGTATGGCCAACGACAGGGTCGTGGCTCCGGCGGGGGGACCGTCACGGTGGGGCAGCAGGGTCGCGTACAGCTCCGCTGCGGCGTCCCTCTCGTCGAGCGCCACCACGGCCATGGCCCGAAGCGTCACGAAGAGCGTGAAGAAGAAGTCGGGCCGGATCGCCACGGCCTGCTTGCGGATCCGCCGTGCGTCCTCGGTCAGGCCGGCCGCGGCCAGAGCCACGGCGAGCAGATCGGCGGCGAACGGGCCATGGTCGTCGAGCAGTGTCCGGGCGGCGGGGGCGAACTCGGCGATGCGTCCGCGCGACATCTGGAGGGCGGCCAGCGCGAGCTGGAGGTAGCCCGCGGCGTGCAGTGAGCCGTGCCGGACCATCCGTTCGGCCGTCTCGGTGTAGAGCTGCTCCGCTTCGTCAAACCTCCCCTCGATGTGCGCGAACGTCGCCAGCGCGCATTCGCAGACACTGACCGCCTCGGCCATCCGGTAGGCGCGGGCCAGCTCCAGCGTCTCGCCGATGAGCCGATGCAGCGCCGGTACGTCGTTCATCGCGGCGGCCGCGTTGGCCTGCATGAGGAGCCCGGTCACGCGGTACGCGGGCAGGTCGTGTTCGATGCCGATCTCGGTGAGCTCCTGGCACAGTTCGGCACGCCCGGGCAGTACGAGGTCGTTCTGATCGCCGGCCAGGGCCGCGATCGCGGATGCCCTCAGCCGGGGATCGCCGAGGGTGGCGGAGAGGGCGAGCGCCTCCTCGGCCGCGTCCCGCACCGTCGGATCGGCCTCGCCGATCAGCTCATGGGTGTAGGCCTCCAGCAACCGGCACCGATCCGCCGGAGTGAGATCGGGCCGCGCGAGCAGGTGGCTCAGCCGCGTCACGATGGGCCGGTCCACGACACCGTACGGGCGGCTCTGCCACGGGGTCGGCTCGGTCCACGCCGTGAACGCGGCGATCATCAGGTCATCGCGGTGGATCGACTCGGCGAACTCCACGGCCCGCTGCCGGGTCTCCCGGGCGGCCGCGATCGCCCCGGCACGCACCTGGGCCCGGAGCAGCCTGCCGAGCAGATCGACGCGCTCGCTCGGATCGCGGTCCTCGCGGGGGATCCGGTCGAAGCTCGCCACCGCGTCGGTGAGCAGGGCGACGGCCACGTCATGGGCGTACCGGGCCTCGGCCAGCTCGGCGGCCCGCACGCCGTACTCCACGGCCTTCGCCGCGGTCGCCGCCGACGCCGCCCGGCTGTAGTGATGAGCCAGCGCCGCGAGCCCGGCCGGATCGTCGCCGCGGCCGGCCCGGTCCAGGGCGGCGGCGATCCGCCCGTGCATCCGGGTGGCCCGCAACCGGCTCACATCGGCGACGAGCGTGTCCCGGACGAGCGCGTGAACGAACCGCACCCGGCCCGGACCGGGTTCGATCAGCAGCCCGGCGATGAGACCGGCTTCGAGCGCGTCCAGCACGCCGTCCTCATCGGTGTCGGCGGCGCCCACGAGCACGTCCACCTCCGCATCCCGTCCGGCGACCGCCGCCAGCCGCAGCACGGCGACCGTCGGCTCGGGAAGCCGGGCAAGCCGACGCCGCAGCACGTCCCGCACCCCTTCGGGCACGTCGGACAGCGCCACCAGGGCGCCCTCGCTGCTCAACAGCCGGGCGCTCTCGCGCACGTAGAAGGGATTGCCGCCGGTCCGCTCGGCCAGCGCGGCCACGGTCGCGTCATCGGTGGCGCACACCCCGCGGACGAGCTCGGCCACGGCCTGCTCCGGCAGCCCCGTCAAGGGAAGTCGCAGCGGCGCGGACCGGGCGAGGACGGCGAGGGCCTCGGTGAACCGCCCACCGACCTCGTGGGGGCGGTAGGCGGCCACGAGGAGAATCGGAGCACGCACCCCGGCGACACCGCTCAGCATCGCCAGGGTCTGGGCGTCGGCCCAGTGGAGGTCGTCGAGGACGACGGCCAGCGGACGCTCCCGAGCCACCGCCGCGAGCCAGGACCACACCGCCCGGTGGAGCCGGAACCGTCCCTCGGTCGCGTCGGCACCGCCCGTACCCGCCGCATCGGTCAACAGCGGTGCGAGGTCGGTGGCGAACTCCCCGGACGGGGGCACGCTTTCGGCCACCCCACGCAACGCCTCTGCCCAGGCCCACGCCGGTGGGGCACTCTCGGCATCGGGGCAGCGGCCGGTGGCGACGAGCCAACCGTCCTGTTCCAACCGCTCGGTCAGACGCCCGAGCAGTGCGGACTTCCCCAGCCCCGCCTCTCCCGTCACCAGCGCGACCCGGGGCCCCGCGGCGGTGGCCGCCGCCGCGGTCGCGACCAACGTCGACAGCTCGGCGTCACGCCCGACGAACGGCTCCGCCGCGGGCGCGGCCGCGCCTGAGACCGCGCCCCGGGCCCGGTCGAGCGGCGGCGCCGGAATCGCGGTTGCCGACGGCCCGACGGGCTCGGTCTCACGCATGAGAACCGATGGCCGGTCTTCCGGGCCAGGTACCGAGGCGCGCAGCACCTCCATGCGCTGCGCAAGGATCGCTTCCTCGAGGGCGGCCAGCTCCGGGCCGGGATCGAGACCGAGGTCCGTCGCGAAGATCTCCCGCGCGCGGCGGAGCGCAGTCAACGCGTCGGCCTGCCGTCCGCTGCCCCACAGGGCCAGGGCGTGCAGTCGCCACCTCTCCTCCCGCAACGGCTCGTCGCGGGTGAGCCGCTCGGCCTCCGGCACTACCGTGGCGACGTCTCCGGCGCGCAGGCCGGCCGCCACGTGAAGTTCCTGTCCGGCCAGCCGCAGCTCGCCGAGGCGAGCCGTCTCGTCGGCGGCCCACGGCTCGTCGGCCACCTCCGCGAACGCCGGTCCCCGCCACAGCCCCAACGCCTCGGCCAGCAGAGCCCTGGCCACCGGGTCGGCGGCCGTGACCGCGCGGGCCTCACTCAGCAGATCCTCGAAGCGCCAGGCGTCCACCGCCTCCGGCGGAAGGCGCAGCGCGTAACCGGGAGGTGCGGTGACCAGGAGCCGGGCGGGAGTCCGCGGCGGCCGTCCTGGCTCCAGCAGCCGCCGCAGGTTGGACACGTACGCCTGCAGGGAGGTCACGGCCCTGGCGGGTGGTTCGCCGCGCCACAGATCGTCGATCAGCCGGTCGACCGACACGACCTGCCCGCGCGCGGCCACCAGCAGGGCGAGGACCCCGCGCTGCCGCGGTCCCCCGAGGGGGACCGCAATGCCGTCGACCTCCGCCGCGAAGGAGCCGAGCACCCGGATCAAGACCATGACGCCGCACATCGTAGTTGCCCGTCCGGTCCGGCCCGGTTCCAAGACGACTCCAAATGACCTCCAAGACGCCCGGCGGAGTCTGTTCACAGCACAGGAACCGACGAAAGGCAGACCCCATGACCGGCATCGGCCACGAGACCGTCAACACCCACGAGATGGTGGTCGTCCACCGCGCCCTCCGCCGCGAGGCGCGGCTGTTCGCCGAACTCATCGCGGCGGTCGCCCCGGGTGACACCACCCGTGCTCGGGTACTCGCCGACCACTTCCGCGACTACCGGCTCGGGCTGCACAACCATCACCACGGCGAGGACGAGCTTCTGTGGCCGCCCCTGCTCGCCCGGGTCGATCTGGACGTCGAGGTCGTGCTCCGCATGGAGGCCCAGCACGAGCGGGTCGCCGCCACCCTCGGCCGGCTCGACGCCGCCATGGCCGCCTGGGAGGAGACCGCCGGAGCCGACGAACGCGACACCCTCGTGGCCGCGCTGGTCGAGCACCGGAAGGTGCTCGTGGAGCACCTCGACGATGAGGAGCGCACCCTCCTTCCGCTCGCGGCGCGGCACTTGTCGGCCCGGGAGTGGAAGGCCTTGGGCGAGCACCTGGTGGCCAACACCCCCAAGCTCACGCTGCTCACGCTCTTCGGCCTCGTGCTCGAGGACGCCGATGCCGACGAACGGACCATGATGCTCGCCGGTCTCCCCTGGCCGGTCCGGATGATCTGGCACGCCGTCGGCCGGCCCCGCTACGCCCGCCGCATCCGGCACGTCCGCGGCTGAACCGCCTCCCGGCGTTCAATCACCTTTCACCAAGGAGAAGATGATGCTCACCCCCATCGCATACGGCCTGGCAATCCTGCTCGACGTCCTCGTCGTCTTCATCGGCGCGCGGTTCCTGCTGGTGCCCCGCGCCGCGGCCGCCGGCTACGGCGTTCCGGCCAGGCAGGACGGGGACGCCGCATACCTGACCATCAAGGGCCTGCGCGACTTCAGCTACGGCCTCCTCGGCCTCGCGCTGCTGGCCTTCGCGGACGCCCACGCCGCGGGATGGTTCATGCTGGTCGTCGCCCTCAACCCTCTCGGCGACACCCTCATCGTCCTGCGTCACGGCGGCACCAAGGCGACGGCCTTCGGCATCCACTTCGCCACCGCCGTGACCGTGCTCGTCAGCGCTGCCCTGCTCTTCGCCATCTGAGCCCCTCGGGCCCCCGAGCCCATGGTTCGCCACTTGAACCCACGGACCAAGGAGTCACACCATTTCGCTGATCGTGGATCCGCCGGGAAGGGGGTACTTTCCCGGATCACTCAACAGGTTCCCCAAGCAGGCCGACGCGGGAGGGCACACCCGATGCTCGACGTAGTCCCCGGCCCGTCCGACCGCGATCAGACCGACGAGGCGGCTCCGGCCCCGCCAGGTGCTCACCAGCACCGGTGCTGTCGAGGTGCGGGCGCCGCGGGCCAACGACAGGCGCACCGCCTTGGTGACCGGCGAGCGCAAGCGGTTCTCCTCGGCGATCCCGCCGCCGTGGTGCCGCAAGAGTCCACGTATCACCGAGGTGTTGCCGCTGCTCTATCTGCATGGGCCGCAAGGAATTGGTCGTGCCCACTCCTCGAGCGACCGGCAGAGACGGTAGCCGCGTGAACACGCCAGACCATCCGACCAGAAGCGGGCGGCAGTGGCCCACCGACAAGCTGAACGCGTTGCGGCTCGGCCAGCGATTGGTCACTGAAGTACCCGCATCCCGGCCCGGTCGGCGAGCGTTCGTCGACATCACCCCGGTCACCACCCCAGCCGACGTCGAAGCTCACCGACAGGGCTGGAAACGAACCGATCGCGCCCGCACCTTCCGCCTGCAGCACTGGGACTACGACGCCGACCGCCTCGACGGCTTCGACTACGACATCGGGGCCATCCTGATCAGGGCCGCGACAGCCGCCGACGAGCCAGAACTGACCGTCGCCCTCCAAGCATGGCAGCTGCGCTCCGAACAGTTCCTCTATCCCTGGCAGACCGACGACCCGACATGACCACCCCAGACCGCCAGCTCAACTCATCCAGGTCTTGACCATTTCTGCCTGTCGCTTCCACTAGTCTCTGCGGGTCCTATGTGGCTTTTATCCGATTGCGAGCGTCATGACGACCCCCACCACAGCGCTCACCCCCCGGCGCACTGACCCCGCCCGGCCGACAGAGCCGGGTGTGCTCACCGCCCGTCCCTGGCTGGTGCCGGTGATCCCGCTCGTGGCCGCGCTGGCGATCACGCTGTGGGGGATCGGCTCGCCCTCGCTGTGGCGTGATGAGGCCGTCACCGCCGAGGTGGCCCGCTTCTCCCTGCACGACACCTTCCGCACTCTGGCCAACGTCGACGCCGTGCACACGGTGCACTACCTGCTGGCCCACGTCATGGTGAGTCTCTTCGGTGGAAGCGAACTCGCCCTGCGCCTGCCCTCGGCCCTCGGCTCGGTCGCCGCCGCCACGGGCACCGCCCTGCTCGGCCGCCGCCTTGCCGGCCCCCGCACCGGCCTGACCGCCGGCCTGATCGTCGCCGCCTCACCCACCATCAGCATGTGGGCCGAGGAAGCACGCTCCTACACCATCGTGACCGCACTGGCCGTCTGGGCCACCTACCTACTGGTCCGCGCCGTGGACGCCCCCACCCGGAGCGCGTTCGCCCGCTACGGCGCCGCCATCGCGGTCCTGGGACTGGTCCACCTGTTCGCCCTGCTCCTGATCCCCGTCCACGCCCTCGCCCTCTGGCGGACGGCCGACCGCACCATCACCCGCCGCTGGCTCGCCGCCCTCACCGCGGCCACCGCGGCCATCACCCCACTCGCCCTCATCACCATCCCGCAAAAGGACCAGCTCGACTGGATCGCCCCGCCCACCCTGCGCGACCTGACCGCCCTGGCCTCCTCCTTCGCAGGCTCATCCCTGCTCATCATCCCCATCACCGCACTCGCCGCCCTCGGCCTGACCCGCCGCCCCGCCCCCTCGACCTCCCGCATCGACCTGCGGATCCTGGCCACCGCCTGGGCCATCCTCCCCCCAGCGATCCTGCTCGCCGTCTCCCTGATCCACCCCTACTACGTCTTCCGCTACGTCCTGCTGTGCATCCCCGCAGTCGCCCTGCTCGCCGCCGCCGGCCTAAGCCGCCTGCCCCTGAAACTCCTGGCGCCCACGGCCACCGCCCTCGCCCTGATCTCCGTCCCCGCCCACCTCGCCGTCCGCGAGCCCACCAGCCGCATGGACGACCTACGCCAAGCCGCCACCATCCTGCGCGACCACCAGCGACCCGGCGACTCCATCGTCTTCCAACGCGGCAGCTTCCGCCGCACCGTCGCCGCCTACCCCGACGCCTACGCCCGCCTCACCGACCTGTCCCAAGCCCAGACCCCCGCCCAGGCCGCCAACCTCAACGGCACCGACATCACCATCGCCCAATTCGAACAACGCCTCGCCCACACCGACCGCGTCTGGTTCCTCAGCAACTACGTCGTCCCCGGCAAACGCGGCCAGGACAGCGCCCTCAGCCGCGCCAAAGTCCCCCTCATCCAACACTCCCCCCACTTCCACCTCCTCCACACCTGGCGCTACCACGGCGGCACCCTCACCCTCTACCAGCACATCTCTTAACCAACCGACACGACAACCCGATAGGTCTCCGACGCGAAACCGCCGACCAACCAGAGCCTCCACGGTTCATCAGGCTGCTCACCCAGTGCGTCACGGGCCGGACAATGATCCGAAGCCAGAAGACGACCATTCCGTTCTCTCCCCTGTCACTTCGAGCAGCGCGAGGTGGAAACCGCTCTCACTGCCGTCCTACCGGTGAGGGCATCCGAAGCGACCTCTTCGGCGGTGAGGACATACCCTCTGTCCTCTTCGTCCAGAGCAGATGCGAAGACCACACCTGAAACGGTTCCATCGAGAGCGAGCAGCGGACCTCCGGACTCTCCAGGAACCACCTGCCCACCGATGACATAGATCTTGCGGACGACCCTGTTCTCCCAGAAGATGTTCCCCCCGCTGACGACCATTCTGGAAATGATCTTGGCTGACGTTGCCGTCACATTGGCACGTCCCGCGTTCTCGACGATGACACCGGCGTCTCCCACACGAGTAGTGGATTGAAAACGCAGCGGAGGAATGTCCAGACCCGGAACACGCAGCACCGCCACATCACGGCCCGGATCGAACAAGACCACCACGCCCGTAAAGCTCCTCCCCCCGGAAACATTCACGGTTACCGATCCGGAAACGCCGGCAACATTGTGGGCATTGGTCAACACCCGCTCTGGCGCGTACACGAAACCGCTGCCTTCCTGGCGCCGGTCACACGACCGCAACTCGGCGACGATCCCCACAACGGCCGCCTCAGCTGCCCTGAGCCGCGGAGAAACCAGTGCCGAGCTACCGCCGGATACCGAAGAACCGTCCGACGAACGCCCAGCGCCGGAGGCAACGGGGGTCCTGACTTCACTGCCGTCATTTGCCCACAGCCCAAACGTCAGCAATGCGAGACCCAGAATGCACAGCCCCAGCGCTACCACCAATCCGAGAACCTCTCGCTTTCTCCACGCCCTGGCGTTACGCGCGGATGGAACGGCCTGAACGGGCTCCGGAGTGATCATCCGCAAGATCCTAACGACGCCACCCATGGTCTGCGGGTTCGCGGTTCAAGTCCCTGCCGGCGCACCCCGTATGACCTGGGCATTCTCGATGATTTCGAGGATGCCCAGTGGTGTTTTCGGGTGGTTTCCGGCCCATGGTCGCTCGATGGTTGCTCGCGAGGCGAAACCCATGATCAACCAGTTGGGGTCCGTCCGGCCTGAACCGTAGATCACACAGCGTCGTCCGCCATCGTCACGACCCGTCGCAGTGGGCGACGATCAGGGAGCTCGGAATCGCTCCACCGCTCCCATAACCGGCAGCGTGGAAATGGTAGTAATCCCTGTTGGGGCTCGGTCGTCCGGACACCGCGGTGCCGCGCGTCGCGATCCGGCCGGGGCCGCTGGTGGCCTGGAGTTCGAAGTACTGTCCACAGCCGTCACTACCGTTGATGCCCGATCCGCCGGACTGAATGACCTGGAACGAGTTTCCCTGCCATGCTCCGACCTGAACGCGGTAGTTTTCGCACCAGGAGTTGTACCTGCGGATCTGAGCGAATGCCAAATTTCCGTAATTGCCGTATCGGACTCGATAGCGGCATTCGGTGCCGGGAAGGCCTTCGATGGTGTTACCTCGCAACAGCGGAGTGAAGACGAGAGGATCGAGCCGGTAGTAGGAGAAGGAGTCGGCTGCGGCGGGAGTGGCCAGGCCGGTCAGAGCCAGGCCGACGATGGCTGCGGAGCTGATGAGAGTACGCGAGCGGGACACGGAGAACCTCCGGATTTTGTACCAACAGCTTGAGCGCCCGCCCCATCCAAACGAACGGAACCCCATCTGGACAACAGTGGTGACCTTCACTGGCCACCGGCACCACGTGCTCTCGGAACGGTGGGAAGAGCGCCGGCACCGTGGAAAATCAAGGTCGTCAGCACGCCCAAAACGTCGTGGATATTTCGATCATGTGCCCATGAAGCCGTGCTCGATTTCGAGACGAGAGCGGGGACCCATGGTTGCTCGCGAGCTCGATCGAACGTGAAAGGTCAGGGATCGGAGACGGCGCCCCGGCGCCAGTAGCCGGAGAAGTAGAGGGAATTCCGGGGGAAGCCGCGATCGCGCACGAGGTGGCGGCGGAGCGCTGTGACCGTGCCGGACTCGCCGGCGATCCAGGCGTAGGGGCGGCCGGCGGGAAGTGTCGTGGCGGGCACGGCCGCGGCGAGGGATTCGCCGCTCTCACGGTGCAGCCAGGTGATGTGGGCCCCGGGCGGCGCCGCCAGGTCCTGTTCTTCGGCGGCGGAGGCGACTTCGATGAACACCCGGGACCGCGGGCCGGGTGCCGCGGACTCCAGGAGCGCGCCGATGGCGGGCAGGGCGGTCTCGTCGCCCGCCAGCAGAGTCCAGTCGGTGCCCGGCGGCCGCGCGAACTCCGCACGCGGGCCCCACAGACCGACCTGATCACCGGGGCGGGCGGCCAGCGCCCACCGCGAGGCCGGGCCGCCATCGCCATGGAGGACGAAGTCGATGTCGGCCTCGTCCGCCTCGGGGCGGTGCCGGCGGATCGTGTAGGTACGGAAGACGGCGCGGACCGGTTCTGTCTGCCAGCGCTCCCACCAGTCCTCGCCCGTCGGGTAGACCGGCCGTTCCTCTCCGGGCAGCGGGAAGAACACCTTGACCCGGTGGTCCAGGCCCGCGCCGGGGAAGCCCCGCAGCCCGCCGAAGGTGATCCGGGCCATGTGCGGGGTGAGCCGTTGGACGCGGATCACCCGCATGGCGTAGTGCCCGTAGGTCACGGGGCCGCCTCGGCCAGGCTCCGCGGCCGCAGGTCGGTCCAGTGGACGCGGACGTACTCCAGGCACCGCTCACGCTCTTCGGGACCGAACACCGCGGTCCAGCCGTCCGGGACGGACGCGAAGGACGGCCACAGGGAGTGCTGGGACTCCTGGTTGACCAGGATGAGGTAGGTGCCCTCGACGTCGTCGAACGGGTTGGTCATGACGGTGCTCCTTGCAGAAGCGGCGCCGAGCGCCGGGCGATGGACTGGACGATCTCGCCGGTGCGGATCGCCGTCATGGACAGCAGTGACGAGGCGATGCCGTGCGTGTCCTCGGTGGCGCCTTGGAGATAGATCCCGCAGGTCAGGCCGTCGTCGGTGGCGATCCGGTAGTCGCGTTCGATCTGGAGGCCGCCCTCCGGGCGGGTGCGGCAGTGTTTGCCGGCCTCGCCGAGCAGGTCCAGGGGGTCGCGTTCGCGGTATCCGGTGGCGAACACGATGACGTCGCTCTCGATCGTGCTGGCCTCGCCGGTGGGAAGGAAGCGCACCCGGGTGCGGACGGCGCCGTCGTCGGCGTCCACGCCCAGCAGGCGGGAGGCGTTGAGGATACGCAGGCGTTCCACACCCTGGACCTTCTCCGCGTAGACGCGGCGGTACAGCTCGTCGATGAGTTCGAGGTCGACGACGGAGTAGTTGGTGTTGCGGGAGTATCCGAGCAGCATCCGCTTCACGTCCTCGGGGGCGGCGTAGAAGTGGTCGACCGCCTCGGGGTCGAAGATGCGGTTGGCGAAGGAGCTGTCGTCCGCGGGCGAGTAGCCGTACCGGCTGAAGACCGCGCAGACCTCGGCGGCCGGATAGCTGCGGTGCAGGTGTTCGGCGGCCTCGGCGGCGCTCTGCCCGGCGCCGACCACGACGAACCGGCCGGGCTGGGCTCCGCCGAGACCGGCCAGCCGGACCAGGAGCTCCTCGGTGTGCCAGACGCGGTCGCCGAGGCGCACGCCGTCGGGGAGCACGGGGTCCAGGCCGGTGGCCAGGACGAGGTTGCGGGTCAGGCAGGTGTGCAGCTCGTCGCCGCGCCGGACCACGACCTCCAGGATGTCGCGGTCGTGGGGGCGTACGGCGACGACCTCGGACCCGTAGCGGACCAGTCCGGTGAAGGACGCCGCGACCCACTCGAGGTAGTCATGGAACTCCAGCCGGCTCGGGTACATCGTCTTGTGGTTGATGAAGTCGACGAGACGGTTCCGCGCCTGGAGGTAGGACAGGAACGTGTGGGGACTGGCGGGATTCCTCATCGTCACCAGGTCCTTGAGGAACGACACCTGCATGGTGGCGCCCTCGATGAGCATGCCGCGATGCCATCCGAACTCGGGTTGGCGCTCAAAGAAGATCGCGTTGACTCCCGGGCCGTGCTCTTCTTCGAGCGCTACCGCGAGTGCGAGGTTGGAGGGGCCGAAGCCGATTCCCACGACGTCATAGACGGGGGTCGCCATGCTCGCCTTTCGTGTGCTGTGGCCGACTGTGCTGAGGGGCGGGCCTCCGCGGCCGGGGCCCGGCCGCGGAGGAGGCGGGTCAGGTGGCCTTGGCCGCCTTGGCGATCCGGGGAACGATCTGGTCGACGACGTAGGGCACCGACAGCGGGGTGGGGGTACGGAGCGGCCAGAACGACTTGAGGTCCAGCGGCACGTAGGAGCCGCGCCTGACCACGTTCAAGCTGCCGAACAGCTTGTTGCCCTCGATCTTCTTCTGGGTGGCGGGGTCGTCGTTGTAGTGGCTGAGGAGCACGTCGACGTCGAGGACCTTGACCTTCTCCATGCTCAGTTCGGCGGCGAAGCCCTCGCCCGGAAGCTTCTTGAGCTGGTCGGGCAGGACGAGACCGAACAGGTCGAACAGCTTGACGCTGGTGTCGGCGTCGGACTTCATCACGCCGATGTTGCCCGAGGGGAACACGCTGGTGAGCGCGAAGGCCTTGCCGGTGAGCTCCGGGTAGGTGGTCCTGACCGAGCCGATCTTCGTCTCGACGTCGGTGACGAGCTTCTGGCCGTCCGCGGTGCGGCCGATGGCCTTGGCGACCTGGGCCGCGATGGACTGCCAGCCGTCCTCGGCCGGGCCGGTCTGGTAGGCGACGGTGGGCGCGAGCCGCGAGAGCTTGGCGTACTCCTTGTCGATGTAGAAGTCGCCCGCAGCCAGGATCAGGTCCGGCTTGAGGGCCGCGATCCGCTCCAGGGAGAAGCCCGACTCACCGACCTTGAGGAGGGTCGGTCTGGTGCCTGTGATCTTGGGGGCGCTCCAGGGAGCGAGCCCGTCGGCCTCGACTCCGGTCAGCTCGGCCATCCCGACCGGCTGGACGCCCAGCGCGAGCAGTGTGTCCTGGTCGGCCTCGCCAAGGGCGACGATCCGCTTGGGGGCGATGTCGATCTTGGTGGTGCCGAGCTTGTGGGTGATGGTGACCGGGAAGGCACCGGCGGACGCCGACACGGGGGGGTCGGCGGGCGTGTCACTGTCGCCGCAGGCGGTGACGAGGCCGAAGCCGAGCACCAGCGCTCCGGCCGCGGCCAGGCGGCGCATCGGGTTGCGCATCAGGGGGAAGGTCCTTCCGGGGATATCGATGAGAGATCGCATATTAGGTAAGGCTTACCTAAGTTAACAATCTTTGCAGGGGCAAGGAAGGCCTCATTCCAAACGATTCAGTAGCGATCTGACGGTCGGGGCGGTCATCAAGGTCGCGACCTTGACGCCCGCGCAGCCCGGCTCCTGCCGGATCCGGCGCACCAGTCGCATCGCCAGCAGCGAGTGGCCGCCCAGATCGAAGAAATCGTCGTCCGGGCCGACCACGTCGACGTCGAGCGCCGCGGCGAAGATCCGGCAGAGCGCGGCCTCCCGGTCGTCGTCACGCCGCCCGCCGTGGTCAGGCGCCGCCCCGGTGACGGAGCGGGCGCTGAGCGTCGTGGGCAGGTCGCCAACTGGTGCGTCGGGCGCGTCCGCGACCGCCTCGAACACCCCGAGCAGGGCCTCGATCATCGCCTCGACCGTGGACTCCTCGAACAGCTCCGCCGAGTAGTCGACGATCAGCCGCAGCGCGTCGCCGTCCTCGCGGAAGATGAAGTCCAGGTCGAACTTGGCCGCCGCCGGGCCGAACTCCGCCGGGGTCTGCTCGAGTCCGGGGAACACCACCTCGCCGAGGCCCTGGTTCTCGTAGCCGACCATCACCTGGAACAGCGGGTTGCGGCCCGGCACCCGGCGCGGGCGCAGCGCCTCGACCAGCGCCTCGAACGGCAGGTCCTGGTGGGCGAGGCCGGCCAGGTCGGTGTCGCGGACCCGGCTCAGCAGCTCGGTGAACGACGGGTCGCCCGAGACGTCCGCGCGCAGCACCAGCGTGTTGACGAAGAACCCGACCAGATCTCCGGCGGCCTCGTCGGTGCGCCCGGCGACCGGGCTGCCCAGCGGCATGTCGTCTCCCGCGCCCGTCCGGTGCAGGAGCGCGGCGACCGCGGCCTGGCAGACCATGAACATCGTGGCGCCGCCCGAGCGGGCCACCGACCGCAGCCGTTCCACCAGCGGGCGGGGCAGATCGCGGACGGCGGTGCCGCCCCGCTGCCCGACCCGCGCCGGGCGGTCCCGGTCGACCGGCAGCGGGATCTCCTCCGGCAGCCCCGAGAGGGCCTGCGCCCAGTAGGCGAGCTGGCGGGCGTGCCGGCTGCCGGGGTCGAGCGGGTCTCCGAGCAGGTCGCCCTGCCAGAGGGTGTAGTCGGCGTACTGCACGGCGGCCGGTTCCCAGTCGGGCGCGGCGCCGTCCAGGCGGGCGGTGTAGGCGCGGGCCACGTCGCGGGCGAACGGGCCGAACGACCACTCGTCGAACGCGATGTGATGGAAGACCGCGAGCAGCAGGTGCTCCCCCTCCCCCGCAGGCAGGACCGCGACCCGCAGCGGGATCCGCGCGGCCAGGTCGAACGGGCGGCCGATCACCTCGGCCGGTTCGGCCGTGGAGACCTCCAGGACGGGACGGGCCTCCTGCGGCGACAGGATCCGCTGGTAGGGCACGCCCTGGTGCTCGGGGAACACCGTGCGCAGGCTCTCGTGCCGGGCCACTATGTCGCCGATCGCCGCCTCCAGCGCGGCCAGGTCGAGGTCACCGCGCAGCCGCACCGCCAGCGGCAGGTGGTAGGCCTCGCGGGGGCCGTCGTCCTCGCGCAGGATCTGGTCGAGCACCCACAGGCGCCGCTGCGCAAACGACAGCGGCACCCGCTCGGGACGTACGCGCGCCTCCAGCGGCGGGCGCAACTCCTCCCCCGCGCGAGCGTGCACCCGGGCGGCCAGTTCGGCCACCGTCGGCGCTTCGAACAGGTCGCGGATGGCCAGTTCGGCGCGCAGCACCGTGCGGGCCTTACCGATCAGCCGCGTGGCCAGCAGGGAGTGCCCGCCGAGGTCGAAGAACCCGTCGTCGATTCCGACCGTGGAGACGTCCAGGACCTCGGCGAACAGGGCACTCAGCAGCCGCTCGACCGGGGTGCGCGGGGCCCGTCCCGTCGCGGTGGGGCCGCTCCGGCCGGGCGCGGGCAGAGCCCGCCGGTCGAGCTTGCCGTTGACGGTCAGGGGCAGCGCGTCCAGCGTCACCACCGCGGCCGGCACCATGTAGGCGGGCAGCCGCTGCTTCAGCCCGTCACGGACCCTGGCGGCCAGCGCCCCCAGATCACGGGCGGCGGCCGGGTTGTTGGCGTACTGCTCGGGACGCCGTCCGGGCTCGGCGGCCGGGCTCGCCGAGCCGCCGCCGAACACCGCGTCGTAGCGGCCGACCACGTCCGAGGGGGTCGTGACCACGGCCGGGTCGAGGGCGTACAGTTCCTCGGGCTCGAACCCCCGCGCGGGCTCCGCCAGCAGGGCGGCGGCGTCCGCGCCGGGTGCTCCGTCCGCCAGGGCGCGCAGCGCCGCGGCCTCGGCCGACACCCTCGGGTCGGGGATGCCCCGCAGCCGCACCGGGCCCGCGGGCAGCTCGGCCAGGACGCCAGGTCCCGTCCAGTCCACGACGGGCGTGTGCGGCGGCGCCGGGACAGGGGACTTCCATAGCGTGACGTCGTAGCGATGCCTCGTCAGCTCGTTGTGGTGGACGCCCCGCTTGGTGCGGACCTCGACGCGGCCGGCCGACTCCAGCGAGCTGAAGAACGCCGGGTCCAGCAGCAGTTCCTTCTCCATCCGGACCGCCCGGTCGACGGCCCTCAGGTCTCCGCCCCGGCCCAGCTGGATCGCGGCGTGGAAGACCCGGAGCGACCGCAGGTCCCGGACGTCGCCGATGAACAGGGCCCCGCCCGGCACGAGCAGGTCCAGTGCCTTGCCGATCACATCGGTCAGGTATCCGGCGCCGGGGAAGTACTGCACCACCGAATTGATCACGACGGTGTCGAAGAAGTCCTCAGGGAGCCCGGTGGTGTCGTGGGCGGGCCGGCAGAGCAGCCGCACCGGCGAGTCCGGGTCGAGGTCCGCGCGCAGCTTGTCGATGACGGGCCCGGCGAAGTCGGTGCCCCAGTAGCTCTCGGCGTCCGGTGCCAGCCGCGCCAGCAGCAGGCCGGTGCCGACGCCGATCTCCAGGATGCGGCGGGGCGCCAGTGCGGTGATCCGCTCCAGGGTGTTCTCCCGCCACTCCCGCATGTGCTCCAGCGGGATCGGCCGTCCGTCGTAGCTGCTGTCCCAGCCGGCGAAGTCCTCGGTGTGGACGGCGGTGCCAATCTCGGTGTACTCCGCGTCGTAGATCTGCCGCCACTCCGCGACGTGCTCGTCCTCGGCCTCGGGCTGCGCGACGCCGTCGGGGACGACGTACCCGATCAGCCGCTTGACCCCGGGCACGTCGGTGTCGGCCGCGACGACCGCGGCCTGCCCGACGCCCGGCTCGCCGGCCAGGGCGGTCTCGATCTCCTCCAGCTCGACCCGGTACCCGCGGATCTTGACCTGGTCGTCGGTACGGCCCAGGAAGTCGATGTTGCCGTCGGGGCGGACCCGGACCAGGTCGCCGGTCCGGTACATGCGGCCCCCGCCGAACGGGTCGGCGACGAACCGCTCGGCGGTCAGGTCGGGGCGGCCGAGGTAGCCGCGGGCCAGTCCCGCGCCCGCGATGTACAGCTCGCCCGGCACACCCGGCGGGACCGGGCGCAGCCAGCCGTCCAGGACGTGGCCGAGGGTGTTCCAGATGGGCTTGCCGACCGTGGGCGTGGCGCTGTCGTCGGTGCCGCCGCCGAGCGTGTTGATGGTGTACTCGGTCGGCCCGTACAGGTTGTAGCCCAGGACGCCCTCCGCGCCGGCCAGCCGGTCCCACACCGCAGCGGGGACGGCCTCACCGCCGAGCAGGACCAGCGGCGGCCGGTGCTCGCCGTCCAGCAGACCCTCCTCCAGAAGCTGCTGGGCGTAGGTAGGGGTGACGTTGATGACGTCGATGCGGTGCTCGCGCAGATAGGACGTCAGCGCCTCGGCGTCGCGCCGCAGGTCCTCGTCGCAGACGTGGACCTCGTGCCCCTCGATGAGCCACAGCAGTTCCTCCCACGACATGTCGAAGGAGAAGGAGACGGTGTGGGCGATCCGCAGCCGCCGTCCCGCCGCGGCGACGACCGGGTCGAAGATGTTGGCGCGGTGGTTGAACTGCATGTTGGTCAGGCCCAGGTACGGCGTGACGACGCCCTTGGGGCGGCCCGTCGACCCGGAGGTGTAGATGACGTAGGCCGGGTGGGCGAGGCGTCCGGGGGTGCCCCTGGTGAATCCGGGCAGCTCGTCGTCGGTCAGGTCGCCGGCGGGCAGGGCCGCCAGGGCGTCCTGGACGGCCGGGTCGTCGAGCGGGACGGTGGTCCCGGCGTGCGTGAGACCCGCGGCGATGCCGGCGTGCGACACCAGCACCGCGGGTGCGGCGTCGGCCAGCATGTAGTCGAGCCGGTCGGCCGGGTAGTCGAGCTCCAGCGGCAGGTACGCCGCGCCCGTCCGCAGCACCGCGAACAGCGCGACGACCATCTGCGCCGAGCGGGGCAGGGCCAGCGCGACGACCCGCTCGGGACCGGCACCGTGCGCGCGCAGCAGCCGGGCCAGCCGGTTGACCTGGGCGTTCAGCTCGGCGTAGGTGAGGGAGACGTCGGGGCGGGAGACCAGCGCGACTTCGTCGGGGGTCCGCGCGGCCTGCTCGGCGAGGAGTTCGGCGATGGTCGACTCGGGCACGTGCCGCACGGACGCCGCACGGTCGGCGGCCAGCCGCGCGTGCTCGTCGGGCAGCAGCAGGTCCAGCCGGTCGCACGTGGTGTCCGGGGCGGCGGCGAGGGTCTCCAGGATCTGGAGGTACCGGTCGGCGAGCCGCTCGGTCTCGGCCGTGGTCAGGGCGTCGCCGCGGTGCATGACCCGCAGGCCCGCGCCGGGGTCGACGACCATGGTGACCGGGTAGTGGGTGGCGTCGCGGACCTCGCGCCCGCGTACGCGCACGTCGCCGCCGGGGCCGAACCCGCGGTCCGTCGGCATCCCGGGGAAGTTCTGGAACACGAAGAGGGTGTCGAACAGCGTGCCCAGGCCCAGGGCGCGCTGTACGTCGGCGAGCGCGACGTAGGAGTGGTCGAACAGCTCCGACCGGGCGGTCTGGACCCGTTCCAGTACGGCCCGCAGAGGGTCGCCGCCGCGCGCCCGGACCCGGACCGGGATCGTGTTGAACAGCAGGCCCACGATCGACTCGACGCCGTCGACGTCGGGGTGGCGGCCCGACACCGAGGCGCCGAACACCACGTCGTCGCGGCCGGTCAGGCCCATCAGCAGCAGCCCCCACGCCGTCTCGTACAGGGTGCCGAGGGTCAGGCCGGTGGTGCGGGCGAGCGTGCCGATCCGCGCCGCCAGGTCGCCGGGCAGCTCCCGGTGGATCTCGCCGGCCGTGGCCAGGTCGGCGGGGCGCCCGGCGAGCTCGGGCCGGAGCAGGGTCGGCTCGCCGAGCCCGTCCAGGCCGGCGCACCACGCCTTGACCGCTGCCTCCCGGTCCTGGCGGCCGATCCAGTCGAGGTACGCGCGGAAAGGGGTCACCGGGCGGGCCGCCTCGGCCTCGGCATCACCGTAGAAGTCCAGCAGGGAGGTGACCAGGAGGCCGCCGGACCACCCGTCGAGCAGGATCAGCTCGGAGGTGAGGACCAGCCGGAAGTCCCCGGGGCCGGTCCGGGCGAGGCCGAAGCGGATCAGCGGCGGCTCGCCGGGCGTGAACGGGCGGGCCCGCTGGCCCTCCACGAACGCCTCCAGCTCCTCGGCGCCGCCGGCGTCGGCGTAGGCCCAGTCGACCTCGAACTTCTCGGGCACGAACTGGACGCTCTGCCCGCCCTCGGTGCGGAACCCGGCCCTCAGGTTGGGGAACTTCTCCAGGACGTGCCGCGCCGCGATGGCGAGCCGGTCGGGGTCGACGGGGCCGGTGAGGGTGACCACGGCCTGCTGGACGTAGATGTCGCGGTCGTCCCCGGCCATCATCAGGTGGAAGAGCAGGCCCTCCTGCAGCGGTGACAGCGGCAGTTCGCCACCGTCCGGCACGGGGGCGAGGGAGGCGGGGACGGCCGGGGCGGTGGCGATGCCGCCGTGGGCGAGCGCGGCGACGGTACGCAGGCGGAACACCTCGCGCACGGTGAAGGAGACTCCGGCGCGGCGGGCCCGGGCGACGAGCAGGGCCGCGCTGATGCTGTCGCCGCCGATGCGGAAGAAGTCGTCGTCGGCGGACACGCCGTCACGTCCGAGGGTCTCGGCGACCAGTGCGGCCACCAGCCGCTCCGCACCGGTGGCCGGGGCGCGGCCCTCGTGGACGGCGGGTTCGGGCAGGGCGCGCCGGTCGACCTTGCCGTTGGGGTTGAGGGGCAGTGCGTCCAGGCCGACCAGGACGGCCGGGACCAGGTAGCCGGGCAGGAGCTCGCCGAGCCGGGTGTGCAGGGCGTCCAGGTCGGCGTCGCCGACGACGTAGCCGACCAGGCGGGGACCGGAGCGGGCCGCGACGGCGGCCTGCCGGACGCCGGGCTGCGCGGTCAGGACGGCCTCGATCTCGCCGGGCTCGATCCGGAACCCGCGGATCTTGACCTGGTCGTCGGCGCGGCCCAGGAAGTCCAGGCCGCCGTCGCGCCGCCTCCGGACCCGGTCGCCGGTGCGGTACATGCGGGTGCCGGGCGGGCCGAACGGGGCGGCCACGAACCGTTCGGAGGTGCGAGCGGGGTCGCCCAGGTAGCCGCGGGCCAGGCCGTCCCCGGCGAGATACAGCTCGCCGACCGGGGCCTCGCGCAGCGCGTCGTCCAGGACCAGGGCGGTGGTCCCGGCGATCGGGACCAGGCCGCCGCCCTCGGAGACGAGGCTGTCGCCGGCGGCCTCCGAGCATCCGTACAGGTCGACCAGGCGGCCCGGGACACGGGCGGCCAGCGCGGGCGGCAGCGCCTCGCCGCTGCTGACCCAGGTGGTGACGGAGGGCAGGTCGCCGGTCTCCAGCAGGGCGGCCAGCAGGCTGGGGACCACGGTCACGAACGTGATCCGGTGCCGGTCGATGAAGGACGACAGGGCGAGCGGATCGGTGGCGGTGGCGTCGTCGGCGATCACGATGGTGTCGCCCGCGACCAGGCCGCCGAGCAGTTCGGTGGTGCCGTCGATGAACGACGGCGAGCTCTTGGCGACCCGGACGCCGGGTTCGGCCAGCTCCGTGCCCCAGGCGAGCCGGTTGCCGAGCGCCCGCTGGGTGCCGACGACGGCCTTCGGCGTGCCGGTCGACCCCGACGTGAAGATGACGTAGGCGGGGTGGGCGGGGTCGGGCGCACGGCGGGGGCGCGGCGGCGCGGAGCCGGGCGGGTCGTCGGACCCGAGGACGAGCAGGGGGCGGGCGACCTGGAGCATCAGATCGATCCGGGCCCTGGGGTAGGTCGTGTCGATCGGCAGGTAGGCCGCGCCGGTCTTGAGGATCGCGACGAGCGCCACGGCGAACTCGGCCGAGCGCGGCAGGGCGATCGCGACGGTCTGCTCGGGTCCGGCGCCGCACGCCGCGAGCCGGTCGGCGAGGTCCTCGGCTCGCCGGTCGAGCTCGGCGTAGGTCAGGGCGGTGCCGTCGAAGACCAGGGCGGTCGCGTCGGGCGTGCGGGCGGTCTGCGCGGCCAGGAGCTCGGCGGGGGAACGGTAGGGCAGGGTGCGGGCGGGCTCGACGGCGGCGAACGGGGCGGCGAAGGACGACAGGCGGGTGCCGGGGGCGTCCGCCGCCCGGGCCAGCAGGTCGGCGAGCCGGTCGAGCAGGCCGGTGATGGTCTCGGGGTCGAACAGGTCGGTGGCGTAGGCGGCGAACCCCTCGATCTCCTGCTCTCCCTCGGCGAAGTACAGGTCGAGGTCGAACTTGACGCCGCCGGTCTCGGGCAGGAACGGCTCCGCGCTCACCCCGGGCAGGCGCAGCCGTACGTCGTCCAGCCGCTGGTGCACGATCATGACCTGGAACAGCGGACTGCGGGCCAGTGACCGTTCCGGGGCGAGGCGTTCCACGACCCGGTCGAACGGGACGCCGGCGTGGGAGAACGCGGCCAGGTCGGCGGCCTTGACCCGGTCGAGGAGCTCGGCGAACGTCGGGTCGCCCGACAGGTCGGTGCGCAGGACCAGCAGGTTGACGAACACGCCGACCAGATCGGCGAGGTCCTCGTCGCCGCGGGCGGCGATCGGGGAGCCGAGCGCGATGTCCTCGCCCGCGCCGGACCGCTGGAGCAGCGCGGCGACGGCCGCGTGCAGGACCATGAACACGCTGGTGCCGCTGTCGGCGGCCAGCCGGCGGATCCCGGCCAGCGGCAGCCGGAACGGCACGAGCGCGCCGCGGTGGCTCGCCTCGGCGGGCCGCGGCCGGTCCAGCGGCAGCGCCGTCTCCTCCGGCAGGCCCGCCAGGGTGCCGGCCCAGAAGCCGAGCGAGGCGGTGTGATCGTCGGTGGCCAGCTGCCAGGCGGTGTAGTCGGCGTACTGGACGGGCAGGGGCGCCCAGCCGGGGGCGGCGCCGCCGAGGCGGGCGGTGTAGGCGCGGGACAGGTCGGCCAGCAGCGGGGTGAACGACCATTCGTCGGCGAAGGCATGGTGCTGGACGAGGACCAGCACCGACTCGCGATCGGTGACCTTCCACAGGGTGGCGCGGATCGGGAGGTCGGCGCCGACGTCGAACACGTGCGCGGCGGCGGCGGACTGGGCCCGGGCGAGCCGGTCGGCGTCCCAGCCGGTGGCGTCGACGACGTCCAGGGTGACGGCGGCCTCGTCCAGGATGTGCTGGACGGGCAGCCCGTCGGGGCCTTCGACGAGCAGGGTCCGCAGCGTCTCGTGCCGGGCGACGACGTCGCCGAGCGCCGCCCGGAGCGCGCCGGGATCCACGGGGCCGGTCAGGCGCAGGCCGAGGGGCAGCGCGTACGCCGCCGACGGGCCGCGCAGCCGTTCCTCGAACCACAGGCCGCGCTGGGCGGCCGACGCCGGGACGGTGCCGGGCCGGGTGACGTCGCGGACGCGGAGCCCGGCGCCGTCCGCCAGGCGGGGCGCGAGTTCGGCGACCGTGCGGGCCTCGAAGACGTCGGCGATGGTGAGTTCGGCGTCCAGGACCGTCCGGACCCGGCCGGCCAGGCGGGTGGCCAGCAGCGAGTGCCCGCCGAGGGCGAAGAAGTCGTCGTCGATGCCGACACGGTCCAGGCCGAGGGTCTCGGCGAACACGGCGCACAGCGCGGCCTCCCGCGCGTCGCGCGGTTCGCGTCCGGAGATCTGCGCCTCGGGCGCGGGCAGCGCGGCCCGGTCGAGCTTGCCGTTGACGGTGCGCGGCAGCTCCTCCAGCGGGACGAGCGCGGCGGGCACCATGTACTCCGGCAGGACCGCGACGGCCGAGCGGCGCACGTCGTCGGGTTCGGCGTCGTCGCGGAGCACGAGATAGCCGATCAGGCGGGGGTCGCCCGGCACGTCCTCGCGCACCACGACCGCGGCCTGGGCGACGCCGGGATGCCCGGCGAGCACGGCCTGGACCTCGGCGGGCTCGATCCGGAACCCGCGGATCTTGACCTGGTCGTCGGTGCGGCCGAGGTACTCCAGCGATCCGTCCCGGCCGCGGCGGGCCAGGTCGCCGGTGCGGTACATGCGGGTGCCGGGCGGGCCGAACGGGTCGGCGGTGAAGCGTTCGGCGGTGAGGTCCGGGCGGCCGACGTAGCCGCGGGCCAGCTGCACGCCCGCCAGGTACAGCTCGCCCGGCACGCCCACCGGCACGGGGAGCAGCGCGGCGTCCAGCACGTGGGCACGGGTGTTCCGGAACGGGCGGCCGATACCGGTGGCGGGCAGGTCGGCGGCCGTCGCCCAGACGGTGGCCTCGGTCGGCCCGTACACGTTGACCGCCTCGGACGTCACCTCGGCGAGCGTCCCCGCCAGCGCCGGGGGCAGCGCCTCGCCGCCGACCAGGACCCGCAGGCCCTGGAGGGCGGCGGGGTCGAGCGAGCCGAGCAGCGACGGGGTGGCCTGCACGACGGTCGCACCGGCCAGGAGCGCGCCGAGCGCGGCGGGGTCGCGTACCTGCGCCCGGGTGGCGAGCACGACCGTGGCGCCGCTGAGGAGCGGGACGTACAGTTCGAGCGCCGCGATGTCGAAGGCGATCGTGGTCACGGCGACCAGCCGGTCGGCCGGGGTGAGCGCGAGCCGTTCCCTCATGGTGAGCAGGAAGTTCGTCAGGGCCACGTGCGGGATGGCGACGCCCTTGGGGCGGCCGGTCGACCCGGAGGTGTAGATCACGTAGGCGAGGTCGGCCGGGGCGACCGGGGCGGCGGGGCCGGGGTCGGCCGGCGGGGTGCCGTCCCCGGCCGCCTCTTTCAGGACGAGCGTTCCGGTGCCCTCGGGCACCAGGTGCGCGGTCTGCGGGGTGGCGAGCACGCAGAGCGGGCCGGCGTCGCCGAGCATGTAGGCGAGCCGGTCGGCGGGGTGGTCCAGATCCAGGGGCAGATAGGCGGCCCCCGTCTTCAGGACGCCCAGCAGGGCGATGACCAGGTCGGCGGTGCGGGGCAGGGCGAGCGCGACCACCTGGCCGGGGGCGGCGCCCCGGGCGCGCAGGACGCCGGCCAGGCCGCGGGCCCGCGCGTCGAGTTCGGCGTAGGTGAGGGGGCCGCCCTCGCCCTCCACCGCGACCGCGTCAGGGGTGCGGCGGACCTGCTCCTCGAACAGTGACACGACCGTCTCGGCGGAGACCGCCCGGTCGGTGTCGTTGGCGGTCGCGATGACCGCGCGTTCGGCGTCGTCCATCAGCTCCAGCGCGCCGATCGCCCGGTCGGGGTCGGTGAGCGCGGCGCGCATCAGGGTCTCGAGATGGCGCAGGAGCGCGTCGATGCGGGCGTCCTCGAACAGCTCGCGCCGGAACGTGGCCTCCACCAGCATCCCGTCCGGGCGGACGAACGCCTCCAGCGACAGGTCGAAGTGGGTGGTCCCGTTGTGGATGTGGCTCCAGGAGGTGCGCACCCCGGGCAGGTCGAGGTCGCCGATCTCCTGGGCGAGGAACAGCAGCATGGTGTCGAAGAACGGGGACCGGCCGGCCCGGCGGGCGGGACGCAGCTCTTCGACGATCTTGTCGTAGGGCAGTGCCTGGTGGGCGAAGGCGTCGCCGGCGACGTCGCGGACCCGGCGCAGGGCCGCGCGGAAGGTCGGGGTGCCGGACAGGTCGGTGCGCAGGACCAGGGTGTTGCCGAAGTTGCCGACGAGCCGCTCGATCTCGGTGTGCTCGCGGTTCATCACGGCCGAGCCGATCGCGATGTCGACGGCGCCGGTGTAGCGGTGCAGGAGCACGGCGTGGGCGGTCAGCATCACCATGTACGGGGTGATGTTCTCCTCCGCGGCCAGGGCGCGCATGCCGGCGGTGACGTCGTCGCCGAACCGGCGGGCGCGGCGTCCGCCCCGTTCGGACGAGGCCGCGCCGCGCGGGTGGTCGGCGGGCAGGTCGAGGGGTGCGGGCGGCGGGTCCAGGCGCTCGCGCCAGAAGGCCAGATCCTCCGGGGACGGTTCGCGGCGCTGTTCCCAGGCGGCGTAGTCGGCGTACTGCACGGTCAGCGGCGGCAGCCCGTCCGGGGCACCGGTGACCTCGGCGCGGTACAGGGCCGACAGGTCGCGCGACAGCGAGCCCCAGGTCATGCCGTCCCAGGCGATGTGGTGGACGACCAGCACGAGCGCGTACCCGTGCTCGCGCTCGCGCAGCAGCTCCAGGCGGATCGGCCGCTCGGCGCGCAGGTCGAACGGCTGCGCGGCCAGCTCGGCGGCGCGGGCGTCGGCGTCGGCGCAGTCCAGGACGGGCAGGTCGAGGGTGTCGTCGTCCAGGACGTGCTGACAGGGGCCGTCGAGGTAGACGGTGCGCAGGACCGCGTGCCGGCGCAGCAGGGCGCGCAGTGCCTCGCGGAGCGCACCGGTGTCCAGGTCGCCGTCCATGCGGACCAGGAGACAGACGTTGTAGGCGGGGCTGGCCGGGAACGCCTGGTGGTGCAGCCACATGCTCTGCTGCGCGTATGACAGCGGGCCGGGGCCACCGGAGCCTCGGGGGGCGATCCGATCGGTGTCAGGGCCGAGGCCCGCCTGGGCCATCATCCGCCGCATCAGTTCGCGCCGCCGGGCGGCCGTCTGCTCCTGCACGCTCAACTCTTCCGTTGTCCGGCCAGGTCCAGGCCCCACGGGCCCATAACGCGACTTAGGTTAGCCTTGCCTACATATTCGTTACAAGGTTAGCCTTACCTAAATTATTGGGGTGATCGCCCGAGCAGAGGAGTGGGTTCCTTGTCCTTCGGTGTCCGCGCGCAAGAGGTTCGGACAGAGGTCGCCGTCCAGGTCACGGCCGATCCACTTCAGCTCGTCGCCCGGCTGGCACGGTCCGGGCTGTTCGAGGACTACGTGGTGTACGAGCAACCCGGCACGTGGACCTTCGCCGGCGGGACGCTCGGCGAGGTGGTGCTCGGCGCCGACGAGGTGCGCACCCGCTGGCTCGACCGGCCCGAGCAGGCCGAGCCCTGGTCGGGAGCGCCGTCGGAGATCCTGCGCGAGGCGCTCGAGGCCTCCCCCGTCGCCGGCTGGACCGCATACGGCTGGATCGCGTTCGAGTTCGCGGGCGGCGCCCGGGCGGGCGAACTCGCCCACCTGGTCGTGCCACGCGCCGAGGTGCGGATCGAGGGCGGCCGTGCGCACGTCACCAGCCCCGATGCCGGCGAGGCCGCCCAGCTCGCCAAGCTGCTGTCCGACCGGGCGCCCGACGAGGAGCCCGTGCCGTCCCCGGTGGACGTACGCGCCGGCGGTGACCGTTACCGGTCGCAGGTCGCCCAGGCCGTCTTCGAGATCACGGCGGGCCGGTACCAGAAGGTCATCATGTCGCGGCCCCTGCCGGTGCCGTTCCCCGTGGACGTCATCGGCACCTATGTCCACGGCCGCGCCGCCAACACCCCGGCACGGTCGTTCCTGCTCGACCTGGGCGGCTTCCAGGCCACCGGATTCAGCCCCGAGGTCGTGGTCGCCGTCGACGTGACCGGCACGGTCACCACCCAGCCGCTGGCCGGGACCCGCGCCTTCGGCCAGGGCGCGGACCTCGACGAGGCCACCCGGCGCGAACTGGAGAACGACCCCAAGGAGATCTTCGAGCACGCCGTGTCGGTCCGCACCTCCCAGGACGAGCTGTACGAGGTGTGCGAGAACGACACCGTCCAGGTCACCGGGTTCATGGCCGTCAAGGAACGCGGGAGCGTCCAGCACCTGGGCTCCAGCGTGAGCGGGGTCCTGGCGGCCGGCCGCACCTGCTGGGACGCGCTCGACGCGCTGTTCCCCGCGGTCACCGCCTCGGGCATCCCCAAGGCCGCGGCCATGGAGGCGATCGCCCGCCTGGAGGACTCCCGCGGCCTGTACGCCGGAGCGGTCCTGGTCGTCGACGCCCGCGGTCGCCTGGACGCCGCGCTGGTGCTGCGCGCCCTGTACAACCGGGACGGGCGAGCGTGGCTGCGGGCGGGCGCCGGTATCGTCACCGGCTCCACGCCCGAGCGGGAGTTCGAGGAGACCTGCGAAAAGCTGTCCAGCATCGCCCCCCATGTCGTCCCGCTCCGCTGAGCGGTCGTGACCCCCTCCGCGCCCGGGGTACGGGCACGGAGGGGGCACTCGTCCGGGTCTCAGGCCAGGCGGGCGGCGAGCCGCTTCTTGCTGACCTTGCCCACCGGGGTGCGCGGGAAGACGTCGATCGGCTCGATCCGGTCGGGATACTTGTAGGCGGCGACGCCGCGCTCCCGCAGGAACTCCTTGACCTCCCGCAGCGTCGGGGCCTCGCCGTGGATGACGAGGAACGCGCAGGTCCGCTCCCCCATCACCGCGTCCGGCATCCCCACCACCGCCGCGTCGTGCACCGCGGGGTGGGCGAGCAGGTGGTTCTCCAGCTCCTCGGCGGAGATCTTGTCGCCGCCGCGGTTGATCTGGTCCTTCTCCCTGCCCTCCACCACGAGGTGGCCGGACGGAAGAACCCGCACCAGGTCGCCGGTGCGGTAGAAGCCGTCCGGGGTGAACGCGCGGCTGTTGTGCTCGCGTGCCCGGTAGTAGCCGCGCAGCGTGTACGGGCCCCGGGTGAGCAGCTCACCGACCTCGCCCGGTGCCACCTCGAGGCCGTCGGCGTCGACCACCCGGATCTCGTCGGCGGGCGAGAGCGGCCGTCCCTGGGTGGTCTCGGCCAGCTCCCGCGGGTCGTCCAGCCGGGTGTAGTTGAGCAGCCCCTCGGCCATCCCGAACACCTGCTGGACCGCGCAGCCCAGCACCTCCGGGACCTGCGCGGCCCGTTCGGCGGCGAACTTGGCGCCGCCGACCTGGAGCAGCTCCAGCGACGACAGGTCCTCGTCCGACCACGACACCGCCTCCAGCCACAGCAGCGCGATCGGCGGGACGGCCGCGCACACGGTGACCCGCTCCCGCTCGATCAGCGGGAACGCCGCGTCCGGCGCACCGGACGGGGCGAACACGACGGTGCCGCCGGTGGCGAACACCCCGAGCAGCCCCGGGCACGCCAGCGCGAAATTGTGCGCGGCCGGGAGCACCACGAGGTAGACGGTGCCGGGACCGAACCCGCAGACCTCCGCGCTGGCCTCCAGGTTGTAGACGTAGTCGCGGTGGGTGCGCGGGATGAGCTTGGGCAGGCCGGTGGTGCCGCCGGACAGCAGGAACAGCGCCACGTCGGCCGGATCCGGCCGGTCGTACGCGACCGGGTCGGCGTCCAGGCCGGCCAGCGGGGTGAACTCCCCGGCCGCTCCGTCGATGACGACGTGCTCGATCCCCAGCGACCGGGCCAGGCCGCGGTGGTCGAACCCGGCGTGCACGTCGGGGGCCACGTAGACCCGTGCCCCCGACAGTTCGACGAGGTAGCCGATCTCACTCTCCCGATGCGCGGGCAGGGCGAGCACCGGCACGACGCCGATCCGCAGCAGCGCCAGCAGCACGACCGCGAACGAGGCGCTGTTGGGCAGGTGCAGCACCGCCCGGTCCCCGCGTTCCAGGCCCAGCCGCAGGAACCCGGCGGCGGTGCGCTCGGCCCGCCGGTCGAGCTCGGCGTAGGTGAGGCGCAGGTCGCCGACGACGAGGGCGGTCCGGGTGGGGTCTCCGCCGCCCAGCACGTCGCCCAGGAGCCGGTCGCCCCAGTAGCCCTCGGACACGTAGCGGGCCGCCAGATCCGGCGGCCACGGGGTGAACTCGTCCATCGGTCAGCGCCCGGCCAGCTGGGCCTCGGAGCCGGGCACCGGCTCCGCCGGGTCGTTACCGAGGGCGACGATCCGGTTGTCGCCGTCGACGTGCACCACGCGGGGCACGTGCGCCGTGGCCTGGGCGTCGTCGAACACGCCGAAGGACATGACGATGACGAGATGTCCGGGTTGCACCAGGTGGGCGGCCGCGCCGTTGATCCCGATGACGCCACTGCCAGGCTCGCCGGTGAGCGCATAGGTGACCATCCGCGCACCGTTGTCGATGTCGACGACGTGGACCTGCTCGCCCTCGACGATGTCGGCGGCGGCCATGAGTTCGGCGTCGAGCGTGATCGACCCCACGTAGTGCAGGTCGGCCTGAGTGACGGTGGCTCGGTGGATCTTGCCGTTCATCAGCGTGCGCTGCACGAGTCTGCCTCTTCCCTTCAAAGCGACCAAGGATAGCCTTACCTTACTTATCCGGCCCCCTGAGGAGAACCCCGAAGATGCTCCGCCGTCTGGCCATGGACATCAGCCCGCTCCGCGACAGCAAGCCCTTCTGCAACGTGTTCATCGCCCGTACCGTCTCGGTCTTCGGCATCGGCATGCTGGTGGTCGCCGTCCCCGTGCAGGTCTACGAGATGACCGGCTCCACCTTCCAGGTCGGCGGAGTGTCCGCCGCGTCGGGATTCGCGCTGCTCGCGGGATTCCTGTGGGGCGGTGTCCTGGCCGACCGGCACGACCGGCGCACCCTCATGCTCGTCGCCCGCGCCCTCGCGGGCCTGGGCTTCCTGCTGCTGACGCTCAACGCCTTCCTGCCCACCCCGTCGCTGGCCGCCCTGTACGTCCTGGTCGCCTGGGACGGGCTGGCGACCGGCGTCGCGATCACCGCGCTGCTCGCCGCCACCCCCTCCCTCATCGACGGCGACAAGCTCGTCGCCGCGGGCGCGCTCAACGCGCTGACCGTCCGGCTCGGCTCGATGGTCTCCCCCGCCCTCGGCGGCCTCCTGATCTCGGCGTTCGGGGTCGGATGGAACTACGCGACCGCCGCCGCCGGCACCCTGGGCACCCTCGGGCTGCTGACCGGCCTCCCCTCCCTCAAGCCCGTCGAGGAGAGCACCGAGGGGCCGGTGCAGGCGCTCGGCTCCGGGCTGCGTTTCGTGGCCTCGCACCGCGTCGTCGGATCCCTGATGCTGCTCGGGCTGCTGTTCATGGTCGCCGGCGGGATCCCCGTGCTGATGCCCGCGTTCGCGACCCACACGCTGGACGGCGGGCCCACCACGGTCGGACTGCTGTTCGCCGCGCCCGCCTGCGGGGCCGTCCTGGGCTCGGTGACCAGCGGCTGGGCGGCGAACGTCGCCGCCCCCGGCCGGGCGCTCCTGCTGGCGTCGGTGACCGGGTTCACCGCCCTGGCCTGCCTCGGCCTGGCCCGCCACCCGGCCGTCGCCGTCACGATCCTGTTCGGCTACGGGTTCATCGCCTCGATCGAGGAGATCCTCCGGTACGGCCTGATCCAGGCGCACACCCCCGACGCCTACCTCGGCCGCGTCAACGCCCTGTGGGCCGCGCAGGACACCGGCGGCGAGGCCGTCGGCTCGCTCGGCGCGGGCGCGCTCGGCCGACATCTCGCGCCCGGCGCGGCGATCGTGGTGTACGGCACGATCAGCGCCGTGCTCGCCGGTGCGCTGGCGCTGTCCCTCAGCGGCCTGCGGGCGGCCAGGCTCCAGCCCGAGACCCGCTGATCCCTCACCCCCGCTCCGGTGGGAGCCCCGTGCGAGGCCCCCACCGGGCGGGTCAGCCGTCGGCGTCCAGCCGGGCCGAGAGCTCCTCCTCGGACAGGCCCGCGACCGTCAGCCAGATCTCGGCCACCGCCTCCAGGCGTCCCGGGGTCTCCTCCAGCGCGACCAGACGGCGGGCGATGCCCTCGACCGTCCGCTCGGCGAACACCACCCGCACCGGCAGCGCCCCGGTGTCGAGCGCCTCGCGCAGCCGGGCGATGACCGTGGTGGCCAGCACCGAGTCCCCGCCGAGCGCGAAGAAGTCGTCCGTGGCGCCGACCCGGACGGCGCCCAGGACCTCCTCCATCGTCAGGGCCAGTACCCGCTCCAGCGGAGTACGCGGCGCGACGTGTTCGGCGGCGCCGTTCCCCGCCCGGTCGGCCACCAGCGCGGCCAGCGCCCGCCGGTCGACCTTCGCGTTCGCGGTGAGCGGCATCGCGGCCACGGGGGCGAGCAGGTCGGGGACCATCTGCGGGGGCAGCAGCTCGCGGGTGTGGGCGAGGATCCGGTCGGGAGCGGTGCCGTCGGTGACGACGACCGCGGCGGCCAGCCGGTTGCCCGCCAGCAGCGCCACGGCCCGGCCCACCGACGGATGGCTCTCCAGCGCGGCCTCGACCTCGCCGAGCTCGATCCGGAAACCGCGGACCTTGACCTGATGGTCGCGCCGGCCCAGGAACTCCAGTACCCCGTCCGGGCGGTACCGGGCCAGGTCGCCGGTGCGATACCAGCGGATGCCCTCGTGGACCACGAACCGGTCGGCCGTGCGCGGCGCATCGCCGCTGTAACCGTCGGCGACGCCCGCGCCGCCGATCCACAGCTCGCCCGCGACCCAGTCGGGACGGTCCCCGCCGCGCTCGTCGACGACCCGGCAGGCCACCCCGCGCAGCGGGACTCCATAGGGCACCGACGTCCAGTCGGCTGGGACGTCGCCGGTCACCTCGATGAAGGTCGAGTGGATGGCGGTCTCGGTCGTACCGCCCAGCGCGACGAACCGGCTGCCCGGGGCACGCTCGCGCAGCAACGGGGGCAGGTGCGTGCCGACCCAGTCCCCGCCCAGCAGGACCAGCCGCAGACTCGGTACGGGGCTGGTCCGCAGGAGCATCTCCAGCACCGTCGGCACGCAGTTCAGGACGGTGACCGCGTACCGGTCCGCCAGGGCGGCCCAGCCGGCGGCGTCGCGGCGCTCGTCCTCGTCCGGCATGACGACCGCTCCACCGGCCGACCACAGCGCGAACAGGTCGAACACCGACAGGTCGAAGTCCAGGGCCGACACTGCCAGCGCCACGTCGGACGCACCGATCCCGAACCGCTCCACCAGATCGTCGATGGTGTTCATCGCGGCCCGGTGGGACACCTCCACGCCCTTGGGCTCGCCCGTCGAGCCGGAGGTGAACAGCAGGTAGGCGAGCTGCTCGGGGCCGACCCGCACCGGCCCGGCGAGCGGCTCGGGATGGGTCACCGGCGAGGCCAGCGACGCCACGACCCCGGCGGTCTTGCGGATCCGCTCGCGGCGTGCCCGCGGCTGGCCCGCCCCGATCGGCACGTACGCCGCACCGGCCGCCAGGACGCCCAGGACCGCGACGGCCTGGTCGGGCCCCTTCGGAAGCTCGACCGACACCCGGTCGCCCGGCCGGACGCCTTCGGCGACCAGATGGGCGGCGGTACGCAGCGCGCGGTCGGCGAGCTGCCCGTAGGTCAGCGTGCCGTCGGTGCCCCAGTGGAGTGCGGGCGCGTGGGGAGCCCGCTCGGCCAGGGCGAAGAACCCGTCGTGCAGGCGGCGGGCGGGCAGCGGCGGCTGGGCGTTGAGGCGGTGCCGGATCCGGAGCTGCTCGGTGGTCGCGCCGATCGTCAGAGGCTCGGTCCAGTCGGCGCCTTCGGCCCCCAGCCGGGTGACGGCGCCGGTGTAGGCGGCGAACATGGCGTCGGCGACGCCTTCTGGGAAGGCCGGGTCCCGGACGTCCCAGTTGAGCAGAAGCCCGCCGGACACCTCGGTGACCTGGGCGTCCAGCAGGACCTGCGGGCCCTGGGAGATGATCCACTCCGGTTCGCCGAACAGGCGGCGTACGTCCTCTCCGAACAGCTCGCCGAGGTTCAGCGCGCTGGTGTAGACGATCGGCGCCAGGACCTGCTCCCCGCGCCTGCGTGACAGGTCCCGCAGCACCTCCACCCCGGAGTAGTCGCTGTGCGCCCCCGCGGTGTGCAGCCGCGACTGGAGGGCGCGGGCCCGCTCGACGAACGGCAGCCTCCGGCTCAGGTCGACATCGAGCATGACCGAGCCGGTGAAGTCTCCGACGACGCCGGACACGTCAGGATGGACCGGTTCGCGATGGAACAGCGGCAGGTTCATGAGGAACCGGGGGCCCACCGACCAGGCGCCGACGACCTCGGCGAAGACCGCGGCCAGCGCCATCGCCGGGGTGACGCCCTCGCGGTGGGCGCGGGCGATCAGGCGCCGGCGGGCCTCGGGCGCCAGCCAGTGGTGCTTGCGGACGACGCGCGTGCCCGGCTCGGGGATGACCGGGAGCTCCGGTGCGCCCGGCAGGTCGTCGAGCCGGTCGGCCCACCAGAGCCGGTCCCGGTCGCGGGCGGCGGCGCGGGGGTCGGCGGCCAGATAGCGGGCGAAGCCGTAGCGCAGCGGTGCCAGCTCCGCGCCGTCGTAGAGGGCGGCGAGATCGGTCAGGAGCGTGCGGTAGCTCATCGCGTCCGCGGCGATCATGTCGACGTCCAGGTGCAGGCGGGTCGCCCCGCCCGGCAGCAGGCTGAGGCGGGCGTCGAAGACCTGACCGTCCTCGATGGCCAGCCGCTGCACCGACAGCTCGGCGCGCAGCCGCTCCAGCTCGGCGGGCGCGTCGGCGGCCTCGCGCAGGTCGTGGACGACGAGGGCGGGCCCGGGCAGGTCCGGCAGGATCCGCTGGGTGCCCTCCTCAGACACCGCGGCCCGCAGCATGGGATGCCGCTCGGCGAGCGCCAGCAGGGCGCGCTCGAGCCGGGACGGGTCGACGTCGCGGCCGTCGAGCTCGACGTAGAGGTGGGCGGCGACGTCGCCGAGCGCCTGTCCGGAGTCCCGGCCGACCCAGTACGCGTGCTGCATGAGCGCCAGCGGGAACGGCCCGCCGGCGGCGTCCTCCTCCGCCTGCCCGGTCGCGGGGCCCTCGGGCTCGATGACGCCGCGCTCGGCGAGCAGCTCCCACCATTCGGCCAGCGTCGGCCGCTCGGCCAGTTCGGCGAAGTTCACCTCGACGCCGCGCCGGCGCAGCCGGCCGGTCAGTCCCATCAGCCGGATGGAGTCCATGCCGAGCTCGATGAGGTTGTCGTGCGCTTCGGCGCGCTCGCCCAGCAGCTCCGTCAGCGAGTCCTGCAGTTCTTCCCTGGTCAACACAGAGCGCTCCTAAATTAGGTAAGGCTAACCTAATTTAGACCGCTTTACGCGTCAACGCCCTTCGCCGGTCGGCCGGGACGATCAACGGCGTCCCCGACTCCGGATCGGCGATGATCTGGCACGGCAGGCCGAAGACCCGCTCCACCAGCTCCGCGGTCACGATCTCCCCCGGCGGCCCCTGCGCGACCACCTCGCCCTCGCACATCGCGACCAGATGAGTGGCGTACCGGCACGCCTGGTTGAGGTCGTGCAGCACCGCGACCAGGGTGCGGCCCTCCTCGTGCAACCGCGAGCACAGGTCGAGGACCTCGATCTGGTGCGCAATGTCCAGGAACGTCGTGGGCTCGTCCAGCAGCATGATCGAGGTCTCCTGGGCCAGGACCACGGCAAGCCACACCCGCTGCCGCTGCCCGCCCGACAGCTCCTCGACGATCCGATCGGCCAGCTCGGTCACGCCGACCGCGGCCATCGCCGCCTCGACCGCCCGCTCGTCCTCCCGCGACCACTGACGCAGCAGCCCCTGGTGCGGATAGCGGCCCCGGCCGACCAGATCGGCCACCGAGATGCCGTCCGGAGTGACCGGCGACTGCGGCAGCAGGCCGAGCCGCCGGGCGACCTCCTTGGCCGGCAGCGCGGTGATCGGCCCGCCGTCCAGGAACACCGTGCCCCGCGTGGGCTTCAGCAGCCGCGCCAGCGCCCGCAGCAGCGTCGACTTGCCACACGCGTTGGGGCCCACGATGACGGTGAACGACTCGTCCGGGATGGTGAGGTCGAGATGGTCGGCCACCACCCGCTGGTCGTAGGCGAGTCTCAGATCGCTCGCTCGCAGCCGGCTCATATCCGCCCCTTCCCTCCCGCGTTCGACAGCAGCCAGATCAGATAGAGGCCGCCCAGCACACCCGTGACGACCCCCGTCGGGAGCTGCACCGGCAACCGCAACGCGATCAGGTCGCTCAGCATCAGCAGAGCCGCCCCCATCAGCGCGGCCGGCAGCAACTGCGGGCCGGAGCGGCGAATGAGCCTCCGGGCGAGCTGCGGCGCGGCGAGCGCCACGAACGGCACGGGCCCGACCGCCGCGGTCGCCACCGCGACCAGGCCCACCCCGGTCAGGACCAGCCCGGCCCGGCTGCGCTCCACCGGGACGCCCAGTGAGCGGGCGGCGTCGTCGCCCAGCTCGCCCATCCGCAGCGAGCGGCCGAGCGCCAGCGTGCACGGCACGAGCACGGCCAGCGAGATCGCCAGGGGGCGTGCCTGCTCCCAGCCACGCCCGTTCAGGCTGCCGGTGAGCCAGAACGCCGCCTCATAGGCCTCCCGCAGCTCCGCCCGCGTGATGAGGTAGGCGTTGGCGGCCTCCAGCATCGCCGCGATCCCCACGCCGATCAGCACCAGCCGGTGTCCCTGCACGCCGCCCCGGTAGGACAGCGTGTAGACCACCAGCGCGGTCAGCAGCGCGCCCGTGACCGAGCTGGCCGCGATCGCGGCGGTCCCACCACCGATGACCAGGATCTGCACCAGCGCGCCGGTCGCCGACCCGGTGGTGAACCCGATCAAGTCGGGGCTGCCCAGCGGATTGCGGGACATGCTCTGGAAGACCGCGCCGCTCATCCCCAGCGCCAGCCCCGCCAGCAGCCCGGTGACCGCGCGGGGCAGCCGCAGCTGCGTCACGATGAACTCGGTGGACCGGCTCCCCTGCCCGGCCAGCGCCCGCACGACCTCGGGGGCCGTGAGCGGGAAGTCGCCGGTGCCCAGCACGAGCACCGAGGACGCCAGCGCGGCCGCACCGAGCACCAGGCACACCGCGACGGCACGCGGTTCCCATCGCAGCGACCGGCTCGCCACCCGGACGACTCGGCTCACAGCTGGGGGATCCTTGCTCGCCGGACCAGCAGGAGGAAGACGGGGGCGCCCAGGAACGCGGTGACGATGCCGGTCTCCAGCTCTCCCGGCGCGCCGAGCACCCGGCCCACGATGTCGGCGCCCAGCAGCAGCACCGGAGCCAGCAGCAGCGAGTAAGGCAGCACCCAGCGCTGGTCCGGGCCGATGAGCGTACGGACCGCGAACGGCACCGCCAGCCCGACGAAGGCGATCGGGCCGACGGCCGCGGTGGCCGCGCCGCACAGCATCATGACCGCGAGCCCGCCCAGCGCCCGGGTCCGTCCGGGTCGCACGCCGAGCGCCCGCCCTGCGTCCTCGCCAAGGGCGAGGGCGTTGAGCGGCCGGGCCAGGCACATCGCCAGCAAGATCCCGGCCAGCAGGAACGGTCCGATCTGGAGGAACACGCTGAGATCCCGTCCGGACAGCGACCCGACCTGCCAGAACCGGAAACTGTTGAAGGCGCGCGGGCTGAGCAGCATCACCCCCGCGGTCAGCGCGCTGAACACCGCGTTGATCGCCGCCCCGGCCAGTACGAGACGGGCGGGCGTCGCACCGGCACGGCCACGCGACCCGATCAGATAGACGAGCGACGCCGTCGCCGCGGCTCCGGCGAAGGCCGCCCACACATAGACGAGCACCTGGTCGACACGGAACACCCCGATGACCGTCACGACCGCCATCGCCGCACCCGCGTTCACCCCGAGCAGCCCGGGCTCGGCCAGCGGATTGCGGGTCAGTGCCTGCATGAGCGCGCCCGCCAGGCCGAGGGCCGCACCCACCCCCACCCCGAGCAGCGTGCGCGGCAGCCGCAGCTCCCGCACGATCAGCGCATTCTCCGAGCCGTCCGGCGCGAACAGCCCGGCGAACGACTGGTCCAGCGGGATCTGCTTCACACCGATGGCGATACTGGCCACCATCGTCATCAGCAGCACCACGGCGAGCACGACCAGCCCGGCCAGTCGGTGCCGACGCGCCGAGCGTTTATACGGGGATGCCACGAAATGAGGTTAGCCTAAGCTAACGCAGCCGGGGAGAGTCGCACACTGACGGCGACCATCGGCTCCCAGGTAGCGGTAGGGGAGGCTGGTTTCTAAGCGCCGAGCTTGTCCTGCCGAGGCGGGGACGCGCCGTGGGTCGTTTGAATGAGGAGAGGCGGGAAGACGTACCTCATGGCGAATCCTGAGGACGAGACGAAGACACCCCACGCGACCGGCTCCCAGCCGAGCACCCGCCCGGGCTCCGATGAACCGCAGACGATCACGGCACCGACGCCACCCGTCGCGTGGACCGGTGACCCGCCGCACCCGGGCGACCTGACGGACGAAGGTGACAGGTCAGAACGGTCCCGCGCCGGCGAAGAACCGGAGACGACGTCCAGGGACGACTGAAGCGACGGCATCCCCCGGCCGGCGGGCGGAGTCACCGCCTGGACCCGCCGATCGGACCACCCCGCACGAGTGGAAGGCCCTGACCGCCGCGAGCGGCCAGGGCCTTCCACTCGCTTGTGCCGCCCGGAACTACTTGTGCCGCCCGGAACCAGAAGCGGGCCGTTGAACTGGGACTTTGCCGATCGACCTACGCAGGCGGCCGCGGTTGCCAACGGGCTTCGGCCTAGTGAGTTGGTGGTGTGAGTCCGTAACGCGCCACGACGTCATCAAGCCAGTCGGGGTTGCCATAGGTCAGGCCATACCTCGTTGCGAGCTCCACGAATTCGGTTGTCTCGTGGAGGTTCACGCCGGCCGTCGGCGCGATGGAGGAGAGCAGCTCACCGAGTTCGCGGAAGTAGGTCTCGAAGCCGCCCGGTGTGATGACCTCGATGATGCGGCCGGGCGCCGTTCCCGCGTTCCACATGGCGTGCATCTGCCCGCGTGGCTTGGTGATGTAGCCACCGGGTCCCAGGACGACCTCGTCGGCGTCGGACAGGAAGCCGATCTGGCCTTCGAGCACGATGGAGTGCTCGTCCTCTCGCGTGTGGCGGTGCGGCGCGCTGATCGTGCCCACGGCGAAAGGATGCTCCACGATGGCCACCTCGCCGTTGGTGTCGCGGCCGTAGAGCTTGAAGACCGCGCCGAATCCCGGGATGGCGACCGAATCCCCGCCGCCGGGCGGCACCACCTTCACGGCCGGCGCGCTGTTGAGGTCCATCAGGTCCTCCCCCCTTGGTGGCGTGGACTCCGCCGGCGGCGGAGTGCCACGTGCCCCGCAAACCCGCGGTCAGGGCGCGTGGAGCTGGTCGAGGCCGGCTCGCAGTCCGCGGGCGAGTGTGGCGGCGTCTCCGGTGTCCCAGAAGTGCAGGTAGAACAGACGCGGTTGCTCGTGGAGCAGGTGGTTGTGCACCTCGATGATGGAGATGCCGTGTGACTGCAGGGCCTTGATCACGGGGTTGACCTGGTCGGCGGTCATGACGAAGTCCCCGTTGACGGCCGCCTTTCCGTCGCCCATCGGCTGGAACATCAGCAGTGTGGACGCCTCCATGAGGGAGGGCAGCGTGAGGTGGGCCCGCGTGTCGGTGATCTTCTCGGCCACCGGGACGTGGAACTGGTAGACGCCGTTCTCGTTCTCGCCCCTGGTCCCGATGATGCGGTCCAGCTCGCCGGTGTTCAGCGCGATGGCGGTCTCCCGCTCGGCCGGTGGGTGCAGCGGGGTGCCGGTGAGGGCCAGGGCCGCGTGCAGGGTACGGGCGATCGCCACGGGGTCGCCGTAGGCGTCGTAGTGCAGCCACCACAGGCGCGGCGACTCGTCCTGCAGGTGCTTGTGGATCGCGGTGATCTCCACGTTGCCCTGGTCCAGGCGGGCGGCCACCTTGTTCAGCTCCGGGCCGGTGAGGGTGGCCTCACCGATCACGACGACCTTGCCGGGCGAGCTCTGGTGGAACATCGCCTCGGCGCCGAGCTCCATGCCGGGGTTCTCGGTCACCCCGGCGTTGACCACGCGCAGGTCGGTGCGCATGAACTCGGCGGTGTGCACATCGCCCGGTTCGGTTCTCAGCGTGGTGCCCATGGCCTGGCCCACCGCGTGCCAGTCGACGCCGGGGGCCTGTGCGGACGCCGAGCCGATCGTGAGGGCGGCCGTGACGGTCACGCCGGCGGCAACCGCGATGGCGGCACGACGCAGATGAGAACAGGTTCGGACGGTCATGCGGACCTCCCGCGACTCATGACTCACAAGATGAGGTGGCGTTCACCATGGCCGGCGCGCAGGGCACGGCCTCGGGCACAGCGGTTCGCGCCGCGCGGCCCATGGTGAGCCGATTGGGTGTGTCCCCTTCTGCCTACCAGGCAGGTCATGCCGAACGCGAGATGCATCAATCAAATTTGATGTAAAGCTCTCGAAGTGGGACGACTCGCCCCTGGTCACCTAGCCCGGCGTCGTTCCTGTGCACGGGCGACAGCGCCGGCTCACAGATGGCCGGAGCCTTCGCCCGGAACCTGGGCCGCGGAATGATCGATCGGTGTGGCGGCCGGACCGGCGAGCAGGCCCGCGCCGGACGCGCCGGAAAAGGTGGCGGTGGCGCAGGTTTCGCCGCTCGCATTCCGAGGCAGGTCGGTCAGATATGGAGGGAGGTCCTGCCACCAATGAAGCTTCCGAACGCGGCGTACACCTCGCGGCCGTGGCGGATCCACGAGATCGCGCCCGATTTTCACCTCGAGGACGTGTGGGCGCTGCCGACGCCCGGCGGCCCCGACGACTTCCCGCGACTGGTGCGGCACCTGACGTCCCGCCGCGACACCAGCGACTACTCACGCGGCTACAAGATGCTTTTCGCGATCCGCTGGCGGCTCGGGGCGCTGCTGGGCTGGGACAAGGCCGATACCGGCGTCGCCGCCCGGGTGCCGTCGCTGCGCGACCGATTGCCGGCGGACCTGCGGAACGGGCCACGCGGGCCGGACTTCTCCTCGGTTCCCTTCACCTCGGTCTACCAGACCGACGACGAATGGACCGCCGAGATGGCCAACCGGACCGTGCACGCGCTCATGCACATCGGCTGGGTTCCGGACGAGTCAGGCGGCTATCGCGGTGAGCTGGCCGTGCTGGTGAAGCCGAACGGCCGGCCCGGACGCTTGTACATGGAGGCGATCAAACCGTTGCGGCACCTCGTCGTGTATCCAGCGCTGATGCGCACGATCGGTCGCACCTGGCAGTCCCAGGTCGCGGGCTGACCTGCCGGGCTCCTCGGCGGGGACGGGGAGTCAGGCGATGAATCGGTCGATCAGCCGGGCCAGCTCCAATGGTGAGTCCCCCTGCACGCTGTGGCCTGCTTCCTCGACGCGGGCCACGCGAGCCGAGGGGGCCCGGCGGAGAAGCTCGGCCTCGTCCGCATCGTCGACCACCGATTGGGGTCGCATCCCGCGTACCAGCATCAGCGGGGCCCGCAGGGTCGACACGGCCTCCCACAGGGATGCGAACTGGGGAAGAACGCCGTCGGTGTGCTCGGTTCGAGGACCGTTGAAGCGCCGGTAGCGCCAGACCCAGGTGCCGTCCTCCCGCTGCAGGGCATTGTGCAGGATGCCCCGGCGGAGCGAGCTGACGGTCCGTCCCGGGTTGTGAGCCACCGTCCGCGCCAGGATCTGGTCGAAGTCCGGGAAGCTGGCCGGGCCGTTCACGAAGTCGGCGATGACCTTGGACTTCACCGCGTCGACCCCGGGCGTGACGTCGACCAGCACCATGGCCCGGACCAGCGAGGGAAAGTCCCGGGCGAGCGCCAGGGCGGTGATGCCACCGAGGGACATCCCCACGACGCCCCTCGCCTCGGGAGCCAAGGCCCGTATCGCCGTCGCCACGTCCTCTGCGTTGGCGGTGACGTCGGCGGACCCGTGTCTGCCGTCGTCGGAATGCCCATGGCCCGGAAGGTCGAGGGCCAGGAGGGGCCGGCCGAGGGCCAGCGCGACCGTGTCCCAGGTGTGGGCGTTCTGCGCCCCGCCGTGGAGGAGGACCAGCTCAGGGCCGGTCGTTCCCCACACCAGCCCGCTCAGCCGGCGGCCGTCTCCCAGCTCCACGAACTCGCGTCGGACGGCCGGTGGCCCTCCGTACGGCAGCCCGGCCTCGTGTGCGTTCTCGTGGAACATGGAGAACTCGTCGTAGGGAATGCGCTCGTTCGCCGCCATCGGGGTGCCTCCTCGCCGTCGTGCCATGGCCGGATCCCTCGTACGGTAACCGCCCGCCTCGGAGCCGGGACGCTCAGGCCGTGTCGCCGCCGCACGCCCCCGAGTCCGTACCCGGGTTTCGCGGCCTTGGTGATGTGAGGTACCCGCCCAACGGGCCGGACAGCGGCGGCTGTCCGGCCCGGACGACCGGCACGACAATCCGATGAGCTCGATGCCCTCCTCGGGCGGCCCGGTAGCCTGGCCCGAAGGCACCGTCCGGCGGACCGCGCCGCGACGAAACGCACAGCCGCCCGGGTTTCGGTGCCCAGTGTCATCAGCCTCCCCGTCCCGCCGTTCGAAGGCAGAATCCCGTGCTCGACGCCGACGACGTCCGCCACCTCGCCCTGTCCCTGCCGCAGACGGTCGAGAAGGAGCTGTGGGGTCACCCCACCTTCCACGTCGCCGGGCGGATGTTCGTCACCGTCCCCGACGACGGCACGTCCTTCGCCGTGCGCTGCCCCAGGCACGAACGCCACGAACTGATCGCCGCCGAACCGGACAAGTTCTGGGTGCCCCCGCACGAGGCCGGCTCCTCCTGGGTCCGGGCCCGGCTCGCCGCCCTCGACGGCCCCGACGAGCTGTACGCCATCCTCGTGGACTCCTGGCAGCAGGCCGCACCCTCCCATGTCGCGGAGACGTTCCTCCCGCCCGGCCCGGAACCCCGCCCCGCCGGCTGACGGGGCGGCAAAGCCGCTCGGCGTCCGTGAGCCGGAACCGGCCGGTACCCCGCGGACACGCCGTGACGCCCGAGGCCGGCCGATCGCGGTCGCCGGCCGTCGGCCGGCCGGCATGCGGATGCGTGGGGACGGAGGCCGCCGGTCGATCACAAGCGCCGGGTGGCGGCGGGCAGGAGGAGAGGGGCGGCGAAGCGGCAGATCTCCTCGGCCGCGTCGAACTCGCCGGTGGCCGGTTCGGGCCGCCCGGGGGCGGCGGGCGCTCCTGGCCAGGCGTGGCCACCGCCGCGGACCGTCCAGGCCGCGACCTGGGTACCACCGACGCCGCCGCCCACCGTCGTACGGCTGGAGGACACGGTGTCGCGTGTGTTCCCAGGGCCCGGCGGGCACCGGTCGATCGCCCGCCAGTGCTCCGCGGTCTCCTGGAGCGACAGCGTACGGCCGCGTAGCTCACCGTTCGGGCCCCGCCACCGGGAGTAGCCGCCCTCGATGGGCGCGAGCCGGTCGGCCGTGCCGTGGATCAGCAGCGCCGAGACGGCGTAGGCCGGCCGCAGTTCGCGAAGCGCGGCGGGCAGCGTACCCGCGACGGCCGCCAGCACGGCCACCCGGTCACCGGCGGTCAGGGCCAGCCGGTGGGCCATGAAGGCGCCGTTGGAGACGCCCGCCACCACGGTCCGGTCCGGCGCGGTGCCGTACCGGCCGGCCGCATGATCGATCAGCGCCCGCAGGAACGCGACGTCGTCCACGCCCGCCTCCTCCGCGCTGGTGACGCCCCGGCCGTCGGCCCAGCAGCCGCCGTGGCCATCGGGGTAGGCGATCACCCACCCACGGGCGTCCGCCTGCTCGTCGAACGTGGTCCACTCGCGCATCATCCAACCGCCGGCCTCCGGGTGGTTGCCGTGCAGCACCAGCACGAGAGGCCGCGGGCCGCCGCCCGAGGCCGCGCGTGGCGGCCGGATCGTGAAGCCGCGCGCCCGCCCCCCGATCATCAGCTCACCGGCGACCACGGCACCATCGCTCGTCATCTTCGCTCGTCCTGGCCTTCTCCAGCCGGGGCGGCGTGACGTAGAAATGCCCGGCGTTCATCGCGTCGCCGAGAGTAACGGTCGGCCCCCGCCGCTTGTTCCTGGAGCGGATCAGTCCGGACACGCCGGCCTCCGCCGAGCCCGAGGTGTCAGGCTTCGCGGCGGCGCTCAGGCGAGCTCCTTGACAGCGGGGGCGGCAGCGGTGGCGAGAGCCTCGTCGAACTCGCGGATCGTGAAGTGGATCCGGGCGCCATCGGTGTAGGCGGGGTCGAGCCAGATGCGACCGCGGTGATGTTCGACGATCTTCTTGCACAGGGCGAGTCCGATGCCCGTTCCGCTGTAGGCCTCCCGCGGGTGCAGGCGCTGGAAGATGACGAATATCTTGTCGGCGTGCTCCGCGGGGATGCCGACGCCATTATCGGTGACGCTGAGCCGCCAGCCCTGTGCCTGCGGTTCACAGGTGACGCGCACCACCGGCATCTGGTCAGGACGACGGAACTTGATCGCGTTGCCGATCAGGTTCTGCCACAGCATCGTCAGCAGTGTCGGATCGCCGATGACCTCCGGCAGGCGGTCGGGCCGGTCGATGGTGGCGCCGGACTCCGACACCGCGGTCTCCAGGTTCTCCAACGCCCTGTCGAGGGCCTGGTCCAGCGGCACGGTGCGGTGCTCCTGCTCCCGTCCCACACGCGAGAAGGTGAGCAGGTCGGCGACCAGGAGCTGCATGCGCTTGGCGCCGTCCACGGCGAAGGCGATGTACTGGATACCTCGTTCGTCGAGTTGGCCGCGGTAACGGCGCTCCAGCATCTGACAGAACGACACGACCTTGCGCAGAGGTTCTTGCAGGTCGTGGCTGGCGACATAGGCGAACTGCTCCAGCTCCGAGTTCGAGCGGCGCAGCTCGATGGCCTGGGCGTCCAACGCGGCCGCCTGGCGTTGCAGGAGCTTCTCGCGTTCGGTGGCCGAGCCCAGCTCCCGGACGATCTGACTGCGCATCGCTTCCACATCGGCGGCGACGGCACGCAGATCAGATGGCCCGCGCACGGAGATGGCGTGGCTGAAGTCGCCGCCGGAGACCCGGCGGGACGCTCCGCCCAGCGACCGCAGCGGCCGTGCCACCATGAAGTGCAGGAGCACCGCCAGCAACACCCCGGTGAGCAGGAACATCGCGAGCATGGCGGCGAAGGCCACGTCGCGTACCGTCCTGGTGTGGACCAGGTCGGCGCGGCCCGCCGAGCGCGCGTCGGCCAGGTGCCGGTCCTGTATCGTCCACTGGCCGCGCAGTGCGTCGAAGTCGTTCTTGCCCCGGACGGTGGCCGCGTCGGAGACGCGTTTCGGGCCGTGCGCCCGCACATCGGCGATCACGATGAGGGCGTACTCGCGCCGCCAGGTCTCGCCGGCCGCCAGGACCTTACGCAGGTCCGCGGCCAGAGCGGGTTCACCGCGAACGTAACCGGCCAGGCGGGCGGAGGCGTCGCGCTCGGCGGCCAGCCCGCGATTGTAGGGATCGAGGAACTGCCCGTCTCCGGTGAGGGCGTAGCCCCGCACCCCGGTCTCCTGGTCGAGGAGCGCCGCCTGCAACCGGGAGGCCTCGATGCGTGCGGGCGCGATCCGGTCCACGAGACGGTCGGAGGCCTGCGCCGTCCGGTTCAGCAGGGCGGCGCCCACCAGCGCGGCCACCAGCACCAGCACGCTCATCAGCCCCAGCACGAGCATGAGGCAGCGCTGAACCGTCAGCCGGCCGCCGTTCACCGCTGGACGTGACCCGATGGCCTCGATGGCGTTCATGAGGTCTTCCATCTCGACTGGAGGGGGGCGACATCGTCGGCCGGCCCCGTGTAACCGGCCGATGCCGCCTCGGCGCCACCGATCGGACATCGACGAACGCCTCGGCGCTGTCGAGATTATGGGTCCGGGCAACAGCGGGCAAACCCATCCGCATCCGCAACCGGCCACGACCCGGCTGTTCAGAGCGAGTCCCTCGCCGTATCGGACAGTCCTGTCCGCGCATGGCCTCCGCGAGCACCACCTCACCGACGAGGCTCCCCGCCGGGCCTTCCCGTGCGGGAAGCGGCGGGGAAGGCCGGGGGAAGGCGCGGTTCCTAGCCTCTGTCCACCGGATCGGCGCCGTCGCCGGATCGCGGCACAGGCCGCAGGCGGCACCGGGCGGGGAAAGGGGACCATCCTCATGACCACCAAGACGCAGCGCGGACCGCTGAACGGCGTCGACACCCCGACGCTGTTCGCGACCATCGACGCGGTCCGGGCCACCCCATCGCTGGCGGCATTCCAGTTCCGGGTCACCAATCGATGGGTCGCCGGCACGCACAACCGGACCACCATCCGGGACTTCTACGGTGCGGGCCAGGAGGACACCAGCCGCACCGAGGACTTCCGCTACGACGCCGACCACCCGGCCGTGCTCGTGGGCACGGGCAAGGGCGCCACTCCGGTCGAGTTCCTCCTGCACGCGCTGGCCGCCTGCCTCACCGCGGGGCTGGCGAACATCGCAGCGGCGCACGGTGTGGAACTGACCGAGGTCGAGTCGACCGTCGAAGGCGACATCGATCTGCGGGGGATCCTCGGGCTGTCCGACGAGGTCCGCAACGGCTACCAGGGCATCCGGGTGAGCTTCCGGATCCGCGGCGACGCCCCGGACGAGGTGCTGCGCGCCCTGGTCGAGCAGTCCCGGTCCCGGTCGGCCGTCTACGACGTCGTCACCAACGGTGTTCCCGTCCAGATCGACGTCTCGACCGACGCCGCCGACCGGCCGGCCGAAGGCCCGACGGCGCCGTAGGACGACACGGCGATCGGACTCTTCCGACCGCCGACGCCGGACCGGCCGGCCCGCGCAAGCCGAGGAAAGGAAACCCCTGAGATGTCCTCCACAGAACGCTACGACGTGGTCGTCGTCGGAGCGCGCTGCGCCGGGGCCGCGACCGCCCTGCTCCTGGCCCGCCGGGGCCTGCGCGTGCTGGTCCTGGAACGCGGCCGGCGCGGCTCGGACACCCTGTCCACGCACGCGCTGATGCGGGGTGGAGCGTCCCTGCTGCACCACTGGGGTCTGCTGGACAGGATCGCCGCGGCGGGGACTCCCCCGATCCGGAGGACCCTGTTCCACTACGGCGCTGAAACCGTCACCGTGTCGCTGCGATCCGCCGCGGGCGTCGACGCGCTCTACGCTCCCCGGCGGACGCTGCTCGACAGCGTGCTGGTGGACGCCGCGATCTCGGCGGGCGCCGAGGTGCGGTTCGGTGTCACCGTGACCGAACTGCTCCGGGATCCGGCCGGCCGCGTGACCGGCGTGGCCGCGCGGACCCGGTCCGGCGGAAGGCTCCGCGCCGAGGCCTGGCTGACGGTAGGCGCGGACGGCACGCGGTCGCTGGTGGCACGGCAGGCAGGTGCCCGCACCCTGCGGGTCGGTACCGGGGCGAGCGCCATCGTCTACGCCCACTGGTCCGGCCTGGACGTGACCGGCTACGAGTGGTTCTACCGGCAGGGCGCCAGCGCGGGGATGATCCCGACCAACAACGCGGAGGTGTGCGTCTTCGCGGGCACCTCCGCCGGACGGTTCGGCCGGGAATTCGCGCACGATCCGCGGGCCGCGTACAGGCGGCTGCTCGCCGAGGCGACGGGTCCCGACGTACGGCTCGCCGCCGCGGAACCGCCCCGGCGGATACGGTGCTTTCCAGGCCGTCCCGGCTTCATGCGGCAGGCACGGGGCCCGGGATGGGCCCTGGCCGGCGACTCCGGATACTTTCTCGATCCGCTCAGCGCCCACGGGATGACCGATTCCCTGCGCGACGCCCAGCTCCTGGCCCGCGCGGTCGGCCGGGTGCTGGGGGGAACGCCCGAGGACGAGGCCCTCGCCGGCTACCAGGAACTCCGCGACCAGGTGGCGGAGCCGGTGTTCTCCGCGACCGACCAGATAGCGGGTTACGACTGGGACGAGCCCACGGTCGGCGGCCTGCTGCGGGAGCTGAGCTCGGCGATGAGCGACGAGATCGAGGCCGTTTCGCGGCTCGGCGCCCGATGACGGGTGATCGGCGGCACTGCATACTGAGCCCGTGAACGTCGAAATCTCCCTTCTGGGCGGATTCGAGGTCCGGATCTCCGGCACCGCGGTGCCCGCCGCAGCCTGGAACCGGCGGTCCGCGGCGAGCGTCGTCAAGATCCTCGCCATGGAGCCCCGGCGGCGGATGCACCGCGAACGTCTGATGAGCGCGCTGTGGCCGGAACTGCCCGTCACCGAGGCCGGGCCTCGCCTGCACAAGGCCGCCCACTTCGCCCGGCGTCACCTCGGGCCGGACAGCGTGGTGCTGGGCAACGAGTTCGTCGTGCTCTTCCCGGACAGGCCGGTCGACATCGACGTCCTGAGGTTCCAGGCGCTCCTCGCCGAAGCGCTCGAAACCGGGGACGCGGTGACCGCGGCCAAGGCGGCCGACGTCTACACCGGCCCGTTGCTGCCGGGAGACGACTACGAGCCGTGGGCTGGCGAGGCACGCGAACGACTTCAGCTCCGCTACGTGCAGATGCTCCACCAGGCCGGTCGCTGGGCCGACCTCGTCGAGGCCGACCCGACCGACGCCGAGGCCCACCTGGAGCTGATGCGCGAACTGGCCGCGAGCGGCAACCGGCGGGCGGCCCTGCGCCAGTTCGAGCGCATGGACCGTGCACTGAACAAGGAGCTGGGCGTGGGGCCCAGCGAGGAGGCAGTCCGGCTGCGGGACTCGCTCCTCGACAGCCGGCCGGGCGGCGCCCGCCCGGCACCGCTCGTCGGCCGCGACGCGCAGACCGCCGCGCTCGAGCGGGCCGTCGAGGAGGCGGCCGGCGGCCGGGGACGTACGGTGCTCGTCTGGGGCGCGGCGGGCATGGGCAAGTCCCGCTTCCTGGACTGGGCGCGCGGCTTCGCGGCGTCCCGGGGCTGGCGGACGGGGACAGGGGTGGCGTCCCAGATCGAGGGCGCCTGGCCGTACGCGCCGGTGCTGGAGGCGGTGGCCGACCTGTGCCGCCGCCACCCCACGCTGCTGGACGGTCTCGACGACCGTTGCCGGGAGGAGATCGACCGGGCCCTGTCGGGGCTGCCGCTCGGCTGGAGCGGTGACGGCGCCCACCAGCGGTTGTTCGTCGCCGTCGCGGAACTGACCCGGCTGGCCGCGGCGGGCCCCGGCGTCCTGCTGACGGTCGACGGTCTGCATGAGGCAGACGAGGCCAGCCTGCGCCTGCTGCACTACCTGGCACGCAGCTGTCTCACCGAGCGCATGGTCCTCGTGCTCGCCTACCGGCGCCAGCCCGTCACCGACGCCCTCGAGGAGTTCCGGACCAGCCTGATAGGACGGGCCGCCGCGGTCGAGCTGGGCCTGACTCCGCTCAGCCAGGACGAGACGGCCGCGCTGGCGGCCACCTGCCACCCCGGGTTGGCCTCCGACGCCCTGGACCGGATCTGGGAGCTGTCGGGCGGAATGCCGTTCGCGGTGGTGGAGCTGGCCCGGACGGCCGGACGTCCCGAGGTGGAGGGGCGGCGGCCGGGCGACGCCGCACTCGCCGTCCTCACCCCTCGCGAGCGCGGGGTCCTCGAGCACGTCGCCACCATCGGCACGGTCTTCGACACCGACGAGTTCCTCATGCTCTCGGGACTGCCGGAGGACGAGGCCTTCGACTGCCTCGACTCCGCGCTGGCCTCCCTGATCATCGAACGCACCCTCGGTGGCTACCGGTTCCGGCACCCCCTGATCCGTGACGCCCTCCTCGCCGAGATCGCACCGCACCGGGCACGCGCGCTGCACCGAGCCTGCGCACAGCGGCTCATCGCGCTGGGCGCCTCGCCCGCCCGGATCGGTCACCACCTGCTGGCGGCGGGCGAGCCGGGCACCGCCGTCCCCTACGTGCTCCGGGCCGCCGAGACCGAGGCCGCCGTCGGCGCCTACCGCGACGCCCTGACACTGGTGGACTCCATCAGATCGGTCGCCGAAGGCCCCGACCGCCTGCGCGCGCTGGGACTGCACGCCGACCTGCTCGCGGCCGTCGGCGACCCGTCCGCGATCACCGCCTACCGGCGGGCGATCGGCGAGGCCGGCCCCGTCGAGGCACGGCCGCTGCGCGCCAAACTCGCACGGCTGGCGGTCTACTCCGGCGACGTCGAGCTCGGCCTGTCGGCTCTGAAGGGGCTGGAGCCCGACGGAGGACCGGCCGATCCGATCATCCTCATCGCCCGCGGCACGCTCGCCTACTTCCAAGGGGACCTGGACGGCGCCTGGGCCGCGGCGACCGCCGCCGACCGGCTCGCGCCCGGCGACATCACCCGCGCCCACCTCGACCTGATCGCGTTGAAGGGCCTGCTCACCCACACCCGTGGCGAGTGGAGCCAGCTGCTCCGCCGCGAACTGCTCCGCACCCGCGAGGACCTCGGCCTCGCGACCATGGTGTTCGACTCGCATCTGTGCGTCGCCGAATACCTCCTCTACGGCCAGACCCCCTACGAAGAAGTGATCGCCATGGCGGGCGCGCTGCGCACCGCCGCGGAGCGTGCCGGCGCGCTGCGGGCCGTGGCCTTCGCCGGAGCGCTCATCGGCTCGGCGGCCCTCCTCAAGGGCGACCTCGACCTGGCCGAGCGCGAACTGTCCGACGCGATCAGCCTGCACCGCGAGATCGCCGCCACGGCGGGAGAAGCCCACTGCCTCCAACGCCTGGCCGAAGTGCACCTGGCCCGCGGCGACCGCGCCGCCGCCGACCGCCTGCTCCGCCGTGCCCTCCCGCTGGCACGCTGGTCGGTCCTGGGCATGCACCTCCTCCAGCGGCTGTACGGAACGATGATCATGGCGGCCGAAGATCCAGAAACGGCGCACGCCGTCGTCGACTCCGCGGAAGCCGCCCTGGCCCAGATCGACTTCTGCTACTTCTGCACCATCATGTTCCAGGTACCCGCCACCATCGCCTGCGTGAACGCGGGCGATCTCCCCGAAGCCCGCCGCCATCTCTCCCTGGCCGAGCGCTCCGCCCAGATGTGGGACGGCACCGCCTGGCAGGCCGCGACCCTGGAGGCCCGGGCCCACCTGGCCCGGGCCGAAGGCGACCCGTCCGAAGCGGCCCGCCTCTTCGCCCAGGCGGCCGACCTCTTCGAAGACTCCGCGCAACCGCTGGACGCCGCCCGCTGCAGGGCGGCCGCACGCTGACCGCCCTGGGTCACCGAGAGCCGACGAGCCAGCCTTCGTCCGCGCCCAGCCAGGTGCCGGGGAGCTCCCGGACGCTCCAGTCGCGGCCGTCGTACCGGGCCACCCGCCCGGAGCCCGCCGCGTTGAGAACGCCTCCGACGCCGGTGAGGGCGTTGACCGGGAAGGGGGCCTCCAGGGAGGTCCAGCGGCGGCCCGTCCAGCACAGGACCGTACGTCCTGCCGCGGCCCACAGCTCGCCGCCGACCGCCGCGAGGGAGGTGACGGCCCTGGTGCCGGAGCGGAACTCCTTCCAGGCGCGGCCGTCGAAGCGCAGGAACAGGCCGTCGCGGTCCCGTGCGCCCGCCGCCCAGACCTCACCCTCGTGTACGGCGACGGCAAGGAGCCGTGCGGGGCGCCCGGGGACGGCCACCGGCGTCCAGGAGGTCCCGTCGCGACGGAGAAGGACCGTGCCGGGGAATCCGTGACCCACCGCCCAGCCCTCCGTGACGTCCGTCAGCACGTAGGCGAACCCCAGCTCAGGCGGCAGATCATCCACCCACCCACCAGGGGTGCGGCGCAGCAGGAGAGGCAGTTCCCCGCCCGCGACGGCATCGAAGCAACCCCCGGCGGCCACCGCCGTGTCACCGCCGGAGTGAACGCCGATCAGGCTCGCCCCCTTGATGACCCCCATGGGAAGGGCGGGAAGCCGCTCGGCGAGCCACTCCTCCCCGGTCCAGCGGCAGATGAGCGGGCCCGAGGCGGTCGCGCCCACCGCGTACGGAGCGGACACGGCGAACAGCAGGAAGGCGTCTCCGGCATCGGGGAGGGCGGTACCCGCGAAGCCTTCGCTCGAACGCCGCACCGCCGCGCCCCGGACGGCGCGGTCATGCTCGGCTCGAAGCGGTCGCCCGACGTTCATGACTCGCCGCCGGTGGACGCCCTGACCGCGTCCATGGCCGCGAACAGCGTGGGAGTGGTCATGAGGATGGTCCCTTCCTCCGCGCCGCCTGCGGCCTGAGCCACGATCCGGCGACGTTCCGATCCGGTCGGCAGAAGGTACGAACCGCGCCTTCCGCAGCCCTTCCCCGTGCCGGAAGGCTCGAGGAAGGCCGAGGGAAGGTCCTTTTCCTAGCTTTCCCACGTCGTCACGCACGGCCGTACAGTCCGCGGCGCCGCCGCGGCCCGGGCGGGCGACAGGAGGGAACCACCATGGCGACCACGCTCCGCCGTCCGTCGCGCAATGGTGCCGACTTCCCGGAACCTCAGGAGTGATGCCCCATGTCCGGTTCGATCCTGACGAAGGTGCGCGGACGTTACGCCGTCCTGGTCGTGGCGGTGGCCGCGCTCGCCGGCCTCGGCCTGTCTGCGATCCCGGCGACCGCGGCGCCTCCCGATGTGATCGTCGCTGATACGTTCGCCTGGAGGACGGCAAGGTACGGTAACGCGGCCAGCTACCAATTCGCCCTTCCGGCCGGCCGCTGGACGGTCGTGGCGTCGGCCACGGCCCAGAACAACAACGCCTCTACCGAGTCGGTCGCCTGCGCCCTGTACGTCACCGGAGACAACGTCAGCCGTGAAACCCCGGCGGGTAGAACCACGATCGGCCCCAAGCCCCAGTTCGCGAACATGTCGACGACCACCGCGGGTATCGTGACGACCACGGGGACGGTCACGTGGGCGTGCTTCGGCTACACCACCACCTACAGCATGTCGGTGTTCAACGTGTCCATCGTGGCCACCCGCGTCAACACCCTGACCCGGGTGAATCTCGGCTGAGCCCGCGCGTGCCCTGTGATCATCCGCAGGCTCTAGATCCGTTTGATCGTCGCGAACCAGGCCGGTGCGCCGTCGTCGTGGTATCTCGTCTCGACCCGGTCCGGTTCGATGGCGGCGACATTCCACCCATTGCCCGGACTGAACGCCGCTCTCAGTTCTTCCCGGCTGACGGGGTGCGGGCCGGTATCGGGACCGTCGTCGCTGAAGCACAACACGTACAGGGTCGCATCGTGCTCGGTCACCGACGCCAGACTCGCCACATATCCTGGTCGCTCGTCGCCGTCGAAGGCGTGGAAAAGGCCGCAGTCCAGCACCGTTTCGAACCTGCGCCCCAACCGCTCCAGCCGAAACGCGTCGGCCGTGGCGAACTCGACCTCGATGCCACGGTCGCCGGCCTTCTGCCGGGCGATCGCCAGTGCCGTCTCAGCCACGTCAACGCCCAGCACCGAGAATCCCAGCGAGGCGACGTGAAGAGCGTTCTCGCCGGTCCCACAGCCCGCGTCGAGCACCTGTCCGGCGAATCCGCCCGCGGATGCCAGACGCACTATCGCCGGCTGCGGCCGGCCGAGATCCCAAGGCGCGGGGCCGTCGTGGTACGACGCGTCCCAGGGCAGTCCCGTCCGCCGTTCGTGACCGGTCGGCCGCCGATCACCGAACGGATCGTCAGCGAGGGTTTCTGGTCGCTCCGACAACTTCTTCCCCTTCCTGCGGCCGGTCTTGCCACTTCGTCGCTTTCATCGCCTCTGAGCTGAGGCTTCGCCTGCTGGGCCGAGTTCCACGCCTGCCGGGGATGTGAACCGACCCGGACTCAGGAGGCTAGTCGAGCCAGATCACGATGCCGGTCAGGCCGCTGAGCACGGCTGCGGCACCGGCCCGGACGGCGCGACCGGCGCGCTCGGGGGTGAAGGTGGCGGGATCGTACGTCGAGGACATGCCGAGCCCCTCGCCGCGGAACGACGCACCGGTCCAGTCGGCGGCGGTGGCGTTCGCCGTGGGCTCGGCCAGCTCGGCGCCGATCACGAGGAACTGCTGGCCGAGGTGGTTGGGAGTGACCATGGCCAGGGGGTCGACGAGGTCGTTGCCGGCGCTGATGATGAGGTCGGGCGCCAGGTCGATCGCCCTGCTGATGCTCGCGATGTACCGGTCCGGCCGCGTGGCCGTGACGGTCTTGAGGCTGACGTGCTCCTGCTCGGCCCACTCCGCGACGGCGTTCGCCAGCGTCCTGGTCTGGGGGTCCTTGCCGGTGGTGAGCAGCACGACGCGGTAGCCCTTGGGCGGCCGGACCCCGTCCCAGGAGCCGGGTCGCGGTGTGATCGTCGCCTCTGGGACGGGCGGTGCGGTCCGGTCGACGTACCCCGGGCCGAGGGTGCCGACGGCGGTCGGCTTCGCGTGCGGCCGGGACCAGTCGTCGCCGGCGCCGCATCCGCCGACCAGTACGGCGGTCGCGACCGCCGCGGCCAGCGTGCCGGCGGGCAGAAGGCGAGAGCGCAAGGAGATCGTCCTCCGACGGGGTGAGGGGAAGTGCGCCTACTTCCTATCCCATCGCACGCCACCCCCGATACGAGGGGTTATGTCCGTTATGCCTGGTTGGCCGACGGTTCGCGTGCGGGCTGCCGCTCGTTCATCTGAGCCGAGCAGATTGCGTTGGCCAACCGTAGAGGAGTCGCATGTCCCACGCCGCTCGGCGTCGTGCCTGTGCCGTCATCGCCGCCGTAGCCGTGGCCGTCCTGCTCAGTGCCGCACCCGCTCTCGCCCACGGGTTCAGCTCGACCGTGTACGTCCACCTCACCTCGCCCGGGAAAGGGCACGTCCGTGCCGAGCTCGGGCTGGAGTACGACCTGCTCGTCGTCTCCGCCGCCGACTACCAGAAGGACGACCCGCTCTTCCGGACGGGCAACGCGGCGTTCGAGGCCGGCGACACGGCGAGGCAGGCCGCCGCGCTGGAAGCGCACGCCGCCTCGGTCGTCGCGTACGTGACCCGGCGCTTCGGCATCACGGCGGGGGGCGAGGCGTGCACCCCGGTCCGGGACGGCGGCTTCACGATCGAGCGACGCGAGGGCGTCCCGTACGCGCGGCTGGTTCTCGACTACCGGTGCCCGGAGCCGGCCGGAGCGCACGAGGTGCGCGGCGGGCTGTTCCCGGACTCCGAGGGCTACGTGCGCGACGTCAAGACGATCGTCACCTACCACCTCGATCTGACGTCCGGGAGCGCCGCCCTGGACGCTCACCATCGGTCGTTCTCCACGAAACAGGCCTGGACCGAGCGGTTCTGGGAGTTCTTCCGGCTCGGAGCCGAGCACCTGCTCACCGGGATCGACCACATCCTGTTCCTGCTGGCGCTCATCGCGGGGTCACGCCGCCTGCGCGAGATCCTGCTGGCGGCGACCACCTTCACCCTCGCCCACTCGGTGACCTTCGTCCTCGCCGCCCTCGGCCTCGTACAGGTGCCCGCGTCGTTCGTCGAGCCCGTCATCGCCCTCTCGATCGCGGTCGTCGCGGGCTGGCACCTGTGGCGGATCTGGCGCCGCCGATCACATGCCACGGATCTCGAGGCGGCCGGTGGGGGTCACCTCAGCCTGGACCGTGCGGGCTGGACACGGCTCGCGGTGGTCTTCTGCTTCGGCCTCGTGCACGGACTCGGCTTCGCCTCGGCGCTGGGGATCGACCAGGCCTGGTCGTGGACGCTGCTGTGGTCGCTGCTCGTCTTCAACGTGGGCATCGAGGTCGTGCAGCTCTCGATCGTCATCGCCGTCTTCCCGCTGCTCGCCCTGCTGCGCCACCGCCGACCGGCCGCGGGGTTGTGGACGACCGGAACGATCGCGGCGGCCGTGTCCGTGATGGGACTGGTGTGGTTCGTGCAGCGAGTTCTCGGAATCTGAGGCCCACGCCACCCCTTCTGACATGCGTAACGGCCTGCCTTCCCCAAGTTCAACTGGAAGACACAAACGTCCGAAACGTTGACAAAGCTCCTTATTACCTCAAACGGACGGAAACTGATGAAGTTCGACAACTGGACCCAGGGACCCGGAACTGTTCGGCTCCGGGTGGCTGTGGGCGCCAGCGCGGCGGTCATGGCCGTCACCGCGGTCTTCGGCAGCGGCCTGACGACCGCGGCCCACGCCGACGGCGCCGCGACGCCCACCGGCATCGTCCTCGGCGTGGGCGCCAAGGAGTCGCAGCGCGTGGTGTCCTGGTACTCCTCGGCCGGCACTCCGCAGGTGGTCGAGGTCGCACCGACCTCCCGGATCAAGAAGGGACAGTTCCCCAAGGACACCGTCACCTTCCCGGCCACGGTCGCCGCGAACACCGTCAACGGCGGCTACAACGGGCACGCCACGATCGACAGCCTGAAGGAGCACACCGAGTACTCCTACCGCGTCGGCACCGAGGGCGACTGGTCCCCGACGTACTCCTTCAAGACCCAGCGCTTCAAGGGCGACTTCGACTTCCTGTTCTACGGCGACCCGCAGATCGGATCGTCCGGCGACGTGGCCAAGGACGGTGCCGGGTGGCTGGACACCCTGAACGTCTCCCTCGCCGCCAACCCGAAGGCGGAGCTGCTGGTCTCGGGCGGTGACCAGGTCGAGTCCGCCAACACCGAGTCGCAGTGGGGCGCGTTCCTCGCGCCCGACAAGCTGCGCCAGTACCCGTGGGCCGCCACCATCGGTAACCACGACGTCGGCGGCAAGGCGTACGAACAGCACTTCTGGACCCCGAACACCGACCGTTCCGCGCCGTTCTACAACGGCAGCGCGGCGACCCGGTCGGGCGGTGACTACTGGTACATGTACAAGGACGTCCTGTTCATCGACCTCAACAGCAACGCCTACGCCGCCGGCTCCGACGCGGCGCACATCGGCTACGTCACCGACGTGGTCAAGGCACACGGCGGCGAGGCCAAGTACACGGTGCTCGTCTACCACCACTCGATCTACTCGCCGGCCTCGCACGCGAACGACGGCGACAACCAGCTCCGGCGCCAGGACTTCCCGACCGCCTTCTCGAGTCTCGGCGTCGACCTGGTCCTGCAGGGTCACGACCACAGCTACTCCCGCAGCTACGTGATCAAGAACGGCAAGAAGGCGTACCAGGACGAGCAGCCCGGTGCCGCCCAGGTGGCACAGGGCCCGGGGGGCGTCATCTATGTGACGGCGAACTCCGCCTCGGGTTCGAAGTACTACGACCTCACCGCTCCGGACCCGGCCAAGGACCCGAACTACGGCCCCGACCCGCTGAACCCCAAGAGCCACTGGGCCAACTCGGTCGAGAACCAGGAGCACGTCCGTACCTACGTGAAGGTGGAGGTGCGTAACAACAAACTCGTCGTCGAGAACCTCCGCAGCGGCACCTGCGCCGCCCCCAACGCCGCCGTCGAGCTGGGCCAGGAGTCGTGGTGCGGCCCGGACAGCGGCGCCAGCGCCGCTCAGCCGGTCGGCTCCACCGTCGACAAGGTCGTGATCCACCCGTACCGCGACCACGGCAAGGGCCACGACCTCCGGCCCGGTGTGCCCACGACGGACCCGGCTCGCTGGCTCCAGCAGACCACCGAGGGCGGTGCCGGAAGCCTCACGCTCACCGCGCTGAGCTGACCCGGCCCGCTGCACGCGGTGGGGTGGGGGGCCCCGGGCGCCCCCCCCCCCCCCCCCC